>JAZDGK010000202.1:0-3532 GCA_043806955.1 Pseudomonadota bacterium | reverse complement strand
GCCAACTCATCGAGCGTATAGCCGATGATCTGCGCCCATACCTCGCTGAAGACCGTTTCCCCAGTCTGGACGTTCCGTTCCCAGGTGCCGACATGGGTGCCTTCGATGATGCTCTCCAGCCGCCAGTGCGCGTCGCGCAGCACCTCCTCCGCCTTCTTGCGCTCGGTGATGTCGGTGGCGTGGGTAAGGTTCAACACCACTTTCCCCGTTTCATCTCTCACCGGATTCGCTTTCGCGATGAAATACAGGGTCCTGTCGGGCAGAGGCACAACAACTTCCACTGACTGGCTTTCGCCCGTCGCGAAGACCCTGCTGCTTGCCGCCTGACGGTAGTCTGCATGCTCCTTCGAGTATATGTCCCAGAATGTTTTTCCCAGAAAATAGTCGGGCGTCTTGCCGAATGTCGAGGCGAATACCTGGTTCACGAATTTGTACTCCCCGTTTCGATCGACGCAAAACACGACGTCGCTCGAATGCTCTATGAGCGAGCGATACTTGAATTCGCTGTCTTTATAGGCTTCCTCCATCCGCTTGCGGTCGGTGATGTCCTGAATCATCCAGATGGCACCATCTTCCGGCTTTCCCGCATTCACAGCCTGGCCCACTATGCTGCAAAAGAATTGTGAGCCGTCCTTCTTTTTCATTACCGTCTCTACAGTGTAAATTCCACCGTTGGCAATCGCCGCATATCCTTCTTTTCCTATACGCTCATATGTTTCGCTGTCGGCATAGAACGCAGAAGTATTCATGCCTTTCGTTGTTCCGATCTCGTAGCCAAGAATAAAGTCGAAGGCAGCGTTGCGATACAGTACACTTCGATCTTTGAGAAAACTCACGCCAATGGGCATGCAGTTCAGGATAAGCCGCTGCTCGTTTGCCAACTTTTCGATTTTCTCCTCGCGCACGCGAAGCGCCGTCTCGATTCTCCTGCGTCTCCTAATTTCAAACAGCGAGTAGACAAGAATCCCGCACAGGGCTATGAAAACGACAAGGACGGAAAGCAGCTCTTTTTTATATGTCTCCAGCACCGAAACCGGTTTGTTGATCAGGATGCTCCCTTGGGGGAGGTCGCTCTCCGAAATTTTAAAACGCTGCATCACGCCGTAATCGAACATGTACCTGTTCGGGCTGTCAAGGAGCACAGGAATCGCCTTGACATCGGTACCCCTTAGTATTTTCACAACCATTTGCGCGGCGGCTTCGCCGTGATGATAGCCGCGTACCAGATGTCCCCCTAACGCTCCCAGTCCCATGCGGATATCTGTCAGCACGAAAACCGGCACGGATGAGCTTTTTGTAAGAAGAGGCGTACTCTGCTGGACTGTGTAGGTGGTACCGTTCCTGTCGACAAAATGCTGGAGCAGAAGCACGATACTGTCTTTGTTCAGCTGCGACAGCTTTTGGGCAAGTTCGTCCAGTGTCAGATCGGCAAGAGAGATGTATGTGAAGCCTAGGCTTTGCGGGAAATCGGGACGGATTTTCTCAACTGCGGAGCGGTGCGCCTTTCCGGTTGTGGTGTTGTCGGTCACGACGACGATGTTTTTTGTCACGGGGCGGAGTTTGAGTGCAATCCTGATGGCACCGGTGTAATCGGTGTTCTCGCTTGTTCCGGTGAGATCTCTTCGTCCCTCCAGCATCCGCTCGTCAAAATCGTTGATGGAAGAGAAAACAACCGGCACCCCCGGAAAGAGTTCATCACGATATTTTCTCATGAACTCCAGTGCGTCGTTGTCACAGGCAAGAACTGCATTGAAGCGGACACCTTTGTACCCCTCTTTAATCAGCTCTTTAAGCTTTGAGAAATACTGCGGGGTAGGGGGTATCCGCTTCATGTCCATGAAGGTGATATACGTCTCAACCTTGATGCCCGAGTTGTCGAAAGCATCGTCAATCCCGCGCAGCATATTGTCTGTCCATGTGTAGCCGCGGTTAAACGAGTTGAGGATGAACACCCATTTTGGTTCCTGCCCGGCGGCCAGGGAATCAATCGCTGTCAGTCCAAGTAGGAGCGAAACCAGTGCTGCGATCCAGATCCGTGCGAATGTATTACGAACGGACAGGTTCATGGAAATCCTCTCTGTTCGAATCATTGATTCAGTTCCTCTCTATTCCCTGATGTTCCGGGGAAGGTTACACAGAACCGCGTCCCCTCTGCCATTCCCGTATGATCTCGGCATCCCGGGGAGAATCTTCGATATGCAGAATGCGCAGCGGTATCCCGTTATCATTTTTATTGTTCATGATTGAATACTCCATCCGGCGGCAGTTCGTTCAGCAATTCAAAGAATTGAATTGAATTGAGTCGAGTAGACCGGTTTCCCCCGATATACAGGTTGATGTTTGTTTTCTCCGTTACCGCCTGGTTTTCCGGCGGTGCCACAATATCTCACCGTGTATCCGTTGGCCCCAGCCCCATACGAAACGGTTCTCTCATATCATAATTATCGAGGGAATGACATCATTGATAACGATATGAAATCCAGCATTTTTGCCGATGTTGACGATTTGTGGATAACAGGAAGTTACAAACACCCTCGATCATCCGAAAAATCACCATCAAAAAGAGGCTCAAACCAGCCGTGAACTTTTTTCAGGCAAAGGAAGAGGGACCGTATCCGCGCCGGAATGGAGATACATAAACAGGCGAATATCTGTTGCCTCTCAGCTCTTCCGGCTGGTCTTGCTCGTAAAGACGGAGATGCTCTGCTTCACCTTTGCACTTTTACATTTCGGACACGAAGCTTTGGTCTTGCCATGCTCGGAAATGCTCTGAATGAGCGTAAATTTCTTTTTACAGCCCTGGCATTCATATTAGTATGTGGGCATGTACTTCTCCTTTCCTTGTTATAAGTGTTTTCAGACGCCAATACCGCGAAAACCTTTTGTATCACCATGATGATTCGAAAATATTGTCAAGAGCTTGGATAAGGTATTGCTCCTAACGGTCAAAGTATAGGGGGGCGGTTTTTGCTTGTCAATGGATATTATGCATCGGTGCTGAAGAAATTTACGGCTTCGAGAGGGGTCAGAACCGTAAGGGTGGAGGACTATGAAAATGGAGAGAAAATTACAGACACGACAAGGATGGAAGGCCCCTGTATCGGAAGGACAGGAGGAAAAGACAAACATCAATATTTTTATTCTAGAAGTGGTTTCAGAATACGCCGCTGCAACGGATTTCTCAACTTCCGTGTCGCGCCAGATTCGATCCGTCTCGCCCTTTCCCGGCTAAATTCCAGAGATTCCCGGGATTCTTCCGCCAAAAAATTCCCGCGCTCGCTGATCCCGAAACGCAGACGGAGAATCTTTTCCTCCCGCGGCGTCAGGGTCGACAGGATCTTCCGTGTCTGTTCCGCCATATCCCTACTGATCGTGGCATCCGAAGGCGACATACTCTTCTTGTCTTCTATAAAATCGCCAAGACGACTGTCCTCCTCCTCCCCGTTTGGCAACTCCAGCGAGATAGGTTGTTTCATCATCTTCCGGACCTTCCGGACATTTTCCAGCGGATACTCCATCTTGTTTGCGATTT
>JAZDGK010000201.1:0-2522 GCA_043806955.1 Pseudomonadota bacterium | reverse complement strand
TACTGGTCTCGGGAACGCATGCCTGGCAGCCTCTTTGGATCAGGAAGACAAGCCTATCTTTGAACAAAGCTTCAATCTCAGACGAAGCATGCAGTCTCCTGACGGGTACTCCCTTGTGAACCAGAGCACTGGTAAAATCATTGGGACCGCGTTGTGGAACGATATGCAAAGGCGCTTCATCCTGTCGGATAAAAAGGGGAAATACGCGGGTTTCTTGCAAGCAACGGTGCTGGATTCTCAGTTGCCGAAAATCTACAAGCAGTATCTCGCGTACGATCAGGATAGCAATTACCAGGGAGTAATCATCAAAGAACTGGGCGGCATGCCTCTGCCCCTGACTAAACCGCCGTCGCTGGCTGAACTGGTCTCTGAGCTTCATCCGAAACCTCTTGGCAATGAATTGGGAGGCCAATGGCAGTTGTTCCGGACCGGGAATATTGCTTTAGAAGAAGTGCCTGAACTCGAAATCAGGATGCTCCCCTGGGAAATTGAAGACATCTTGGACGAGAACCAGCCCTGAACAGCAAATGTCTTGTTGAAGAATGAAGATCCGGGGGGAACTTTTTTGTGCAAAAAAGTTCCCCCCGGACCCCCTTCAAAAAACTCTCACTTATTGCAAGCACTTTCAGCTTCAAGCTGACCTACGGCGCAGCTGAAGGGAAAACTGCCTGCTTGCCAGAAATCGAGCCTCAGCCATTGCCTCCTATGGAGGCAATGGCTGCAAATGATTAGGAGTTTTTGGGGAGGGGTCCGGGGAGGCCCTTTTTGCAAAAAGGGCCTCCCCGGTATTTCTTCCCCAAACTCGCAGGTATTGAAACCATTTCTGACGACTGCGGGGGCTGTGTCAGTCCGAAGACGCATTATAACGCCCGGCAAATCCCAGGAAATCCTCGTACGCGGCGTCCAGATCGTAGCCCAGGCGCTCAGAATGCGTTGCCATACCTTGATGGAACCATCTGTACCACCGGTCTATCTTCATAGGGTCTTTCGGGATTAGTTTCTCAAAGATGTCCGTGCCGGGGTAAGGAGTTACCATGTTGATTTCAACATGGTCGGGCTGCACTTCCAGAATCAGCTTCTTCGAGAGTTCTATATCTTCAGGCGTTTCTCCTGGTAAGCCGATCATAAAAAAGGCATGGGAATGGATACCCGCGTTTCTTAAGAGTCTTACAGCGTTTCTTACGTCCTCGTTCGTCTCCCCTTTCCGAATCATCTTGAGGATTCGGGGACTCCCGCTCTCGACCCCAAGGGTCACCCGCTGAAAATTCGCTTCCCTCATACGGTTGACCAGATTTTCATCAAGAGTGTCCGCGCGGACCCCTCCGGTAAACTCGAAGCAGTTCAAGCCGCGGGAGACTATTTCATCCAGCAGAGTCAACGTGCGCTTCTTGTTCACGGTGAAGGTATCATCGACAACTTTCACAACCCACCGGCCAGGCCGCGGATTGAGGGCCTCTCCCCCTTCGGATGACCCCTTAACAGGCTCCGATGGCTCTTCAAAGGCCTGCGCGTGCTCCTTGAGCATCTGCAATTCCTCGATTATTGAAGGAACGGACCTCAGCCTGACCTTTCTCCCCCAGATGTTCCTGGACGCGCAGTACGCGCAATTGAAAGGGCACCCGCGACCGGTCAGGATTACTTCACCGAAATAATTCGCGCGGTTAATGAACGAGCGGTCCGGGATTGGAAGGTCGTCTATGGAATCAATTAATTCTCCCCTGGGATTTACGACGATACGATCGTGATCTTGCCATGCAAGGGACGGAATATCGGCTGCCGAATCTTTTCCCGCGAGAGCGTCCATCACGCGGACCAGTGTATGTTCTCCTTCACCTACTGCCGCCATATCAGCAGCGGTGTAATGGATACTCTGCTCCGGGAGCACCGTAGGATGACTGCCTCCCAGTATGACAGGAATTCTGTGTCTTTTGAGCCCGGCAACTATCAGGCGGACAGTGTCCATGTTTCCTGAATTACAGGTTATGCCCACCAGATCAGGGCTTTCGGCAAGAATGCGGCGCTCCATTTCCGCCCAGAGCGTGTGATCGGGATTCCCGAGAACCTCTACCATCCGGGGGATTCCCTCGTGCATCACTATCCCCGGGTCCTTTTCAGACGATCCGGGCGGTGTCAGTCCGGGAACGGATATGTTTTCGCCGTCAACCACCGCGGCCTCATGGCCTCCTCTTTCTCTCGCGTAAGTGGCCAAATACAAGAGATTCAGGGGATAAGTCTTCATCTTCGGCGTGGTAACCCCGAAAAGAGCGTAGAACGGAGGTCGCACAAGCACAACTTTCATTATTTAACTATCCTGTTGAAGAGTTCCACGTAAGTCTCGACGCGCTTGTCCCACGAATGCTCTTCGGCCATGAAGCCCATTACTTCTCCCCGTCTTTCAGTGGGAGGGTTTTCCAGCAAGCTCAATGCCTTCCGGACCATCATGTCGATTTCACCGAAATCAAAGGTTTCGCCGTACCGTGTCTGACGTACAAGATCATTGTTGAGTATCGGCTCCTCTGAAA
>JAZDGK010000200.1:0-23355 GCA_043806955.1 Pseudomonadota bacterium | reverse complement strand
AAGAAGCGTTGTGTCAAAATCGTCCCAATTTTCCTTTTCATTCGCCATGGTTTTATACGTATCTTCCCAAGAAAGCTTGCTTTCTTCTTTATTACGAAGAAGCAGCCCTTTGTCTGTTTCTTCTATTAAAAGGGAATTTTTTAGGCCATATTTTTGAAGGAGCGCCTTGGGTATGCGAACTCCTTTGGAATTTCCAATGGGGACTATCTTAGCATCCCTTGATCGTATTTGATTTTCCATGGATTTTGCTCCTTAGATTTCATTGATTTAGTTTGTAACTATTGTAATTACATTTATCTTTGATGTCAAGCTTACAATCAAGTATGACTCATCCTTCACGCCTTGCAAGCCTTGCAACTGGAGCCTTTTACGAACCCGTCACAAAACGGCTTTGCCGATAAATGCTTTGGGAGGGGTAGCCGGAACGGGAAATAATTCGGTCCTTACGGCATCGTGCTTATGGCGGATCAGGTTTGTGGATGGGTTTATGATGTTCTCGCCGTGTCTGCAGGTCATAGATAGCGGGGGGCGGGCCAGGAGAAGTATGTGATATGTGCCGAAATATTGTTAAATCTTCCCTCAAGAACGGGCCGATATTGACTTTTTCGAGGGCAAAACGAGCGTTTTTCTGAAGACTTATGGCACGAGCGAAACGACACTTTATTCCGGGATACATCCGGCACATCACCCACCGATGCCATAGGCGAGAATTTCTACTCAAATTCTCAACAGATCGCCATCGCTATTTGCCCATCGATGGCTCCGGATTGACGCGAAAATGAGATTGCCAAGGGCATGGAGAGCGAATGATAGCCGGGATTGGGAATGGATAGCGGATAGGACGGCGGGCAAAGCCCACCCTACGCGGCTGAGGCAATCGAGAGTTGGTGGTGGATTTGAGAAGAAGGATGTATTTGTCAGCAAGGAAATCGATCAAGAGTGGGGTGAATTGAAGAAACGAGAAGAAGGACTTCTCGATCCTACCGGAGTTCTCTCCATCGGCTGTAATTGGCTGTATTCATGGGATTATAACCCACGGCCACGGGCATGATGGAGGTTTCCGGTTCTATCCAGACAAGGTCTTCGCCGATCTGATTAGCGTTGCCCGTACGCGTACAACTGGCCAAGCTGTTGCTTATGATGCTACCGCGGAGTTTTTGCCCCGCCTGGGACGTGCGGAACGACCAATTAGTCTGGGATTCGGAATAGATAATTCCCACAAAAGAAGATGCCAGGGCTGCGGTGTCAATATAACCGCGATCGTCTAGTATGACAAATCCGATAACCTGAACGGCGTTTGTTGTGCTGCTTGCAGTCGGGCCAAAGGCATAAAGAGTCAGTCTGCTGCCCTGCCCGAAAACGAGCGCTTGAGTAAATACAAAGTTGTTGCACATAACCCGCACGTAAGGGGCGTTAAATTTCGGCCCGGCGTCGCGGCAGGTGATCTGGCCCCCGCAATAGATATACATTGGATTGCCGGGATCCCAGCTCTGGAATTGGGCTTGTTGATTCATGGGAATATCGTTTTGCACTATGATATTTACATGGCTGTTGGTATTCGCGTCGACAATGACATGACCGGCATTGTGCATGGAAAGGGAGCCTCTTGTGATGACGTTTATGGGCCTGCCGTTGGTAACCAGGGTGACTGCGTTATTGGGGGTGGCAAGGGACCTGTAAAAGACGTTCCCGTCTCCGGGAGTGGTATCGGTCATGTCTTCATTGTCGAGATTCACGACTCCCGCCCATAACCTGTCGACACCGGGCCACGGACCGGCGGCAATCAAGGCCTCAAACTGGGCCCGCTGTGCCCGAAAACTGTTATTCAGTTCCCACGCTATGACCGGCCGTGCTGCGGGCAGGGTCGTTATTCCCTTACGCGCACGGCCGGATCCCCCCACTGCGGGCCCCCGATACACCCGTGCCAGTACCTTCTGTGCATTCCCGGGCTGCGTATTGTAAACTCCGTTAGTATAGGCATAACCGCGGCACGAAGTTGCATTATTCAAGTTAAATCCACCCGCGTTCCCGGAGTACACAGCCCAATTGCTCCCTCTGGCAATACGAGTCAGGCCCCGGGACACGGCACGCCGGCAGCCTTGATACTCGCCTGTAGACTGCACGGTTACGTGATTGTAATCGTCAACAGTGAAAGTTATCTCGTAAGTGCCCGTGTCCATTCCGATTTGCATTCGGCCTCTGAGGATGGCGGCGGGGTCGTAAGTGGGCCTTGCCGGAGGGATCGGAACGAGAGGCCATGAGTGTCCCCAGTCAGGGTTGGCAGTCAGGGCTGCCTCTATATACTTGAGGGTGGCATCCATTCCCGCCTGTGCCACATAAAGGGCCTGCTCTTCCTGAAAACCGGTGTTATAGAAAGAGGAATCGAGATAGTTCCAACCTGCCACTATGACGAGGGAGGTACAGACCATGAGGGCAATCGCCCCGAGCAGCGTGAATCCATTTTGATTCGAGGTAGTTAATCGGCGATGCTCAGATCGGCGCATATGTTATCCTAATAAATCGGTCTTCTCATTCAAATTGCAGGTTGACCGGGGTAACCCCGGTCCTGAGGGTCAGGGGTTGCCCATCACAGTCAAGAGTCATCTGGATTGTGATCATACGGATATCTGTGCAGGCACCTTCACCAGCCCTGGAGAGTTCCCAGGGATCAGGAATCTCGACCAGAATGTCGGGAATGTCGGGATTCTGCCTGTAGTACCTGAAGGTAAGGGCGGTTACGTCCTGTGCCAGGGGCTTGTAGTCAAGAGTGAGGTTGAGATCCCTTCCCACAGTGGTCCCCGCGTAGTTGTAGCTGATGATGTTGCCGTCTACATCCTGGAATTCCAGGTAGGTGGGGGTGGCCCAAAAGACAGCGTTTCGATGAGCTATGGTGCGGATCTCTCTTGTCATGCGATTCAATGCGGCCGATGCTTCATTAAGCTTGTCCTGGCGGAGATTCCCCATCCGCCAACTCTGCACCAATCCGGAACCTCCGGAGATTGCCGCCACTGAGATAATCCCGAGCACCACCATGACGGTGATGAGTTCAATCATGGTGAATCCGGTGTTTTTTGTTTGGAAACGGATCATAGAAGTTGAATCACCCTATTGCAGGAGCCTGTCGGACTCTCTACCGCGAGTGGCACGGCCGCCCTTGAAGTCACGCTTGGCCCACAGCCGAGGGCGGCTGTGCCACATTTTTTCACCACTTGATAGCCACACTCCTAGTCCCCATAATCGGCAATAACCGTGGTCAGAGAGGCGGTCGGACGGTCACCAACGCCATTGGGGACTCCGGGGGCAAAAACGTCTACGGTAACCCTCATATAACCTTCATCCGCCAGCACGGCCTCAAAAGTTATGCCTACGGCCGGGTATGCGGAATCCTCTCTGACATAGTCGACAAATTGAGTTCTGATCCTGTAAGTGTATCTTGAAAAAGGATTGGGTCCAATGAAGATTAACGCCTGCGGGACAAGCGGCGGGATCCGGCTGTAGCCTACCTCCCTGAGCACGCTTTTTCGGAGCATGACCTCTTCCATTTTTTCCTTGGCCAGAAAGGCGGCTGTGGTCTGAATCTCTGATCTGATCGAATTGGTGGTGACACTATCCATGGCCGAGGGCATTAACCCGAGAATTATCCCCATAACTACAAGGGTCATCACGAGTTCCATGAGGGTAAAGCCTTTTTCAGGAGTTCGCGTCAATATATTCCAGCCCTCCCTGTCTGTCGCTCTATGGTCACGTGCAGAGTTCTGGTCCCGGAGGTCACCTCTATCTCCTGCTCCGGCGAGGGCGTTCCGTTCCGGTCGAAGGTAAAATCGACTCCTGTGATGGTTGTGTCGCTGAAGGATTCATAGTGGCCGGCACCGAACTCAACCCTCTTAACCTCCCCGGAATCGTCGCGAATTCTGTACCCGCCAGAGTTGATATCAAAGACCACAGGGTTTCCATTATTCTGTCTGACGGCCAGGGCCTGAGCGTAACGCACATCCCCAGCCAGAACCTCGGCGGCAGTCCGTGACTCGAAGTCGGGACGGCAAACAAATACGGGTACGGCAATCGCACTCAGGATGACGAGAATCACGAGAACCATGACAAGCTCCATCATGGTGAATCCATTTGGCCCCCGGTGCTCACCCACAGTTTCAGAGCCATTCTTCAAGACTGATGACATCGGACAGGCGGAAACTCTCATCGGTTTTTCCTTCAAGCAGTATCAAACGAACACGTAACTGATTTTGCAATTGCCGGACCAGATTTTACCTGGGGCCTGCGACAAGCAAGAAAATGGAAACGTACGCGTATTCAGTGTTAATGCCGTCAAGCGATTTGTTGCCGTCCGAAGACGCTCCCATGCATAAGAGTTGAGAGAAGAGCAATTTACTTCCATTCCGTGTAAAAAATGTGAGCTATATGGAAATGCTTTTCCACTAAGAAAGATCCGGGGTGTCTGACTACTCGGATAGGTGGGGTTTCCGAACTCCCCCCACATGGACTCCTGCAAATCTCCGTGGCTGCTCAAATCTTGCATGTGAGTCAGTCCGCCCCCCGGCGGGTTACCGCAGTGTTATCGTTATGGTCTGTCCTGTGTTCGGAGTACCGGTCCGGCCGAAGGTGAAATCGCTGCCGGCGAGCACTGTGTTGTTAAGGGCCGAATAATCTCTCTCCCCATACGTGACGGTATTGGCTGTTCCAGTCCGGTCTTCAACCGTGTAACCGTTTGCATTGAGATTAAAGGGTCTCATTGTTTGCACTATTCTGCCTCATGGCCGGCGACTGGGCAAAACGAATGTCCGCAGCCGGAACTTCAGCCGCAGCCCTAGCCTGTACGGAAGATTGATCGAAAAGCGGTGCGGCAGTGGCCCCCGGCATGCAGAGGAGAGCAACCACCAGAACAAGTTCCATCATTGTGAAACCAACTTGCCGGGGACGCATCTCGACCCACATCCTCAATCCGCTTATCGGCAGCAAGAAACAAGGGCTTGAATTACCGCCGCGGTCGGCATGTCCGCTACCTCACTCTTTAATCGAAGTAGAGAGTAATACTTTGTTATCTTACTGTCAATCAGGAAGATGGCCCAAATTCACGGCCCAGTCTGACTCGAAAACCTACGTTCCAAAGGGATGATTCTAAAACTCAATCCGTGTGGGGCAGTGGATTGACCGACGACGGACCACAGACCACGAAGGAAGCACGAGTCGGGTGGTTCGTTGTCTGTGGTCAATGGTCGATCTGCCGCATAGTTATGTGCAACTGATTTGGTTATCCGCTTTGCTCCGGTTTGCGACCCTGGCCTCAAAGTTGCAAGGTTTACGGTTCAGAGTTCACGGCTGATTCTGGAACTGTGAATCATGAACTATGAACCAAATCGGTGAGCGGTCAACGGTCAACGGATACGACCAGCGGATTCTTGGAAATGGCAAATTTGCGCGGGATGCGTGGATGCCCATTGTTCACGGGCCGTGCACCCTGTTTTTGTCGGACTTCCAGATTTTTTTTTGAATCCGCTAATGAAGAGGGGGATTGGATTCGATAAGCTAGAATGTAATCGGCATACTCGTGAGCCTGCCGTACTTATGATGATAGGACTATTCCCCGGATCCGAAGGCTGCGAGAAGAAAAGTATTGACAACACTACAGTTGTGAATGTATTTGACTGGCTGAAGGCAATGGAAGTGGGATTAGCGAGATGAAGTTTTCCTTACGCACAAGAGTCTCCGTCGGGCTGGATATCGGGTCGGACTCGATCAAATACGTAAAACTGGAAAGGAGAGGGGAGTCGTATGATCTCCTGTCCTGTGGACTTGTCCCGATCCTGACCTCAAAGGAAGCATCTCGCGAGGAGACGCTGAGAGCCACTGCCGAAGCATTGAGAGAGCTTCTGAAGCATGAATCCAGATTTACGGAGATTTTTACCTGCGTCAATCAGGTGTCGCCTTTCTCCAGTACCGGAGTAGTCATCCGGAGTATCAGCCTGCCGCCGATGAGCCGATCGGAATTGGATAAGGCTATAGTCTGGGCGGCTAAGAAAAATGTGCCGGTTTCCCTGGATGAGACATATTTCGATTACCAGGTACCGGAAGGCCCGCCTGACAGGCAGACCGGGAAGAAAGAGATCACGATCGTAGCCGGCACAAAAGGCATGGTAGACGACCGTGTGTCAGTCTGTGAAAAGGCCGGTTTGACGGTATCCGGGATTTCAGTCACTCCCTTCGCGCTGGCCGGATTGAGTAAATCCGGAGATGTCAGCCTGTCCAGCTCCCTGGTTATCGACATCGGTTCAAAATCGACTACCATTGCGATATTTCAGAATGGGTACTTAATGCTGTCTCGAGAGATACTCACAGCGGGTGACAGCATTACCGAAGCAATTGTAGAAGCCGGCCTCGTTTCGCATGAAGAAGCTGAAGACCTTAAACTGAGAATGGATCTTACGAAACAGCATGAACGTCCTGAAGTGATGGAAGGGGTAACCTCTGCCCTGGATAGAATCATCAGTGAGATCGAACGCTCCTTTTCTTTTCACCAGAAAAAATATCCGGACGCCCCGATAAGCGATGTCTACTTGACAGGGGGTACGGCATGCCTGAAAGGACTTTCCCAACTCGTCGAAGATGCTCTGGGAATAAAGGTAAGAATAATAAACCCGTTTGAGAGAATGGATATAAGGACCGGGGCGGGCAAGTCGTTCGACCTGGACAGATTCGCTCCTGCTTTCTGTCTGGCAACAGGTCTTGCCCTTGGCAGGGACGAAGGGATTAATTTACTGCCTCCGGAAATCAAGGAAAGAAGGCAGATTTCCAAACTAAAGCGCGTACTTGGTGTAGGAGCGATGGGTTTTTTGGCGGGTATTTTATTGATTGACCTGTTCATAGGTAACGAGGCAAAGAGGGCTAAAAATATGCTGGTTCTTGCTCGGGCCGGAGAGAGCAGGATTCCTGCCCCCGATCTTTCGGACACAGTTTACTCCCAGGAAAAGGAAGAGCACTGCCGGGCTATGATGGCAACCCTCAGCGGTCTGCGGGGCAACCAGACTATAACTCCCTCTCTTGTCAGGGAAATTGCGAACGTCGCTCCGCCATCTCTCATGCTGAAAAAGATAGCGCTCGGCGCCTCCGAAGACGACGAGGCTGAACCGGAAGCGGACGGAAAAGAAGCCCCGGAGAAGGCAGCGGCCAATAAGGCCGAAAAGACGGAAGAAAAAGAGGCAGAGAAAACAGAGAATGAATCGAAGGCAGTTCCCGGCGTAGAGATCAAGGGGTTAGTCTGTGAAAAAGAGATTCCCGAGGCCGTACTGGCCAAATTCCTCATCGATTTGAGTTCTTCGGCTCAACTGCATAATCTGAAGGTGTTATCTCAGAAGAACAATACGGTGCTCGGCCGGAAGGTCCTGGAATTCGAACTTTCTTGTGAGTTGAAATAGTGATGCAATTTCCAAAACTCAACAAAAAGATGCTGGTGCTGACCGCTTATCCGGTTGCCTGTGCCTTGTTAGGCTTACTCTACTACAAGGTCATCTATATCCCTAAAAGCCGGCAAATAGAAAAGTGCAGGCAGGAGCTGGTTGCGATTCAAACGAGCGCTCAGAGAATGACGGAAGCTGCCATGAAGGCCACGCTCGCAGCCAGGCGATACGAGGATGTTTCAAACAGGTTCCGTGCAATGACGGAAACAGTGCCCAGACTGGGCAACATACCTTCGACAATGCAGCAAATAGCCAAGGTTGGCGCAGCAAGACAGGTGAGAGTCGTTTCTATAAAACCGGACATATCCGCCTTGCTGGAACAGTACAAATCGGCGCATGCCGGGGATCTGGAAGTAAAAGATGTCGAGGTGATTATCACCGCTGAAGGGAGATTCCCGGATGTGGGTAGATATATGTTCGATCTTTCCGATCTGCCGTTTTTCAAAGAATACGGCAGTATCCGTGTTGAATCGAGCGATGACATCTATCCTCGTATCAGGGCTAAGATGAGATGCACGCTATGTTTCATATGAGCGCCGACGAGATCTGTGCATTTAGCTGTCTAACCGGACAGGTCGAGACTATTATTCTATTCGTGCCAAAAAGATGAAACCGAACAAATTCATAACCGTTATTTTCGTTGTTGTTCTCGTTTTTGCGATATATACACTTGTTTCCGAGCTGCGAAAAAGGAAGTCCCGTTCCCGTCCGGCCGCTTCGTCCCAACCGGCTTCTGTTTTACCAAGGGATGGCTCCAGGATGGAAAACGAATGCACGCCCGTCTCCGGGGCCGGACCGATTGACTCAAAGAGAACGAGTGGAGCGTGGGAAAGAGATCCATTCGTCTATCCAAAAGTTCTTGCCGACAAGGACGATGGAGCAGCGTTATCCTGGAAATTGACATCCGTGATGATCAGTGGGGGGCAGAGAATAGCCACCCTGGATCAGGCCCCTTACGTTGTTTCAGTCGGGGACCGGCTTGGAAACAGCAGGATACTGGAGATTGAGCCGGATCGCATCATATTGAAAGGCGATGGTGAGAAACGAGAGCTTTTGTTGGAGGGTAGTAGATAGTTGACCGTTCACCGAAAAAGATGAGACAACGGACAACTTATGGACGAGCTGATGGCTGAGAGCTGATCGCTGGAAGCCTGAATCGCGAAGCGGGTCTCCGCAAGGGTTGCTGCGACCGGAAACCGTGAGTGTCCGGACGAAGACTGGGTAATAAAAATGACAAAAAACTTTGTACTATCATGTGTGATTGTGTTGGCGCTGCTGGGCTGTGCCGGTACGCAGGATGTGGTGGTGACGCCTGGACCGGCTTCGGAAAGAAGTGCGGCCGTAAAGAAGCGCCAGCCGAACGAGGGGATGGATGCTGTTCAAAGGCCGGACTTCAAACCGCAGGAAAGGCGCATCGACTCGGCAAAGCTGGAAGAAATGCCCCTGATTGAGATGGAGGATCCAAGGCCTAATAAGGGCCCTTCGTCTGAAACAAAGCCCGTTAAACCGGATCTGAACAGCATTATTTCGAAAACAGAGCAACCGCTTGAAAGGCTCTACACCATTACCATGCGCGATTCGGATATCAAGTCGGTCCTTCTGAGTTTTTCCAGGAGTGGGACCTTTAATATTGTAGTCGATCCGATGGTAACCGGCACGGTTACGATGGATCTTAAGAGGGTGACTCTGGAAGAAGCCCTGAAGGCGATATTGACGCCCCTCGGCTATAGATACCGAAAAGAAAAAGGGAATATAACGGTTTACAAACCGGAGATGGAAACCCGCATATTCACGCTGAACTATCTGACTGCCTGCAGAAAAGGCAAGGTTGCCGTCAAGTGTGATACGGCAGGGAGTGCGGCAGAGAAGCAGGACGCAACGGAAGTGAATACCGAGCAGACCAATGACGTCTGGGCCGAAATGCAAAACGGTATTGACAAGATGCTTTCTAAAGAGGGCAAGGCCTTTGTCAGCAAATCCGCTTCCACCCTGGTAGTGACAGACTACCCGGACCGGTTGGACAAGGTCGCCGAATACCTTGAGACCGTTGAAGGGACGACGCAAAGACAGGTGCTGATCGAGGCCAGCATTATAGAGGTTACGCTTTCAGATAAATACCAGATGGGCTTGAACTGGAACCAGATATTGGGCGCATCTCTCCCCCAACCAAATGTGTTCGACCCTAGTGGAACGGATACCATCCTTGACAGGTTTGGTGTGCATGGATCAATAGGCCAATCGACCTTTGCCGGCAACACAACTCCGGGCTCATGGCAAACCGGCGCCCTTGCTTTTTCCTTTAGTCTTGGCGACCTGAGCGGTGTTCTGCATGCCTTGTCAGCGCAGGGCTCGACAGAAATAATATCAAAGCCGAGACTGACCACACTCAATAACCAGACGGCCGTAATCAAGGTGGGAACCGAAGATTCTTATTTTACACAAGAGGTAGAGACCAGCACCGTCAACCAGATCATCAGGTATGAAATCCATTTCTTTACGGTAGGCGTAGTCTTGGACGTCACTCCTCAAATAGGGTCGGGGGACGAGATTACAATGCACATTCACCCGGTCATTACTGAAAGGACGGGAGAAAAGACGATGCCGACAGGACTGGGAGGCGACGTAACGGTTCCGATTGTGAACATAAGGGAGGCGAGCTCGGTGGTAAGAGTGAAGTCCGGGCAGACACTCATCGTGGCCGGCCTCTTACTGGACAAGAATAAAGAGCAGATCAACGGTGTGCCCGGCCTGAAAAACATCCCGTATCTCGGGGGCCTCTTCCGCTACAAGTCTATGGAAAAAGTCAAGACGGAATTAATCGTCGCTCTTACCCCAACCATCGTCTCCGGCAGAAAGGGCAATGATCTTGCCAAAGATCAATTCGAGGAGATATTCGGGACCGAAAAAGGCCGGGAATTAGGACCAAGAAGCTGAAATGTACACCGATTTTTTTGAGCTGAAAGAAAGGCCGTTTAGACTCACTCCGGACCCTGCTTTTCTTTTCCTGAGCGAGACCCATGTCGAGGCCCTGAATCATCTCATATACGGCATCAACAACAAAGAAGGATTCATTCTCATCACCGGCGAGATAGGGGCGGGAAAGACGACCCTTTGCCGGATGCTGCTGCAGAAACTGGGTGACGATGTCAAGACCGCATTGATTTTTAACCCGGTGCTTTCCGAGGAAGAGCTGTTGCGTACGATGCTCCAGGATTTCGGAGTGGAAAGCAGCGCCTCGACGAAAAAAGAACTGATTGATGAGCTCAATGCCTTCCTGCTTAACGAACTCGAAGAACGAAGAAAAGCAGTCTTAATCATAGATGAGGCACAGAATTTGACTGTGCCGCTGTTGGAACAGGTCCGCCTGCTTTCCAACCTGGAAACCGACAAAGAGAAACTGGTACAGATAATACTTTTTGGGCAGAATGAACTGAAACAAAAGCTGGATCTCCCGGCCCTGAGGCAGCTCAAGCAAAGGATAACCGTCCGCTATGAGCTGAAGTACCTGACCAGAGAGGAAACGGAGAAATACATTGCTTACCGGTTAACCGTGGCAGGCTCCGACGGAAGAATCGTGTTCTCAAGAGGCGCTTTGCAGCGGATCTACAGACAGACAAGAGGAGTCCCCAGGCTCATCAATGTCCTGGCGGACAGATGCCTTTTGACCGCCTATACACGGTTTAAGACGAGTATTACCGGCGACTTGGTGAATACTGCGATCCGGAGCCTGGAAGGGGAAAGAGGGGGATTATCGCCGAAAGTGAAATGGATTGCGGTGGCGCTGGTCTCGGTTCTTGTAGTTTTGTCGAGTATTTTTCTTATTTTCAGACTGACAGGTGGGATCAGATGAGCCTGATTTCCGAAGCGCTGAGAAGAGCCCAGAAGAACAAGGCTGATAAGGCCGAGGATAGGCCGGAATCCGTCACTGTAGACGGTCTGTTCCGGTCGGATGTTGTATTACCGGGTTTAAACAGACGAAGTGATGCAAAAAAGGCTCGATGGCTGGTCGGTTTGTTGAGTATTTCGGTCTTCATTGCGCTCGGCTACCTTGTCCATTTCCTGGGTAAACCCCCGGTCCGAAGTATTCAGACAGCCCGGGTCGAGGCAGTCAATGTTCGGTCCGTAAAGTCTCAGGAGATCCTCCCGGTAACAATGCCTCTTGAATCACGCGTGACGAAAGAGCAGAAAACTCTTCCATCTTCCGGGGAAAAGATACCGGCGACCGCCGCCGCTCATAAAGCGCCAAAGATGCCTCAGAATGAATCACAGCCCGTGAAGGGAGCAAACGAGTCGGCGGAAAAAGGCAGTATTTCGTCCGGTTCGTTCTTAACCGCGCGGGCGGCCAAAAAATCGGGCGCCGGCCGGTATGGCGCCGAAAAGCCGGATGCGCATGCTGATCCGGTCCCGAAGACATCGAGAATAGACATTCAGTCTGTGAAAGAGAAACGTGACGGGGCAGCGCCGGCACGGATTTCCGAACAAAAGGCCGAGAATGACGGCGGCAGGATCAACACGGAGACGGCCGATTACAGCGAATCGGCAAAGGAACATAACAACTCCGGAGTCATGGCCTATCTGCGGGGCGATTATGCAAAGGCCGTGGAGTATTTCACTTCAGCCATTCAAGTGAATCCCGATTACAGTGAGGTTTTTGTCAACTTGGGCATTGTCTACAAGAAACAGAATAAACTGCATGACGCAATGACCGCATATAAAAAGGCAATTGCCCTTGATCCAACGGCGCCCGAAGCTTACTACAATTTAGGGATTCTATTTGATGATGACGGGGATTACAAAAGGGCGTCGAGCGCTTATCGTCAATTCCTGCAATTTGCAACCGACAGATACCAGGCCCAGAAACAAAAGGTTCGCGAAAGGCTCACCCTCATAGAGAAGAATTAGCAGTCAGCATTCAGCCATCAGCGATCAGCTTAAGACTCAGAACTCCCGATTCCACACAGCACTATTTTGCCATAAGCCATTGAAGTTGGTACAGTACCTCAGCTCCAACCAAGGCGTCATTCGGATTTTGATCTGCTATCCGGCTTCGGATGGTCCCTGGAAGGACAGTCGTTACTCGTAGGGTGGGCTTTGCCCACCACAAAGGCGACCGGGATGACTCTCAATCCGCGATTGCCGCTTCGGTGGGCAGCGCCTACCCTACTAGTTTTCTTCGTGTGCTTCGTGGTGAAAACTCAGATTGCGGCTGTGTCGCGCTGTGTTCTCTGTGTCTCTGTGGTTGGGTTTTCTGTCAGAGCTGGAAGGACTGCGGGGATATAAATATGATATTTGTCTGCGATCCCGAATTCCGGCTTCATTTCAGTGCGCTCGATGTATTCGACATGGCCTTCATGTTTCTTGATGATAAGATGAGCAACTGCGAAACCCAGTCCGGCCTTCCTTTTCTTGACGGGCCATCCAGCAGAGGATATGCCTTCTGTTTTTCGTGATTCAGGAGATTCGCGGAGACTTATTTCGACTTTCACGTAGTTTCCAGGCCGAAGCGGCACGCAGCAATTGTCACCTTCCGGTCCAAGATTCGTGTTTTCTGCCGTGATTCTGATCGCCCCGCCGGGAGGTGCGGCATCGGTCCAATCGAGTATTAGAGTGGTAATTGCCTGAACAATCTGGCTTGGATCGATTCTAGCCGGCCATAAATCGTCGCTCGTGCGAGCGGAAAACGAGATACCCGAGTCTCTAAGAACCGTTGCGACCGAGTTCTTGATAAGGTCTGATACGTTGGCCGTTTGTTTCCTCGGCATACCGATATTGGCCAGTGCGAACAGTCGCCGCACGAGAGTCCTCGCCCTCAAGCACGCCTTTTCAGCTTCTTCGAGCTTTTCGAGTATTTTGTCCCCGCGTTTGGCGTGAAGTTTCGCAAGTGAGATATTACCGAGCACAACGGTGATGATATCATTGAAATCATCATCAAGGCTGTTCATAAGGATTGCCGGCCAGTCGGCGTCAACTTTCATCGGTGGTTCATTTACCCTGTCATTGTCACATATAGTGACAAGAAAACCCGAAGCGCGACCCGTTTCCCCTGCGGGGCTGCAGTTTTTCACTCTAAGGCTCCTGTTCGGGATGGGTCTGCCCGATTCCTCCAATCCCTTTAGAACATGTGGAAGATTGTACGTGTCTTCCGAAAGATACCCTGAAATATTCAGAATGTGGGTTAAGGGTTTTCCCATGGCTTCTCTTGAGCTGAACCCTGTGAGTTTTTCTGCGACTTCGTCCAGGAACCCTATGTTGCCTCCTGCATCAATACCGATTACGCCTTCCTTTTTAGCCCCGTATGGACCGCGTTGTATTAAGGCCATTGTCTCTTTATGCTTCAGAGAAATAATACTGACTTTTGATTGCGGATATGCAGGACCCGTAATCGGTGCAGCAAAGTTGGTGCCAGAGGGCCAATGGATTAGAAAGATGCAATTATTACGCAGGGATACAGATGCGGAGGAGACCGAACCGGATTTGATGTGTAACGCAACGTTACACTTCTTTACCGCATGAGGAGTTCCCATTGTTACTTTTTTACACAGATGACAGCTATACCTTTGTCAAAGGTATAGACATTTAAGCGCTTATCTAGTATGTAAGGGCTTATTCAGGGTATCCGTTCACCTTTAGACCATAAGAGTCGAGTCTATGCGGCCTGTTGCTGGATGCTCCTAGGTTCACGGTTCAGAGTTCACGGTTAATTTTGGAACCATGAACCTGGAATCAAATCGGTCAACGGTGAACGGTGAACGGGTACAAGTTTCACGGGTGCTTCATGAACAAATATAGAATCCTGTTGATAGACGACAATGAGGCCTTTCTTAATCTGGTGCTTTCGCTGTCTGAGGCTGAGAGCTACGACATAGTTCCGCGGACATCGGCGGAAGAGGGACTTCGGTTCATGGAGAAGGAGCCCGTCGATCTGGTCGTCTCCGATGTGCAAATGCCGGGGATGAGCGGCACGGATCTATTCCGGAAAACTCAGGATCTTTTCCCCCACATTCCCTTCATTCTTGTTACCGCATTCGGTTCTACGCAAGAGGCCATCAAGGCGGTGAAAGAAGGCGCTTTTCATTATTTTGAAAAGCCTATAGACAATAAGCTTGAATTATTCTGGACGACCGTACGCGAAGCCCTGGCAAAAAGGGACATGCTGGTAGAGCTAAGGTCTCTGCGAATGGAAAAAGCATACCAGGTAAGAACGCCGATGGCCATTATCGGCCGGTCTGAAGTCCTAAGAGAGGTAGTTCAATCAGTCGAGGAGGTTGCATCCCTGTCCGTAAATGTCCTGATCTATGGGGAAACAGGAACCGGCAAGGAGCTTGTGGCCAGGGCAATACATAACTTGAGCAGCCGCAGAGACAAGCCTTTCGTAGCCATTAACTGTTGTGAATTCGCTCCGGGGGTGCTGGAAAGCGAGATCTTTGGACATGAAAGAGGGGCATTCACCGGTGCTGTCGATCAGAAAATCGGCCTTTTCGAAATAGCGCATAAGGGAACACTCTTTCTGGATGAGATCAGCGAGGCGCCCATGTCATTCCAGACCAAGGTTCTAAGGGTTCTGGAGAATAAGACCTTCATGCGAGTTGGGGGAAGATTCCCGGTATACTCGGACTTCCGCATTCTGGCCGCTACGAATCGGAATCTTGCCGGCGATGTGGCGAGCGGGCGATTCCGCCAGGATCTTTTCTATCGTCTAAACGTGTATCCTGTTGAGATCCCTCCTTTGAGAAACAGAAAGGAGGACATACCGTTGATTGCTGAATTCTATATCAAGAGGTTCAGTGAGGCACACCGGAAGACTATTTCGGGTATCTCGACGAATGCCGTGTTGGAATTGAGGGATTACGACTGGCCGGGTAATGTCCGCGAGCTGGTAAATGTGATCGAGAGAGCGGTAATAACCTGCCGGGACAACATGATAACTTCGAAAGATCTTCCGTTCGGCGCCGGGGAGTTCCAGGACATATCGGATTTGAATCTCAACGACATTGAAAAACTGTTTGTTCACCTGGCGTTGAAACGGACCGGGAATAACAAGACCAAGGCAGCGGAGCTTCTCGGCATAAGCCGAAAGACACTGATCGAGAAGGCCAAGATCTATGGATTCAGTCCAAGACCCGAAAATTGAAAGATTCACCACCCACTCGCTCTGCTCGTTCGAGGCACGGAGACACAGAGAGGGTTTTTATCTTTCCGTTGCGGCCTGCTCTCTTACACACCCCGGCCTTCGGCCACCCCTCTTTCTAGAGGGGAATTGGGTAACAGCCCACCAAAGGTGGGTGGCTCAAGTCCCCTCTCGATAGGGGTGGATTCGCCATAAGACGAAGACGGTGTGTGTGGGCCTGCGAGAAACGGCGTGGTTCAAGAAACCATGAGAGTTAACCATATGATTGTAAGTATTTTTCCGAACAAACTGTGACACAATTTCAATAAAGCCGGCCCCAGCGGGACAGCGGATAATGGTTTAATAATGGATGTATTCCCCGGACGGGCAAAGATAGCAATTCTTAGCCTCCCTTTCTTCATAATCATCTTGTCGGGATTTGGATCCGCTCAGGACGGTTCTTCCGGTGGCCGAGTTGAAGAGATAGTCGTAACCGCCACTCGTTCTGGAGCAAATCGGGATACGGTCGCGGCAAATATCTATGTCATCGATAGGGAAGAAATGGAACACCTGCCGGCGTCGAGTGCCGGCGAGGTGCTTCAGCATGTGCCTGGGGTTTATGTGGAGTTTAACGGCGGATTAGGAAGCTGTGCCACAGCCCGGATACAGGGATGTGAGAATCGCCATGTGGCAATATACCAGGACGGAGTGCCTCTCAATCAAGTCCTGAACCCCTTGACGGAGCTTTTCTATATACCCGTCCATACCATTGAGCGTATCGAGGTGTACAAGGGTCCGGGATCATCGTCCTGGGGTTCTTCGCTTGGAGGGGTCGTCAACATCATTACCAGAGAACCCGACCCGGAAAGAGTCTTTTCCGCAGATATCACGTCCTCCTATGGAAGCTTTGATACGTTTAAGAACCATGGCACCTTGAGCGGGACGATTGATGACTTTGGATATCTGGTCTCACTCGTGCGGGAAGAGACTGGCGGGTATATAGAACATACCGAATACGAGCAGGATGCGGCATACCTCAAGCTGAATTACGGCATGGACGAGCAAGGCAAGATCAGTTTTGTATTCAGCCATGACAAAGGCAAGAACGCGGATCCGGTGCTGAACGAACCCCATTTCTGGGATGATGTATACCGGCGGCGCACGTATGAGCGGCTGCTTTATGAGACATCGCCCCGGGATGACCTTGTGCTGACGTTCCTGGGCTGGTACCAGACATTTCACAGCCGTATAGACGATGTTTTTACCGATCATTTGGACAACTGGTTTCACTATACCGAAAAGACCTGGGGGACCAGTGCCCAGGGTGCATTCTCGCACGAAACCCATGCTCTCAATGCGGGTCTTGACGCGAACTGGGCAGAATACAGTTTCAACACGTATGGGGGGGACAAATACCGCGCAAAAAACTGGGCAGGCTATGTCAATGACACTCTGAATATGGACAACCTGTCACTGAACGCAGCAGTCCGGTACGATCATAACTCCGATTTCGGGTCCGCAGTCAGTCCTTCGGGGGGGATATCGTATCGGCTCTTGAACGACGACTTGGTAATCAGGGCTCAAGTATCCCGGGGCTTTTCAGCGCCGCCCGGCGCCTCTGTGAATGCTCCCTGGTATGGCAACCCCGACCTTAAGCCGGAAAAGGCCATGAATTACCAGGCCGGAGGAGAGATCCGGGCACTTGGGTTCTTGACGGCGGAGTTGAATCTATTCCGATCAGATGTCAAGGGTCTTATCGAGCCGAGAGAAGTCATAGACCCTGACGGCGAAACTCGCTGGAAGTGTTTTAATATAGCAAGAGCTCGTCGCCAGGGAATCGAAGGCTTAGTCAGAGCAACCTTTGAATCGGGGCTTGCACTATCTCTCGGGGGAAGCTTTGTCGATGTGCAAAACAGAGAGACGGACCAAGACATCAAGGACATACCCCGGGAAATTTACAATTTTTCAGCATCATATAAACATGGGCCGGTTACTCATTCCCTGGCCGCCCAATATATCTTCCATAACTCCAGTTACCCTGAGACCCGGGACCGGCAATGGGTGTTTGATTACAAGGTGGATGCAATTCTTCCATTACTCGAAGGATATGGCCGGCTGAGTGTCTTCGGGGCGATACATAATCTCAGCAACTCAGGATACATTTACCGAAGCGTATTCCCCCAGCCTGATCGCTGGCTCGAAGGCGGTCTGAATCTGGAATTCTGAGACTGGTCCAAGGCGCAGACAAAAGAGAATTTTAACCACGAAACACACGAAAGACACGAAAGGAAGAATGTGCTTGAAATGCATGTGGCACAGCCGCCTCGGCTGTGCCACATTTGTTTTTCCAACACCGACTTAATTCAACAGCCTGTAGCCTGCAGGTTGGGTTGAACGGAGTGAAAACCCAACAAATCAGCTACTTCTTATCTCTTCGCCTGAATGCCGCATCATAATAATCTGCCAGGGCCGGGTTATCCGTTTTCATGTAGAGGCTGGATAGACAGAGGTGGGGTTCGGTGGCGGCAGGGCTTACGGATGCCGCTGTTCGCAAACAAACCTTTGCCCGCGGATAATCCTTTGATCCAACGTAAAATTTCCCCGCACCAAGATTGACCTCAAAATCCAGGGGATGGCGCCTTAATAACTGCTCGTAGAGAGAAGCTGCTGTCCGGTGTTGACCCAGTCGGGCATGAATGCCGGCCTTTTCCAGGAGTGCGGCTTTGTCGGCCGGAATTCTCTTTAGTGATTCCTCGATGCAGTGGAGCGCCTCTTTGTACATCCCTTGATCTTTACGGACCAGCCCCATATGGAAGAGGGCTTTTGCGCAGGCGGGATGGTTTTGGGGGACCATTCTGTAAGAATCAAGGGCTTCTGAAAAGTGCTTCTTCGCGTGAAGTACCCTGCCCAAGGCGATGTAACCATTCGGGCCTTCGTAAATGCTCAGTGCCCTGCGGTATTCCTTTTCCGCTTTATCCAAATCCCCCAGTCGGTAATAGACATGACCTTGATTCAGAACCGGCATCGACCACGTGGGGTAGCATTTCCCGGCAAGCCGATAAGCCGCCAGGGACTTGTCATATTGCTGCTTCCGCAGGTATACGCATCCAATCGTATTATGGGCGTACGCGTTTTTTGGGGCCTTGCGAAGCGCCATGGAGAGATACTTCTCAGCTTCGTCGGTCCTGCCCGCTTCGTAGCAGGCGAGGCCCAGATTGTTCACCGTTCGGGCCTTGCCGGGCGCTTTGTTGAAGCAGTCCTGCCAGAGAGAATAATGGCTTTGCCATACAGAGTTTCTTGTAAAGGTGAGACAGCCTTCGGCAAATACGAGGGCGCCTGCAAGGCACAGGACAGGGATCTTTGCTCCCGGGGACATGTGCGCTGCCCGAACGATACCTATGGACAGGGGCAGGAAGAGCCACATCGAAGGCAAATAAAGCCTGTGCTCAAAGACGAGCTCAAGGTTAAAGATGCTCGATTCCACAAACAGGTTCAGGAAATACCAAAGTATGGAGAAAGAAAGAATGGGCGTTTTACGTGCGAACAAGGTCGCAAGAAATATCACAATGGCTATGGCCGCGGCAGCTATTAATGTTGCCGGCGGGTCCAGAAGAGAGTGAGATATGGGGTAATCATAATCAAGGCTCAGTCTGCCGGGAGAGGGGTAGACAAGGAGAGTGATGTAGTAGAGGACTACGCGGAACTGCGTCAATACCCGTTCGTAAGGGGTAAAGTCTCTGTTCGGATATCCTTTCAGGATTTCGTTCCATAATCTGTGGAATACATCCGGTCCTTGAAAATAAATGACGAGGACTACCGGCAGGACCAGGACCAGACCGGCAATCAGTAAGATGCCCTTTTTCTTTCGAGGTGTAAGTTCTTCCTGCAGGAAGGTGAATTCGTAAAGAATAATGGCCGCGGGCAATACGGCGGCGTTTTCTTTAGTCCCGAAGGCCAGAAGCGCGCAAGCCAGGAAGAGAAAAAAATAACTCCATTTCATTCCGGAGCGGGGAAGCCTGCTTTTGACGTAAAAAAATAGGGCGGCCAGATAGAATAAAGCCGCCATACTGGCCATACGCTGTACTACGTAGGTCACCGCCTGAATCTGGATCGGATGTGCCGCCCACAGGACGGCTGTCAGCAGGGCGACGGAATAGGCAGAAGACCCGTATTTGGTTTTCAGTCTGGGAAGCCGGAGTGTTTCATAAACGGTCAAATATAGGAAAAGAGCAGCAAGGAAGTGAATTGCCAGGTTCACCACATGATACCCAAAGGTATCGAGCCCGCCAAAATAGTAGTTCAGACCAAGGGACAGAAAGGCAACAGGCCTTAGTATCCTTGTCCCGGCCTGGTTGGTCCCGTAAAAGGTATTCTTTATGCTGCCCCAAGACAGATCTGTCATGAAGATGTTTCGATTGAAACTGATGTTGGCAAAGTCATCAAAGTGAAAGGGCACGTGAAGGGTATTGCTGTAGATCGCGCTCACGAGTAAAGCAAGGGCCAGAACGGCAAATAGATGCCGTCTGAGGCTGGGGATGTCAGACTCGTCCCCAAATACTCCGTTCTTCTCAGGGCGATGACGGGCAGACAACAGTCTCATATTGACACCAATTTCCGGGCAACTCCATACGACTCTCACGGAGTGATGCGTGGAGAACGCCGGCAACCGTTTACCCTGTTCTACTAACCGTGAAGAGCTTTAAGTTTCATCAAGGTTTTTTCAATATCATTAATGAAAACCAGCCATGATGGTCTCGCAAAAAGTCGAAAAGTGCTGCTTTTTGTCATTCCCGCGGAAGCCGGAATCCAGTCTATTCAAGTAGTTACGGGGGACATGGACTCCGGTTTTCACCGGAGTGACGACTTTTTACGAGCTCATCAGCCATTACAAGTTCAAATTTCAAGGCTCAAAGTTCAAATTGAGGGACACGAAAGGAGGGCGGACATTCCTGTCCGCCGTCAGAGGGCGGGTTGGAAAACCCGCCCTCCGTTTTCACCTCAATCGGCATCAATCGTCAATTCTTTTTGGTTGCGGCTTTGCCGCGCTATGAAACAAACGCTCACTAATCCCGGGGGCTGTTGAATGCCCAGACCATTTCAGGGGGCGTTGGAGATGCTGTCCGATTATTTCACGGGGTGAACCGTTACGTCTATACTTGATAACGGCGCCTAAATCAACAAAAACCTGCATCGCCCTCACTCACTCCTTTCGAGAGAAAATTAACTGCTTGATTTTCAAAATACTTCGTTATAAGAAAGGCTTTAATCGGACAGCCTCGTCGGTCCGACAAAGCTCTTACCCTCAGTCTGTGACGACTGCTCATATCAATGAAGATAACCAGCTTTCTGAAGCAGAGACAATCGAGTCTGGCGGCCGCCATGCTTTCAGTGTTTCTGCTCCTGGCTTGCAGCAGTCACGACAAATCCGGCGGGGAGGAAAGGGCTTCAGGCGAAAATGTGCTTCGGTACGATGTGAATGCGCCTTTTACCTCTCTCAACCCCGCTGAAATCGACTTCTCCGGTTCCACTCATGTATTTCCGCTGCTGTACAGCTATCTTTGCGTGCCCAACGCAAAGGGAGAACTTGAACCGGATCTGGCGGAAAGCCGGACCTACAATCCCGGCACCCGTACGTGGACGATACGGCTCAGAAGAGATGCCCGGTTCCATGACGGCAGCCCCGTTCTTTCCGGGGATGTGCTTTTTTCTTTCAATACTCAGTTAAAGAGACTCTGCCCCGATTTGTTTGGACAAATAGACCGGATCTCTCTGCCCTCGGACAGTGAACTGCTTTTGACCCTGAGAAGAGATGATCCCGAATTCCTCAAGAAGGTCTGGCAGATGGAGATAATCCCCCGGTCGTCGGGGAAATGCGATTTTTACAATCATCCGACAGGTTCCGGGCCGTTCAGATTCAAATCCAGAAAGGAAGATAGAGAAATCGTGCTTGAGGCCAACCCGGACTATTTCGGGGGCCGCCCCTCCCTCGACCGGGTGGTTTTCTGGTATCAGCCGGATAAAGAAAAGGCTTGGGCACGGCTGCTGTCGGACCATACCGATATAGCCCAGGAGTTGTCTCCGAGAAACTACCGCATGATGCAGGCCCATGGAGACCGCTACTATTTTGACCTTTACCCCCTGAATTACTACACTGTGCTTCTTTACAATACTGCCGACAGACGCTTTTCCGATCCGAGAGTACGTCTGGCCCTCTCATATGCCGTAGACAGAGAATTCATCGTGAGAGATATATTGGGTGGATTCGGTAAGGTCGCTGCCTTTTTGCCGGAATCACGATGCGGAAGCGCAGAAACAGAGCCTGTTGCAGCATATAATCCCGGGAAGGCGTTGGCTCTTCTGCGTGAAGCAGGCTGGGCCAGTGATGAGAGCGGACATTGGCTTCGGAAGAATGGAAAACCCTTCGATTTCACAATTCTTCTCTTTGACGAGCATAAGATCGAAAAAAAAGTTGCTGCATACCTCCAGCTTTGCCTGAGCGATATCGGTATAAGGACCTTGATAAAGGCCCTTCCGTTTAAGGAACTTGCGGCCAGGTATTGCCGGAATACGGAATTCCAGACGGTTATGACGGAGTTCAGGGGAGGGTCATGTTCTGAACTCTTGTGCCGAAACCCTGAAGACAGCCAGGCCGAATTCTCCGACCGTGATGAATTCTCCCGTCTTGCCCGCGGGGCCGGGTTCAAGAGAAACCGCGAAAAGCCTGAAATCGTAGAAGGCATTGTGAACGAGTCTATTGCATCCAGCCAGCCGGCCGTATTCCTGTTCCAGAAAACCGCAATAGACGCCATGTCCAAACGCTTCAGTCTTTCATTTCCATTCAGCCTCACTTATCAAGGCATCTATCACCTGAAAGATATCTCGCTTAAACACCGCCCGTAGCCAGTTCTTCACCAACTTTTTTGCGTTCCAGCCGTACGTTTAAGACTGCGATAAAACCGCATTCCATCCGGGAAGGCTATTGCCGTTCTTAACTTTCTTTATTTCTTACCAAAAAAGTTTCTATCAGGCCATTCCGGCACTAACCTCATTTCAACGTAAGATAAACAAGATACCAGAATAACCTCCCTTGGCAGGTCTCTTGCGTAGTTTGCTGATTAAAAGGCGCTCGAGTTGCTGCTGAATCCTGGACAATGAAAGGAGATGAGGATCAAGATGAAAACGAAAAGAGTGATCATAGTGGCCAAGGGTGGTTTCAAGACCAGGACGTCCGCACTGATGTGTTGCAGAGGAGGGCCGTCTGCTCGTAGTTGATCCAATGATTGACTCCTCCACTGGGCCAACCGGTCCAGGGGAGGAGCAAATGAAGATGATTTTCGATTTTCAATGGGTCGATTGCACCGGATGGCGCAGGCCGTCTGTTTGAGAGTCATATGAGAATCAGGGACCCCAGGAGCCTGTCGGACTTAGGGATGATCTACTGCGGAAGTGGGGGGAACGGCCCAAGAAGATGGTTTATGGTTCATAGTTCATGGTTCGTGGTCTAAAACCAGAAACTAGAAACCAGGAACCAGGAACTCTGCTTGCGCCTCAAATTCGGGAATATTTGGTCTCATTCCTCCACTTCCTCGTGACGATCCCCTAAGTCCGACAGACTCCTAGATATCGATCGATGACAGGGACGGGGGGTATATGCCTGGATTCGTTCGCAGCCGTGCCGGAAATCTCTTAATCGTGTGTGATTTGCTGGCAGATCTGGGAAACCGGTTTGTCGGGCTGGCTCTCCTCAATTTGCTTGTCTTCACGAGAGAAAACGCGTTT
>JAZDGK010000199.1:0-4915 GCA_043806955.1 Pseudomonadota bacterium | reverse complement strand
ATTGCTGGCTGCTTGGGTCAGAACAAATTCACCCTGGCAGGTCCGCCCCGTACGCTTGAGCTATCATCCGATCGGAGTATAATATAACTTTTCCGCTGTTTCAAGCCGATGGCGCGCTCGCTTTCAACTCTTAAAGATTCTCCCGTAATCACCGATCAGACATACTAGGAGGCTGTCCGACAACTGATGATCTACTACGGAAAGTGGGATGACGCCCCAAATATCCCCGGATTTTCGGGCTATAGGTCCACTATTATCCCTCAAATCCGTGAATATTTGGGATCGTCCTCCACTTCCCTCGCTACGATCCCAGTTATCGGACAGCCTCTTGGGAGCCTGTCGGACTTAAGTGTCCGGAATATACTAATTATACCGTGCATAGGTCAATTCCCAATATCGAATGTCCCATACTCAATGTTCAAGGGACCCCTCTCCTGATTGGAAATTGGTTGTTGCGCATTGAACATTGGACATTGATCCCAAAATGGTATGATATAGACTTCCAGATAAAGCTTTTGGGTGCGTTATCGGTCGGGGATGTACGAACAGGTACTATCCCCTCCCTGCTGCCTTCCCAAAAACATTATCTGAAAGTCTATAGAAATTTCTAAGTCCCTTAGGGATGATCTACTGCGGAAAGTAATGTAGTCGTGATGACCCCCCTAAGTCCGACAGACTCCCGGGTGGTTTTGTCCGGTCGTGGAATTCGTCTCTGAAGGAATAATACAAATGCTCTTACTGTTTTTTCTGGGCTGCAGTCTGCTGATTCTGGAAATGACTGTTTTTCAGGCGTTGCCTTTATGGGAAACAAGAATCGACGGACTGATTCTTTTGATTATGTATGTCTCATTTTACCTGGACGGCTTCGGAAGCCTGCTCCTCATTTTTGCGCTTGGAATATTGGTGGATATTTTTTCCGGGAGCGTACTCGGAATCCATACTTTCATCTATATTGTCCTTTTCATACTGATAAAGCTTATTTCTCGCAATCTCATTATAAAGAACACTTTCCATCAGATTTTTCTTGTCCTCCTCTTAGGGGTTTTTGCCAACACCTGCGTGCTGTTTTTCAATTACATGTTCATGGGAGCGGCCATATTCTGGAAACACCTGGTTATCTTGCTTTCTCAAAGTGTTTTGACGGCATCTCTTTATCCTGTCTTTTTCAAGGCATTCGACCATATTGACAAGACGTTCGGGTTAAGAGAATTGCATGAGATCTGAGTCAAGAAGGACGCGGCGAAGGGGAGATGGGGTGACGCGGAGAGAATGCGTCCTTTTTCTCCGTGTGAGTGTTGAGTTAAGAGTTTGGGGCCTGTCGGACTTAGGATGATCCGCTGTGGAAAGTGGTGTGGACGTGACGACCCCCCAAGTCCGACAGACTCCTGGATTTTAGAAACTACCTGTGCGGCAAACGACTTCAAAAAGGCCACTACGTCTCAGGACCTTCGATCCTGTTGAGATAGAAGAATACCGTAAGAGATTCGAGCGTGTCACTTTTTTCATAATAGTCGTATTTGCCGTGATCTTTGCCCGCCTCTGGTATCTTCAGATCATAAAGGGTAACGAGTATCTCAAACGTTCCGAAAAAAACTGCATACGAACGCAATTCGTTGCGGCTCCACGCGGGGATATTTTTGATCGGAACGGCCAGATTCTGGTGCGGAGCCGCCCTTCTTTCAGTATTTCCATAGTTCGTGAAGACGTCAAGGACATCAATAGTCTGCTCAACAGGCTGAGTCCGTTATTAAAAGAAGAGACGGCTTCTTTGCAGGCAAAAATTCGGGCTGCCCAGGACTTGCCACGCCACATGCCCATACGTCTGCGTGAGGATGCCGATCTTGATACCGTCGCTCTGATCGAGACATTCCGGTTTGAATTGCCGGGAGTGGTCATAAATGTGGAGCCGAAGAGGGCTTATGTTTATGGTAATATGGCTTCCCATCTTTTTGGATATCTGGGCGAAGTGAATGAGCGAGAGTTGAAGAGGGACACGTATAAGAATGTGAGAATGGGGGAGCTGGTCGGAAGATGCGGACTGGAAAAGATTTATCAAGGGGACTTGGGGGGCATCAGCGGGGGGAGACAGGTAGAAGTCGATGCCGCGGGGCGTGTAATCAGGGTTTATGGCGAGATACCGCCTGTGCTGGGCAATAGCCTGTATCTAACCCTCGACGGAGACCTGCAAAGAGTGGCGGAAGACTGCATGGCCGGGCAATCGGGAGCGGTAGTGGCTATGGATCCCAGGAGTGGAAGAATTCTGGTTTGGGCAAGTTGCCCGAACATAGATCTGGAATCATTTATCCGGGGGCTTAAGAGTACGGAATGGCAGGCACTGGTTAATGACCCCCTTCGACCATTGCCGGATAAGGTCATCCAAGGGCAATATCCGCCCGGTTCCACTTATAAGATTGTGACGATGGCCGCAGCGCTGGAAGAGAAGGTAATTGATCCTTTAAGCTCGCTCTATTGCAGCGGCTATTACGGATTTGGAAACAGGGTCTATCGATGTTGGGAAAAAAAAGGGCACGGCAGCGTGAATATGCACAAAGGCATCGTGCGCTCTTGCGACGTTTATTTCTATGAGATGGGGCGGCGTCTGGGTGTGGACCGTCTGGCACGCTATGGGAGAGGTCTTGGTCTTGGGCAGCTCACCCATGTGGAGCTGGAGCATGAGAAGGCAGGATTGGCCCCCACCCGTGAGTGGAAACTGAAACGTTATAAGGTTCCGTGGCAAGACGGGGAAACTTTGTCAGTGGCTATCGGTCAGGGGTTCAACCTGGTGACTCCCCTTCAGATGGCACGTGTAATCTCTGCGGTGGCCAATGGTGGAATATTATACCATCCTCAATTTATTGAAAAAATAGTGGACCGGTCCGGAAAGACGGTCAAACAGCTTAAACCGGTCATAGACGGCCGTGTACCGGTCTCGAAGGAGAATTTAACGATAGTACGTGACGGCCTGGTAGGGGTAGTGAACGAAGGTGGCGGCACCGGGGGCCGATGCCGGTTGACCAATATTACGGTTGGGGGCAAGACCGGAACGGCGCAGATAATAAAAATGGGACAGGCCAGGGTAAAGAGTGAAGACTTGCCGTACAAGTACAGGGATCATGCATGGTTTGTGGCTTTTGCCCCAGCGGAAAGTCCGGAAATAGCAATCGCCGTCCTGATCGAGCACGGGGGGCACGGTGGTTCGGCAGCGGGTCCCGTAGCCAGAGCCGTTTTCGAGGAGTATTTCAGCCGGAAGGCTGAGACGGCGGCCGAGCCCGCATTGACGGAAAAGGCAGAAGTCAATGAGAAGAGGGGGCCGGAAGCGACCGTACACCAGCCCCTTGCACCGCCGGCCGGTCGACCCGGAGAGGCGAACCGTGGGCCGGGGCTAAAGACTACTGATAGAGACACAAGAGAAAACGCCGAATAGGTTTTGGGGGTTGGACTGACTGCCCTATGATTGACCGAAGATTTATAACAAATTTTGACTGGCTGCTGCTACTGGTGGTTATTCTCATCTCGACCGCAGGAATAATTAACCTGTACAGCGCCGGCAATTCGGCCGATGTTGAACATAATACGATATACACAAGACAAATCTATTGGGTAGCAATATCGTGTGTATTCATGGTTTGTATCTTGTCGGTTGACTATCGAAGGCTTGCCGACTGGGCGGGGTATATTTATGGCGGGATGATTGTGCTCTTGATTGCGGTTTATGTGGTCGGCAAAACGGTATCGGGATCGCAAAGATGGATAGACCTGGGACCTCTGCGATTCCAGCCCTCGGAAATGGCCAAGCTGGTTACGGTCATTGTGTTGGCCGCCTATTTTTACCGCAAGGACATCAAGAAAGGCTACGGGTTGAAAGACCTTGCCATTCCAACAATCATCGTTCTCATTCCGTTTGTGCTTATTGCCAAGCAACCCGACTTGGGAACAGGGCTCCTGCTCCTCTGTATTCTGGGCTCAATGGTCTTATTTGTCAGAATAAAGATGGGGAGTTTCCTGGTCTTGCTTGGATTCGGATTGACGTCTCTGCCCTTTCTCTGGTCTGTATTGAAGGACTATCAGAAGAGACGAGTGCAATCGTTTCTATGGCCGGAAACAGATCCTCTTGGGTCGGGCTATCAATGCCTGCAATCGAAAATCGCTGTCGGATCCGGCAAGATTTTCGGAAAGGGTTATCTGGAGGGCTCCCAATCCAAACTCAATTTTCTTCCGGAACAGCACACCGATTTCGCGCTTTCCGTATTCGCCGAGGAATGGGGTTTTGTGGGATGCGTTTTGCTCATTGCATTATACTTCGGGTTTATTTTCCTCGCGCTGAATATCGCTATCAGATCGAAAGAAAAATTCGGCACGCTGCTGAGCTTTGGCATTGTAGCGATGATCTTCTGGCAACTGGTCATAAATACATGTATGGTATTAGGGCTTTTACCTGTAGTGGGAGTACCTTTGCCTCTGATCAGTTATGGGGGGTCGTCAACAATCACCACCATGGCCGGGGTCGCAATGCTCCTTAATATTCGAATGCGAAGATTTATGCTGCAAAAGGGACCATAATTTGGAAAAAAGAGCAGCCAGGAGCCTGTCGGACTTAGGGCTTGCGCAAGAATAACTTGGCATTTTCGCATTCCAACTGTACCATATCTTCAACCGATCTTCGCTCGCAACGTCCTCAAAATAGCCGGCTATTCCTCCGGCTTTGCTCACTCAGATCGATCGAATCTATGGCACATTTGGGCGCGAATTCTACCGATTTATTCTTGCGCAAGCCCTAAGTGAAGATCGCTGGATGAAGTCAAGAGGGGATCGCTTTTCGGTCTTTGTGTCTTCTGCCTTCGTGGTTCAGTCCTTCCTTTTTTCGATCCGAAATCCCAAATGCGAAATCCGCAATGGTTTTTGATGTGTCTTAGTG
>JAZDGK010000198.1:0-9440 GCA_043806955.1 Pseudomonadota bacterium | reverse complement strand
GACTTCCAGATAAAGCTTTTGGGTGCGTTATCGGTCGGGGATGTACGAACAGGTACTATCCCCTCCCTGCTGCCTTCCCAAAAACATTATCTGAAAGTCTATATGAAGGTGCGAGGGTGCGATAAGCTTTCTTTTCACCCGCGTGCTTCGCCCCTTTCCATTTTCTCAACCAACTTCCATCTTGTTAGCCGCAGATTCAGGCAGATGCTGTGGTTTGTCTGGTTCGTCGGGTTTATCAAAGAATAGTGCAAGTTAGAAAGGCTGGGAAGCAACCTGAGTATCTACATCACTCGAATCCCTTCCTCTTTGATTCGTTTGATAATGCTCTCGCTGTTTCGGTCGAATTCATCCTGAGGAAAGCAAAGGACCTCCAAACGTGAGTCGTGCTGTTGAGCTTCATGGAATATCTGGAAATTTTCATCAAACGGCGAATTTTCAGAAACATGCAGTTCTTCGAGAATCAGAGCAACATCGATATCACTATAATCCTTTGCCGTTCCTTTTGCGAATGACCCAAAAATATAGGCCTGTCTTATCTTATGCTTTTTAGAGTAGATTGTTAAGAACCCCTCCACCAGGGCAATCACTTCATCTTTTGAGAGAGCCACTGAACGACCTCCTCTGTGAACTGTACGAAATCCCGTGCCACTGTTTCATTCATGCCTCTTGATAATTGTGCCACGTCCTCTTTGTATCTGGCACTAATATAATACTGTGACAAAAAGTCAAATTTTGCCAGAGTAGGTTCATCCAATTCTTCTATCATATCGGCAAGTTCGCCGAGGCGACGAAGATTATGAATGGGAAGGATGCCTTTGCCTTGATATTCAAGCAAAGCTTTGAGGCATTTCTCAATACATTGCTGGCACATAAACACCACGTATATATACCTTCTTGTCTGCAGCAGGGCTTTCGCGGTATCCAGATCGTATTCAACTCGGTCGAGCCATTTTTGTACAGTCTCTGATTTCATAATAAGATCATATTTGGCCCGGTTAGGTTGCTCGAGTCATCTACTAAATTGAGGTCTCTGTTTTATCTGGTTCATTTTGGTTCGGTGCCGTTAGGCATTTTGGAGCTTCTTGTCGAGATCGATGTCCGTATATTTGATCGGAGCGATGCCTCTATTTGTTAGTATCTCAACAAACGCCCTCTCAGAATAGCCTGCTATTTCAAAAGCTTTCCCGATCGAAACTATCCCGTCCTCAAGAAGCTTGGTTGCAAGCAAGACTTTTAATTCATCTTTTCTTATGTTTGAGCCTCTTGCAAAACGTCCTCTTTTGCCCAATCTCTGCGTCAAGTCAGATTTTAATCCTCAAAATATTCAATATATTCCTCCGGTTAAAATCTTCGCCTTCCTTGACCTTGGACAAAATTGAACATTTTGCAAGAGGCTCGTTTATCTCAGGAATATCCACCGATATGCTCATGCTTTTCTCCTCGCCCAAACCTCACAAGGTTTTTCGAATCTCTCGACTGGTTGATTTAAGGCCAGGAGCCTGTCGGACTTAGGGGATCGTTACGAGGAAGTGGAGGAACGAGACCAAATATTCACGAATTTGAGGCGCATAGTGTTGCTATGCAACGAAAATTCGGGGATATTTGGGCCGTTCCCCCCACTTCCGTAGTAGATCACCCCTGAGTCCGACAGGCTTCTAGCCGCTAAATCTGCATTTGCTCTGCCGGTTCGGTTAGCTTCTTTGGTAGGGCGAGACTGAACTCATCCAGAGAAATGTATTTTGATGCGTCAAGGATTTCTATTTCAAGCGGGTTACCATTTTTATCAAGATGCAGGATCACGCCTTCCTTCAGATCTATTGAATCTGTCGGAGTGCCGGTCTTCAACTCGATAATGCATACATCAACGTCACTTGAGTATTTTATCTTCATAAATAACTCCTCCTTGGAAGTATCTCTCCGCGTACGGAAAGTATACCGTTACCAAGGTTGGTAGTTGGTCGGTATATTCATAGATGGCCCTCACGAGATGTTTACCGATAAGCTTGTGGGCAATATACCGGCCGAAATGGCCTTTCAACACTTCGTCCGGAAAGAGTAGACACTCTCCTATTGTTTCGGCCGAGAGGCTCCACCTTCTTGCTCTCTCAAGCGAATGGTTTGAGAAGATCACACTGATTTCCAAATCAGAATGTCTGAAGGTATATATTAGGCCTTTATTATGTTCAGAGACTCTAAAAAGCAAAACAAACAAAACAAACAAAATAAACAAGACATCCGACTTCCGATCTCACCTTCCCACCTTCCCACCTTTTCAGCATCCCAGCATCCTGGCCTACCAGCTTTCTAGCCGCGAAGCGTCACTTTCTCACCTTCCATCCTTCAGGCTTCTCGTACAACGTCGCCGTTTTTTTCGCACTTCAGGCCGCAGCTTGCACAGACAGCGGTGTCGCCGGCGAATTTGAGCTTGATGCCACAGCGGCACATCCAGCCTGCTATTCTGCCTGGATTGCCAATGACTAAGGCGTAATCAGGCACGTCCCTGGTGACGGTTGCTCCTGCCCCGATGAATGCATAACGGCCTATTGTATGCCCGCACACGATAGTGGCATTGGCCCCTATCGTTGCGTCGTTTTTAACCAGGGTCGGCCGAAGTTCCCCCATTCTGGGTATTGATGAGCGTGGATTGAATACGTTGGTAAATACGGCGGACGGGCCGCAGAATACGTGATCTTCCAGCGTCACCCCCTCGTAAATCGAGACGTTGTTCTGTATCTTGCAACCCTCCCCGATAGTCACCCTGGGGCCGATAACGACGTTCTGCCCCAGCTTGCATTTCTTTCCTATTTTTGAGCCGGAAAGGATGTGAGAAAAATGCCAGATGGAAGTCCCTTCCCCTATCTCGACACCTTCATCAACGTAGGCGGATTCGTGGACGTAAAAAGAGTGTTTGTTTAGTTTGTTTAGTTTATTTGGTTTATTTAGTTTTTCAAGTTTATCGAGTTTGTTGAGGTTAATGCTCCCGCTGCCGTTGTTCAGTGACTTTTGGCAGGCATCGAGGACTTGGAGGACGCGTAAACCTTCATAAGCATCCGTTTTGGGCGTGCTTCCGTTTTGAATACAGTCCAGAAAATGCCGGCATTCCGCCTTAAGAGGTTCCGACATTTCAACGGGAACCACTTCAGCTTCTGCCTTAGATGCCACGGGAATACGATGCAGCCACTCGATTTTGTGCGGGTACAGGAAGAGTTTTTCTTGGCTTAGATCGTCGAACACTGCCATTTTCTTATCGCCCACGACTACCAGCTTTTGTTCCTTAAAGGGATGGAGCCAACTGACGAAGATGTGGGCCTTGACACCGCTTGGAAAATCCATGGTAGTCATGGTCACATCCGCAACCTGCTGCTGAAGGTAATTGCCGCCTGTGGCATAAACAGTATTCGGCATCTCTCCGAGGAGCATCAATATGATTGATATATCGTGAGGCGCGAAACTCCAGAGGATATTTTCTTCCGTTCTGATCTTGCCGATACTCAAACGGTTTGAGTATATGTACTGAATTTTCCCGAGCTCCCCGCTGTCAATCAGCACTTTCAGCTTGATTACGGCGTTATGATACTGGAGTATGTGGCCGACCATGAGAATTGTTTTCTTCTCGCCGGCCATAGCCGCCAGCATCTTTCCCTCTTCGACTGTTAACGCAAGCGGCTTTTCTACGTATACATGTTTGCCTTCGGCAAGGGCTTCCTCTGCTAATTGAGCATGAGTGGCCGCAGGTGTCGCGAGCACTATTCCGTCGATGGACGGATCGGCCAGAACTTCTTCGTATGATCGTACGACGGTTATATCCGGGTATTTCTCCCGATAGCCTGCGTTGAGTGATTCACTGTTATCACATATGGCTTTCAGTGCTCCCAGTTCGAAGAAGTTTCTTATGAGATTCTTCCCCCAGTAGCCGGCGCCGACCACGGCGACCTTGATGTTCATTAATCATCTCTCCTCATGAACAAAAACTGCAAGTTTGTCTGGTTTGTCTGGTTTGTTTGGGTTGTTTGGTTTGTCAGGTTTGGATGTTCAGAGACTCTAAAAAACAAAAGAAACAAAACAAACCAAACAAACAAAATAAACAAGACATCTGCCGACCCAGCCTTCCCATCTTCCGCTTTCCATTCAGTCAAGCAGGCAGTTGATGATTCTCTCCGCCGTATGTCCGTCCCATAAGGCAGGGACTCTGCCCTTGCGTGCGGAACCGTTCAGCAGGCTCTCGATATCCGGCCAGAGATTATGGAGATCGGTCAGCTTATTACTTCCCTCAGTAACGGTTACCGGCCGTTCTGTGTTCGGGCGGAGGGTCAGGCAGGGGGTCTGGAAGAAGGTTGTCTCCTCCTGTATCCCTCCCGAATCCGTCAGCACAAATCCGGCATGCTCCGCCAGGCAGATGGAGTCGTGATAACCGATGGGATCAATTATTCTGAGACGCTCGTTGCCTCCGTTCGCGATTCCATAGGTTTCCAGCATCTTCTTCGTTCTCGGATGAATCGGAAAGCATACGGGAATCAGCGATGCCAGCTTTTCGAGGCAGCCCATGACAGCGCTGAGGGTTTCTTTGTCATCCACGTTCGAAGGCCGGTGAAGGGTGACGTACACGAATTCCTTTTCTCTAAGGCCCAGTCGGCTATGGGTTTCCCTTTTTCGTGCTTTTTCCAGATTGGCGATCAGTGTGTCGATCATTATGTTGCCGACGAGCTTTATTTTGGATTCCGGAACGCCTTCCCGCCTGAGGTTTTCGCCGGCATCGTTAGATGGGGTAAAGAGAAGGTCTGCAAGCGAATCTGTTACAATTCTGTTGACCTCTTCCGGCATAGTCCGGTCAAAGCTCCTCAGGCCGGCTTCCACGTGCGCGACCTTAATCTGCAGTTTGGCGGCAACCAGAGTGCAGGCCATGGTGGAATTGACGTCTCCAACGACGATTACGCAGTCGGGCTTTTCTTCGAGGCAAGTCTGTTCAAACCGCACCATGACGTTTGCGGTCTGGACGGCATGAGAACCGGAGCCCACCTCAAGGTTGATATCAGGGGAGGGGATACCCAGTTCAGCGAAGAAGACTTCGGACATCTTGACGTCATAGTGCTGGCCGGTGTGCACCAGAACACGTTGAATCTGGGGGGAGTTGTGTTGATTATGATCATCAATCGCCCGCACGAGCGGGGAGATTTTCATGAAATTAGGCCGTGCACCGGCGACGAGTAGTAGTTTCATGTTTTCAAAGAAAAGACAGTTTGTTTAGTTTGTTTGGTTTATCTGGTTTGTTTGGTTATTACGCTATTGCGGTTTCATCAGCTCTTCCATCTTTTCGCACCCTCGCACCCTCGTACCTTCCTACCTTCCGCTTTTCCCGCCTCCTGGCCTCCCAGCCTCCCAGCCTTTTTACATCCATCTCTGATGCCATTTTTCGAACATCAGCAGTGCCCATAGAATGCTGGAGTGATTGCCGGTTCCGCGTTGATGTTCCTGCCAGAGCTTTTCGATAAAGCTGTAGTCGAAAAGGCCGCGGTTTTTGGCTTCCGTGCCGAACAGAATCCCTTCGGCCATTACCTTTATCTCTTTCCTGAACCATTTCTGGATGGGGATGGAAAACCCCATTTTGTTGCGGTAGAGAACGCGTTCGGGCAAAAGACGAGACATGGCCTTCTTGAAGATGTACTTCGATTCCCGGCCGTTCAGTTTCAAATGAGACGGTACTGTGGCAACCAATTCGACGAATTTGTGGTCCAGGATGGGTACCCGTACTTCCAAGGCGTGGGCCATACTTGCCCGGTCCACCTTGGTCAGGATGTCGTCTACGAGATAGGTCTTTATGTCGATGTACTGCACCCGGGAAAGGGAGTCCCCGGTTTGCGCAGCAACTCTATTAAAGTATGCCTGAAAGATGGAGGCAGTATCATATTCTTGCAGTGCATCCTTTACGTCTTTACTCAGGATCCGTTCCTTGACTCCGGGCAGGAGCTGGGAAACAGAGTAGAAGAAAGCTGTTGCCGGCGACAAGGAGAGATTGGTCAAAAGCGATTTGGCCCTGAAGACCTGCGGGAGCCAGTCGGCTTTAGGGTACACCTGTGCCAGTCCGGCGACCACTGTTTCGCGAATAGTTCTGGGTAAAAGATCCCTTACCCTGTTTTCCAGACGGTCGTAAAAATAGCGGCGATAACCGGCAAAGTTTTCATCGCCCCCATCTCCGGAAAGGGCCACAGTGACGTTTTGTCTGGCCACCTGGGAGACGTAATAGGTGGGGATAGCCGAAGAATCGGCAAAGGGTTCGTCGTAATGAAAAGCAAGCTTATCGATGACGTCAAGGGCGTCAGGAGTAACGGTATACTCATGGTGCCTGCAATTAAACAGGCCGGCTACTTCGCGGGCATAGTCCAGCTCATTGAAGGCCGTCTCTTTAAACCCAATGGAGTTGGTGATTACCGGGTCGGACATCAATGTGGACATCAGCCCGACCACTGAGCTTGAATCTACGCCTCCGCTTAAGAATGCCCCTAATGGGACCTCACTTATCAGCCTGATCCTTACCGCTTCCGAGAGCAACTCAACGATCTCTTCCGTCCATTGCTCTTCCGGCTTTTCGTCTGTCCGGGCAAAGCTTACGTCCCAGTATTCCTTTACCTCCCGTCCGCGAGCGTCGGAGAGAAGGATGTGCCCGGCGGGCAGCTTATGGATGTTTTTAAACATAGTCTTGGGCGCCGGCACGTAGAGAAGGGAGAGGTAATCGGAGAGGGCTTCGAGGTCCACCTCTCGTTTAACCGAAGTATCCTGAAGAATGCTCTTGATCTCCGAGGCAAAGATGATCCTTCTATTGTCCAGGTAATAGTAGACCGGCTTAATTCCGAGCCGGTCCCTGGCCACGAGGAGCTTTTGGGCCTTCTCGTCCCAGATCGCAAAGGCGAACATACCCCGCAGTCTTTCAACGCAGCCCGTACCCCATTGTTCGTATGCATGGACGATGCTCTCCGTATCCGAGTTGGTTCTGAAGGTATGGCCTTTGCTCTCCAGGATTGTTCTTAGTTCCTGGAAATTGTAGATTTCGCCATTAAAGACGATCCAAATCGTCCGGTCTTCATTGCTGAGCGGCTGCCGGCCACCGCCCAGGTCTATAATGGAGAGACGCCGGTGGCCAAAGGCGACGGATGGCCCATTGGATGGGGCGAAATAGAACCCGTCGTCGTCCGGCCCTCTGTGGGCAAGGATATGGTTCATCCGGCGGACGAGTTCCTCTTGAACCGGCTTGCCCGAAAAGTCAACTATGCCGCAGATACCGCACATTTGTTTTGCTGGGAGGCTAGGAAGCTTGGAGGCTGGGAGGCCGAATCAGCTTTCCAGCTTCCTAGCCTCCCCGCCTTCTAGCCCTCGTGCCTCACAGTTTCGTAAAATTTCCAGAGCTTTCGGCCCAATTTTGCATAACCATCATTCATTTGTATGTATTCGGTGCCTCCCAGGTATTCGAGGCGGTTAGCGAAATACAGCAAATACTTCGTTTCTGCGAGTGATCCCAGGCTGATGTTTATAAAGTGAGCCAGCTCTTTATCACCTTTTCGGGAATAACCCTCCACGATGTTTGTTGGAATGGACAGCGCAGCTCTTCTAACCTGGGCAGTGAGCCCGTATGTTTCTTCTTTTGGGAAACCACGGGTCACCAAGTAGATTTTGTAGGCCAGCTCATCTGCGAGCTTCCATATTTCAAGATTCTTCCATCGATCTTCGTTCATTGTTCAATCATCCCAGTTTCTGGCCTTCCAGCTTTAGTCCTTTCGCCCACTTATGCGGGGAAGCTGGGAAGCTTGGAGGCTGGGAGGCCGGAAGGCCGAATCAGCTTTCCAGCTTCCTGGCGTCCCAGCTTCCCAGCTTCCAAGCTTCCCAGCCGTTCATGCCTGCGTTTGCTGACATGCCTCCAGGGGCACTTCGTCTGAGACGAGGATTCTGTCGAGAAGTTCCATGCTCCGTTCCCAGGAATAGTTGTCTTCTACGGTCCGGCGGGCGGATTGTCCCAGGGAACTCCGTCTGTGCTTGTTTCTTAAGAGATCGTCTATTCTGTCGATGAATTCCGTCTTTTTATCCGCTATGAGGAGGTCTCTGCCAGGGACAGCTTCGATGCCTTCAAATGCTTTGGACGTAGTCACCACCGGCTTGCTCATGGACATGGCCTCCAGGATCTTGTTCTGGATGCCCCTGGCCATGCGCAGTGGAGCCACATAGATTGTACTTCTCTCATAAAAGGGGCGGATATCTTTGACGTAGCCGGTTACTTTGACGTATTCATTTGTCAATGCCTTTACGGCCGGGGTTGGATTCCGGCCCACTATATAGAAGCTCAGGGAAGGAAAGCGTTTGATGATGTCCGGCAGGATTTCCTTTGAGAACCATACCACACCGTCAACATTGGCGTAATAGTCCATGGCGCCGGTAAACAGCAGGGTAGGGGACTCATTCCCGGGGCTATTTGATCCGGACGGCTTAAAATACGAAAAGTCAACCCCGTTGGGCACAGTGAGTATATTGTTCCGTTCCTTTCCATATCCGTTAAAGATCTCGGCCTCTTTTGCTGAGATGAAGATCGAATAATCAAAAGACCCTGCTACTTTTTTCTCATAAGCGGCCAGCCTTTCGCTTTCCACTCCATAGATCCAGGAAAAAGGCCAACGGGTGTACTGCGCATATTGCCGCCATTTGTCCGAATCCACATCGACGAAGTCCATGATTAATTTCGGATTTCGGATTTCGGATTTCGGATTTGCGGGTTGCGGGTTGCGGGTTACGAGTTTCGAGTTGCGAGTTCCGGGTTTCGGGTTCCGGGATTGCGGATTGTCCGCCCCGGTCCGCCGCTGCTGACCTTTGGCATGACGGATTGCGGACTGCGGATTGCCGAAACGGTGGTTTAAAGATCGCGATTGGAAGACGTATTCGGCCATGGAAGAGGAGAAGCAAAAGATAATATCGAAGTCCAGGGTTGAGAGCCGGCGATCGATGAGCTTTTGCAGTTTGTCGTTATAGAAACAGGACACTGATAAAGACCGGGCCGTGGGCAGGCACAGGAGACTTCTTATCTTTTCCTTCCGGGGATTGATTAAGACCACATCCACAGTCCTGCATAGCTTTTCCAGCACCTTTGTATGGGAGATGTCTGCAGGGTCGTCGGCCAGACAAGCCAGGTGAATATCGTGGCGCATCGATAAATGCTTAACCTCATGAAAGGAGCGGATTTTGTCTCCCTTGTCCGGGGGATATGGGATGCGATGGGAAATGTAGAGGATTTTCATTGGGTTGTTTGTTTGGTTTGTTTGGTTGTAACTACTCAGGTTATTCGGTTCACAGTTCACGGTTCACGGTTAGTCGCTTTGAGTTCTTCATCTTTGTTGAGATAGCTTTAGTTTCTTCGCCAGTCTGTACACTTTTCGCGTCAACTCAAGTGCCATTGCCATGCCTCA
>JAZDGK010000197.1:0-11005 GCA_043806955.1 Pseudomonadota bacterium | reverse complement strand
TCGGTGATTTTCTGATATAGACTTCCAGATAAAGCTTTTGGGTGCGTTATCGGTCGGGGATGTACGAATAGGTACTATCCCCTCCCTGCTGCCTTCCCAAAAACATTATCTGAAAGTCTATAGAATCGTCGCTCCGAGGTGTGTATATCCTGAATGCGACGGAGTAGTTCGTCGAAGTAATCGAACGGCTGATCGGGGTTTTTCAGTCGTTCATCATCCAGGACAAAACCCTTGATGATGAACTCCCGCAGCCGCTGGACATCCCTGTTTCCCTCCCGGCGAACTGACAAATATTTTCAACCTGTGCAGTTAGGATTTGGACGTCGTTTCCGACTCATCTGTAGCCGTGGATCAAACAGTGCTCATTCCGCAAATCCCCCCTGGCCCCCCTTTTTCAAACTGACACTGGGACACACTTGACCCCGTGGGTAATCTGATATGCTAACATTTCATACGAAAGATCAGTTACATTTCCCCCCTCTCCACCATCCTGGGGGAGAGGGTCGGGGTCAATACTGTTGAATTAAGGAAAATGGACACATAACTTAGTGAAAACACGGTACTTTATGCTTGACATATGTAGTAGAACGTGCGATAAAAACATGCATGAGCTTGTGGATAAAAAGTTTATTGCTAGCAAAAAAAGTCAACTGAAAGGAGCCAATTATGGCACAGTTCCTGCTAACAAAATCCATGCCAACTTGTTGATTGTATTCACAAATTTCTTAATATCATTCCAAAAAGTATCAATCCGCTTCAGAAACAATCGCCTAAGCATTTTACCCGCGATAGTAAGTTTACATTTTCCAGACTTCTCACGTTCATCCTATCAATTACAGCTAGCGGCAAAGGGAAAGGAGTTGACGTGAAGTCGGGTGATTTCTTCAGAAATGCTCGGCGTAGTGGGCTTTGGCCAGCCATGGAACCAGCACACCGCAGTACGCTCTCGAAGGCGCGAAGCAAGATTGATTGGCAAATCTTTCGAGACATACTGGCTGAAGCTGTTGATGTGGCTAATGCCATTTGGCCCAAGCTCCCGCATTATCTGTGGCATGGAATGTCTGTTTATGCGATCGATGGCTCCAAGTATACATTGCCTGCAACAGTCGAGATCCGTAAAGAATTTGATCCAAAAAGCGGTCTCCAATATAGCGGGAAAGGCCATTTCCCCCAATGTTTGGTATCCACTGCATACGATGTGTTCAGACGTCTGCCAATCGCAAGAACTGTCGTCAGTGTTAACGCCTCCGAACGGGAACAGGCTAAAGACTTAGGAGCATCTATTCCTTCCGGTAGTGTCCTGCTATTTGATCGAGGCTATCCAAGCTACGAGTTCATCCTATTCTTGTGTCAGTCATTCTCTGGGCATTTCGTTTTTCGCTGTCCAGCTACCTCCACGTTTCCGGCTGTAGAATCATTCGTCAAGAGCGGCAAGGAAGAGGACATAATCTGGATTGACCCCTCCAATAAGTATCTAAGTCGAGCGAATGCCAAACAGAGACAAAAACTGGAGACAATAAAACTCAGGGTTATTAGGCTTGTTGCTCCTGATGGCAAAGTGTCCGTCCTTTTGACTAATCTTTATAATAGAAAGATGTTCACCAGAAGCGAAATCATCGACCTCTATTTCAGGCGTTGGGAAATCGAAGGTCACTACCGCGATGAAAAGATTGTACTCGAAGTAGAGGTGTTTCATGGCAGAACCTGCAATAGCATCCGTCAGGAACTCTTTGCGGCATCGATCATGACGGTAATATCAAGAACCCTTATGGTAGCGCCATTTGAGGTACTTGGGTCTGAGACAAAAGAATTTCAGTTCAAAAATACAATAATGACCCTGGCCTCAGAAGCTGCAGTACTTACATCCGATGATCCAGAAAAAGCCATCGCCATATTTCGGGAAATTATCAAAGAACTAGCTCGGGTTAAATACTACCGCCCGAAAGTCCCTCGGCCGGCCCAGCCGAGGGTAACCAAAAAGAATCTCAACAAATGGGCACAGGCGAAAATCAAAAAGGTGGCCAATGCTTAATTCAACAGTATTGACCCTTGCCCTCTCCCCCCGCGGACGGTGGAGAGGGGATTTAGTGCCGGATTTAGCTGCTATTTTTATTCGGTATTGCCTCATATCCCTGTGCGACTCGATATACCCACGGGGTTATGTGTGGGTAAAGGACCCCCCCAAGAAGGTGTGTTTTGGAAGAGATCAACATTTTTCAGATTATTGAGGAAGAAACACGGGAATTCGGTCATAAGACCGCTGTGGTTGACGGGCCGCACAGGGTTTCGTACGGCGACATCATTGCCGGTGCCCGCAGGGCGGCCTCGAGTCTCAAGGGATCCGGCGTAAGTCGATTCGACAGGGTCGGCCTTCTTTGCGAAGACAGCGTCGAGTATATTGTCCTCAGCCTGGCTGTTCTATCCCTGCACGCCGTGGTCGTCCCGGTTCCGCCCGAACAAAGCCCTGTCGAAATCGAGACCGCTGTCAAGAGGATAGACATCAATTTTCTTCTCTTTGAAAAGAGCCTTTACAGCCGGGAAGATGCGATTCCTTTTATTCCGGGAGTCCCCTGTTCCAGAGAATTCTATCTCAAGAAAAGGGATACCGGGCAAGATCCCTGCCGTGAATACTTTGAGATCAACCCCGCCTTTATTCGATTCACTTCAGGGACTACCGGAGTGAGCAAAGGAGTGGTCCTCTCTCATGAATCTATTCTCGAAAGAACCGAATCCGTAAACAAAGGCTTTAACTTAACATCGGATGATATTGTTCTCTGGGTGCTTTCCATGAGTTTCCATTTTGTGGCCACGATTCTTCTCTTTCTCCGCCGTGCCGCAACCATAGTCCTGTGCAGTAATCGTTTTCCCTTGGCCCTGATGGAAGGAATTCTAAAAGAAAAAGGTACTTTTATCTATGCCTCCCCTTTTCATTACAATTTGCTGATGCAAAGCGAGCTCGCGCCCGGCGCCCTGCAGAGTATACGATTGGCTGTCTCTACTGCCGTGAGACTGCCTGAGGAGACAGGGAAAAGGTTTTATGAGAGATTCGGCCTGATGTTGACCGAGGCCTATGGAATCATAGAGATTGGAATACCTTTCATAAATCTCTCAAAAGATCCCAGACCGGGTTCCGTAGGAAAGATACTGCCTGACTATGAAATTTCAGTCTTGAATAAGGACGCTCAGGGTATAGGCGAGATATATGTACGGGGCAAAGGGATGCTTGACGCTTACTTTTCGCCGTGGCAGAACCGTGAAGCTATCCTTGAGAAGGGCTGGTTTAAGACCGGGGACCTGGGCCGGGTCGATGACGAAGACAATCTGACCATTATCGGCCGAAACAAGGACGTGATAAATTTTGCAGGAATGAAGATATTTCCGGCCGAGGTTGAGTCCGTACTTAACCGGCATCCCGCGGTCGATGAATCCTGGGTCTTCGGGGTTGAACATCCACAGTACGGACAATTGCCTGTCGCGAAGATTGTACCGGCCGCCGGTTCGGATGGACTCGATGTCGACGGCTTGCGTCAATTCTGCTATCAGAATCTAGCCAAGTACAAAGTGCCCAAGGACTTTGAGTGTGTGGACCGGCTTCCGAAAACCGCCAGCGGCAAGATAAAGCGATAATCTTGAGCCTCCCGCAGAATTGTCCCCTTTTGCCCGATCTCTGCGTCAGGCTCAGATCTTAATCCTCACCAGGCTGGGAAGCTAGGAAGCTGGGAGGCCGGGAATCTGAATCGTTGGGGTCGGCTGCAGCCTCCGGCCTTCTGGCGTCCCAGCCTTCAAGCCTTCCAGCTTTTAAAGGTTAAATCCTCGTCTTCCTTGACCCTGGACAAAATCGAACATTCTGCAAGCGGCTCAGTTGAAGAGAGAAAACCCCGCGAGTATCTTACTTGAATTCAAAGGTTCATTCGGTTCTGCTGTTCCGGCATTGGATATATGATGGAGTCGATAATTGAAATCGAGACTGACGTTCGGTTTGATAAAGTAGTGGAATCCAATCCCTCCCTGATAATTGCCGTTCAGGCTTGATCCAAGTCCGGGAATACCAAGATCGGTGTAGATGAGGCCGCCGCCGGCAAAAAGATACGGGACAATCTTTTCGAAAGCAGTAAAATCCCAGCAGGCCAGGAAGTTGATTCCGGCCATCGAGGCCGTTTTCGGACTTACGACATAATAGAACGGGAGCTCAATAATCAGCTCATGGCGGCCTTGATACCAGGACCGGCCGGCAGTGTCGGTCAGAAACCGGCCGTACCTGAGCAGCAGGTCCAAGTCCTGAACAGTCGTGCGCGTATCGCCGATCCCGGTGTGTGTGACCCCGTATCCCGCAAGAATGCCCTTCTGACTCTCGGCCTTGTGCAGGCCATGCCCCTCCCCTTTCGCCGCATCAACGGCAGCAAACACACAGACAAGAAAAAGCAGCACGACAAGCCGGGCAGTACGTTGCACCTTTGCACCTCGAGTTTTTTTCCAGCCGCGATTTCCGCCCAATCTGACACATAACGCCTCGACCTGTCAAGGACGGCCTCCCCTCCCCTTCAATGCTGATGAATTAAGGATGCCTGAGTCCAAATCCCCGTTGCTCAGAGCGAAATGCATGTGGCACACTTAATGTTTTCCAGCCCCGGCATAATTCAACAGCATTGCCCCTCCCCTTCCTCTTGACGATTCCGTAAGTCCGACAGACTCCTGGCTCATTTTGTTGAAGCTTCTGTCCGGGACGAATCCCATAACAAAACCATACTTGACACCTTGAATCATCAAGCTCTATGATACCCCTGCCCAAGAAACGGACTCTTTGCCAAGAAGACGCTTTTGAGGTCATAGACTCGGCTCTTACGATTTCTTACGGACAACGGTGAACGGTTACAGAGTAACTACACAGGGGGAAGACAACTATGAAGGACGATAGATTGGACATAGCGCCGGCGGCGGCTGTCGCCGGCATAACAAGCTTTTTGAAGCTCTCATTTCTACGGCAGGCATTGAGCCCTCGCCCTGACCTCGCCGGGCGGGCACCGCTGTTGCTGGCCGTCCTTGTATCTCTCGTATTCTTGTGTATACAGCCGGCTTTCGCAACTGAAGAAGTAATCGAAGTCGTCCCCAGGTGGGTGCGTCCGAACGGCACTGTTACCGTAAAACTCGGGCCGGAAGTCGATACCGCAAAAATAACGTTTCTGAGACTTTCCGGCCGCGCCACAGTCAGGGACTTCCCGCTCGATGTCAATCAGATACGCAGGCGGATTGTCGAGGTCAGGATACCGGAGACCATGCGCGCAGGCAATTATGAAACGTCTCTTGTCGACGAGAATGGCAGGGAACTGGTCGCCCGCGGGTCCAGGCTCAAGATAGCAGCCTCGGACAAGGCGGAGGAAAAGCCTGTCATTACTAGGATCGTCCCGGCAGCGAGTTATGCGACCAACGGCAGATACGACTTCGACATCATAGGCGAGAATTTCGGCGACGACGTTCGGGGCATCAAAATCCTGATAAACGACACAGTCTGCAGGTTCGAAAGCACTCTTCGGGAACATGGAGGCGAAACATCGGTAAAGGACTGCGGAGAGAAGCTGCCCTGTCTCATATGGGGCTGGAAAAAGCTCGGCATACGCGGTTTTTCCGTCAAAGGGCAGCACATCACCCGGCCCATGACCGCAAGCGTTGAGATAGACGGCATAGAATCCAACAGGAAGACGCTTGTCCTGTCTCCTGTCGACCGTGCGACGCCGGGGGTCATAGCCTTTGCAGCCCTCGGGGTCTTGACGGCGCTGGTGTATCTCCTGACTCGCCGAAAGGCCGCCCAGCGCCAGGTGAACGGACGGTCGAACACCATGTCGTATCTCTTCATCGACTCCGAGACAAACACCTACAGCCTATCGCAACTGCAACTCTTACTCTGGTCGGCGGCGGCCGTTGTGGCTTACGTGTACCTTGCGGCGTCACAGTCCCTCGTCCAGTGGAACTGGGCGCTTCCGAAGGTGCCTGAGAACCTGCCCACGCTGCTGGGCATAAGCGCCGGAACGACCGCCCTTGCCATCGGCGCTACAGGCATGCGGGGCAGCAAGGGATCCGGGCCGCTCCATCCGGAGCCGGGAGATTTCATCACCTCGGGAGGCGTGTTCGCGCCTGAACGGCTACAGTTCTTTCTCTGGACTGTGCTCGGTATATTCGGCTTTCTCAGCGCAACGCTGGCGCAGGATCCGGCCACTGTAACCGAACTGCCTCAGATCCCGGACAGCTTTGTCCCCCTTATGGGGCTCAGTTCGCTCGGTTACCTTGCAGGGAAGGTAGCCAGAAAACCGGGACCGAATATCAGACAACTGGCGCCGCCGCCGCCGTATGCCGCTGCCGGAAAGACTATACGCATAATCGGTGAAAACTTGTCGCCGCGCGCTCAAGTCTGGCTTAACGGCGATCTGCTCCAGACGGGAGAGATATCTGTTGGTCCCAAGGCACAGGCGGACACGCAATTCGTTACGGAGTTGATCTTAAAACCGACGACAATAGCTCCTGCGGCCTCCGGTGTTTCTGTGATAAAGGTCCTTAACCCCGACGGCCAGAGCGCCGAAAAATAACAGTGACAGCGACCGTTTGATGAGCGAGACCAGGGAATGCATGCGGGCGCCCATCCAGTCGCTCCAGCAGCCACGCCGCTGAACTCATCCCATATATCGAATTTATGTTCTTCCTGCTTTCCTGTCTTCCTGATTCAAAAGTCTTCTACGATTTCTTGATTCGTATCACTCATGCCATTCGTAGTTGCCCTCAAATCCGCAATCAGAAATTCGAAATCCGAACCTCTCGAAAGTGAAAGAAGTGAGCAGCGTCCCGGGGTTCCCCTGTCAGTAAGCTTAGTTGATTCTATCCTTGTAGTGTTCAGGATTTCTGTGAAGGTGCGCGACCGCAGTGAACAGAATTTCCTCTGTCTCTACCACGTAAAGAAGAGCATACGGGAACCCTTTTAGGATACAACGTCGGGTCCGTTCGCCCACTTTCGTCCATGCCTCCGGCATAAGCCTGATACGATCGACACACGCCAGAGTTTCTTGGAAAAAGCGAAAGCCCAACCCGGGCAATTGATGGTCGTAGTATTTTACCGCCTCATCCAATTCAAAACTAGCGGTGGATACAAACCGAACCTTCAACCTTCATACCTCTTTCTGATTTCTTCCCAATCAATTGCCTTAAGCTCTCCCCGTTTATAAGCCTCGTATCGAGACTCTGATTCGGCAATCCAACTCTTTTCAACATCCGGATCCGGTTTATCGAGGCTGTATAAAATGGCATCAACTAGCCGAATACGTTCTGTCGGCCTAAGTCCCATGGCTTTCTTTGCTAATTGATCTACTGTTTCCATAATATTCCTCCCTTTATGTCCTAATCCAGGAATTCCGCAGTTATAGACTTCCAGATAAAGCTTTTGGGTGCGTTATCGGTCGGGGATGTACGAGCAGGTACTATCCCCTCCCTGTTGCCTTCCCAAAAACATTATCTGAAAGTCTATAGGAGTGCATAGGCTTGCGAGATCAAGGGAAGGTCCCTGTGCTGGAGCAAGATTCAACATCTCCAGTTCGCAGGATAGCACATTTTAACGATAAATCAATCAGGGCTTCTGCAGCTCTGACGAATGAAGGAGGGTTATTCCCAAAACTCTTGACACAGCCGAAGGAATGCACAATTATGCAATTATGCCAGCGGACTGGAAGTGCTTGAAAATGATTGAGGAAATTGCCGTATAGATGGACGGAGTGGCCGTTACGAAAACGGCAGATCCGACGATGGTTTCGTATGAGTCGTAATGAATCCAGGCGGGACAATACCGTCTAAACGTGACCGCACGAACCTTATATATGATACAAATTGCTCGAAATCCGAGGCATTAACCCCTTTCGCCCGCAGCACCCTCTTTACCGCCGCCCCGATCCCGGCTTTCACGTCTTCACGGTGCGGCTCAGTCCAGTCAACCATAAGGTTGCGCTTTATTACCTGAACGACACATCATGGATGAGACCGCAAAGGAACTCGTTGCCATAGACTGAAGCCACATCTCGATCATTCATACCTATAATATTCAGTATTTCAGGAATCTCCAACGAACCGAATCATTTAGTCCGGAATTCTCTGAGCCGCGTGCATTCAATCAAACGATCCAGCGTCTTGAGAGTAAACACCTTTCCGCGCGTTGCCCAAAGCATCTTCTTCATGTCTTCACGGCGGACCCCGAAGCCGCGTCCCCCTATACACGCGATGACATCGTACTTCGGGTTTTCGGGAGTTCCTCCTGCCATGCTCAATTCGCCAAGGTGCTGGATTCGAGTCACTTTATCGCGAGCTGTGCCGTCGTCTTCGGTTATCTTGGCCTCAATAATGACCTGCGGATTAAACTCACTGGGGATGATAAAGTCCGGAGCCTGGTCGAATCCCGGAAAGGCAATTTCGTCATCGTCGGTTCCGTAGGGTTGCTTGCTTTCACATGCCGTTGCTTTTTGGATTTTTGGAGCACCTTCCAGGACGTCGGCAAGATACTCTTGGACTGCTGTCAGCCCACCTGTTTTTTCCAGCCAATCTGTAACCGACTGCAGTCTCTCCCGTGTGCTTCGTTCCCTATCCCACCCTCGGCGGAGGTACCAGACAGCCAGACGGGTTAAGTGGCCAAATGTGATGCACCGAATGTCACCCTTGGTAAGCCGCACATTCCCCTCGGACAATTTGACTGCATCTTCACGCACCAGACCCGCAATAGCCTCCGGCGAGTGGGTCAGCCATTTAGCGCGGACCGTGCCCGTAGACCGACAGACGAAAATCGTGTCCACTACGGATGAACCCGTTCCATTGATGTGGATGGAGGCACTCATTTCCGCCGGGCAAGGCAAAGATGCCGAGCAGGTGAGGCCGGAATCGAGCATGGCAACAGCTACGGGAAGATAGGCTTCAAGGGTATTGTGATGGTAGGTAAAGGCGAAAGGCGCTCCGGGCTTTAGCGCCCCCTGGCCATTTTGCTGAACACTGTGGAAAGGCCTCCTGCAAAATGATCAAGACCCCTTCCCATGTTTTTGTTGCCGGTCAGTTCGTCAGGATGCCTTGTGGATGCTTTTGAGAAAACATCATTATCAACGCCAACGAGGCGGCGGAGCCATACATAGCAGAAATCCATCAACTCTGCGTATTGAACATTGCCAAAATAGGGGGAATCGGTGAATACGCCGTCGAGACTGGCCGATGGCAGTTCCGCATCCCCAGCGTTTGAGCAGAATAAATCTACAACTCGTTTACTGGGTGGGGAATTGCCATTTCTGCGATCTCCAATCCATTCCCCCACAATTGGGACCTGCACCTTCATTATTCTTGTGACGAAACTCAAACGGACGGTAGCAGTATGATTTTGCCTTTGCGAATTTATCAATAATATTGGACCAGCCGCCACTGCCTATGCTGATTCCTTTGTGGCCGTTCGGAATCCCCAGAAAATTTGATTCACATTGTACGAGCCCCACCGGAAAACCGTGTACCGAAAAGATGTCCAGAGACTTCAGTACTGCCGCGTCGTAGCGGCACAACATATTTTGATATCGCAGGAGGTCTGAGAGGTTCGTAGCCAGGGCGTTTCGTATCCGAAGATCCTGTTGCTCTGCTATAATCCGGCAGCTTAGTTCCAGAGCCGTAAGCTGGCGCTCATTAAACATATCCCGATAGTGTTTATATCCCCATCTGTGCAGCCGATTTGTTTCATCTCCCGAGGGGATTTCGTCGTCCGGCACAAACTTGGAACCTATGTCGGCCAAGTTGGATTTGGCATCTTCGAAACGGGCAAAATCGTCTGTATCCGGCTTCTTGAAAAAGCGTCCCCGGCGTCGTGCCTTGCAGGAAAAACAATGATACTCGATAGCGAACATCCTGTGGACCGGGGCGCCTTGACGAGGGGCGGGGAACCTGTTGCTGGCGCCGCAGTGCCGGCATAGACACATACTGCGTTTCGCCGGACCTTGTACCAACAGCTCCGTGCCGCAATGCCCGCAGTTTCCCGGCCTTTTCAGGTCGTCCGTTTCCGTGAGCTCTCCGCATTTATGGCATACAACCACATTTCTTGGATGTCGCCTGTTCTCAGCAAAGACATAGCCGGGGAAGAGGTCTATGTCCTTGCCGCATTTCGTACACCCCTGCACCTTTACCCAAAGGAAGTACTTTACACTGGCTTCCGTTGATCCGCATTCAAGGCATGTCGTCCGGTAGAGATGCCCGATTTTGTCTGTAAGCTCTCCACGGAGCCTCGCGGCGGCATCCTGGTAAGCCTCCAGATCAAGGTATTCAATCTCCTCCTTAACAATCCAGTAAGCCATAGGGTTTATATCGAATCCAACGATATCGCATCCCAGCCGGTTGGCTTCCAGGAGGGGCGTACCTCCGCCCATAAACGGATCGGCAATGCGGAGTCCCTTGAGATCGTTTGCCTTATAAAAGGATGCCGCCAGTGGATCCCGTGCAAACTCCGACAGCAACAAGGAACGGAACAACGTACCCGGCCGACGTGCAAACCATTTGTGCACGGCAATAATAGGCCGATAGTTCTGCTGGATCTGCTTCTCCCGCGAGGCCAGATCAGCAACAAAGGGAATGTCGAAAACGCGTTCAATCATCGAAATTGTCTGTTTTCAGAGAGAGATTTGAATTGAAGACGGCCCCGTGCTGGCCAGTGCTTCAAAACCTGACCTTCCGAATACTACAAGAGTCCGACCACACGAGTCAAGCTCAGTATAGAAATCACCTTTTTCCCTTTGAGCTTACTTTCGGTATGAGCCATGAACCATGAGCCACGAGCTGAATTGCCGCTTTTGTAAGGCGAATCCTATAGTAAAACCATACTGGGTGTGCGACAAATTTGTGGGTACCTGTGTGCTAGGCAGAAGCACGAGATTCCCAGAAATCCTCCCACCGATTGCTGAGTAGGCAGCATCGTAGTGCGACTATGTGATTTGCCCCTTTGACGGTCCAGTGCATTCCCGAT
>JAZDGK010000196.1:0-3197 GCA_043806955.1 Pseudomonadota bacterium | reverse complement strand
AGGGATGATCTACTGCGGAAGTGGGGGGAACGGCCCAAATATCCCCGAATTTTCGTTGCATAGCAACACTATGCGCCTCAAATTCGTGAATATTTGGTCTCGTTCCTCCACTTCCTCGTAACGATCCCCTAAGTCCGACAGGCTCCTGGGATTTATATATGAAATTACACGAATATCAGGCCAAGATTCTCTTTGCACGAGAAGGTGTTCCTGTCCCGCCCGGCGAAGCAGCCGCGTCGCCCGAAGAAGCCGCGCAGGCAGCCCGAAGACTCGCTTCACCGCCTTTCGTTGTGAAGGCCCAGATCCAGGCAGGCGGCAGGGGAAAAGGCGGAGGCATCAAAGTGGTTCAGGACGAATCAGCAGTCGAAGATGCCTCACGAAATCTCCTGGGGTCAAATCTGGTTACCCCTCAAACCGGAGCGGAAGGCAGATGTGTGCACAAGGTCCTGATCGAGCGGGCCTTGCCCATTGAAAAGGAATACTATCTCGCCATAACGATAGACAGGGCCAGGGCCAGGGCAACGATTCTGGCCAGCGCTGCCGGAGGCATGGAGATTGAGGAGATTATCGGCTCCAAACCGCATCTTCTGGTCAAGGAGAGTATAGATCCGGCGCTGGGCCTCATGCCTTACCAGATACGGAACCTTTTTTTCGGGCTCGGACTGGATCGTGCGGTGGGCACAGAATTTTCTGCGCTTCTAAACGCACTCTATCAAGTCTTTTTAAAATATGATTGTTCGCTCGCAGAGATTAATCCTCTCGTAGTCACAAGAGATAAACAGGTCTTCGCGCTCGACGCAAAGATCGATCTGGACGACTGCGCCCTTTTCAGGCACAAGGACCTTCTTGAATGGCGCGAATATGAGAGCTCGTGGGAGAAGGAAGCCGCCGAGAACCGGATCAACTATATTCGTTTGGACGGCGCTGTCGGTATGATGGTAAACGGAGCGGGCATGGCCATGGCAACGATGGATGCAATCGCTCTGGCGGGAGCCAAGCCGGCTAATTTCCTCGATGTAGGCGGGGGCGCGAGTGCCGATGCCATTGCCAACGGCTTTCGTCTGATACTCTCCGACGAGCAGGTCAGACTCGTACTGATCAATATCTTTGGAGGCATTCTGCGATGCGATATCCTGGCCGAAGGAGTCATAAGCGCCGTATCGCAGCTTGAAGTAAAGGTCCCGGTCGTGGTGCGCCTGGAAGGGACCAATAAGGAGAAAGGGTCGGAATTGTTGGCCCGGTCAGGCATGAACTTTACTCTGGCCCGGGATATGAGAGAAGTCATTTCCATAATTCGCGAACAGAGACTATAAGTATCGTAATCGTTCACCGTTATCCGTTCACCGTTGACCGCAAGAACCCGAGCGGTGCGTTTTTGGTGGACGGCTATGTGGTCATGCTTTTCGTTGATTAATGGCGTAAAGAAGAGGAATATGTCTTCCGTTATCGGCCACTGTCGTTGCTGCGAAATGAGTTTTTTCGGTGAACGGTGAACGGTGAACGGCTGCAAGTTATCAACCTCAGCCCGCGTATCGCGGAGAATAACCGAAGACGAGCGATGAGCATACTGGTAGACGAAAAGACAAGGGTTGTCGTACAGGGATTGACCGGCAAGGAGGGCAGCTTTCACGCCCGGCAGTGCATTGCTTACGGGACGAAGGTGGTGGCCGGAGTGACTCCGGGTAAGAGGGGTCAATCGGTGGACGATGTCCCGGTTTTTAACACGGTCAGGGAGGCGTGCGAAGAACGCGCTGCAAATACTTCTCTGATCTTTGTTCCGGCTGCCTTTGCTGCAGATGCCATTGTCGAAGCAGCAGAAGCAGGGATAAGGGTAATAGTCTGTATTACTGAAGGGATTCCAGTCCTTGACATGGTTCGGGTCCTTCGATACTTGAAGGGCAAGGACTGTCATTTGATCGGCCCCAACTGCCCCGGCCTCATCTCTCCCGGCAAGTGCAAGGTGGGTATTATGCCCGGCCCCATACATACCTCTGGTCCGATCGGTGTCGTCTCGCGGAGCGGGACCCTCACTTATGAAGTCGTGGACCAGTTGACAAAGGCGGGGCTCGGCCAGTCGACCTGTATCGGCATTGGCGGGGACCCTCTGATCGGTTCAACTTTTATCGACGTAATGAAGCTGTTTGTCGCCGATCAAAATACGGAGGCCGTGGTAATGATCGGTGAAATCGGCGGAACTGCCGAGGAAGAAGCCGCTTCTTACATCAAGGATTCCTTCTCCAAACCGGTTATCAGCTATATAGCCGGCCGCACTGCTCCCCCGGGCAGACGCATGGGCCATGCCGGCGCCATAATCTCCGGCGGGCAGGGAACCGCCGCCCGGAAAATGGAAGCGCTCCGTCAATCCGGCATTCACGTGGTGGAGAATATCGGTGAGATCGGTACCTCCGTGCGTGCCGTAGTGTCTAGGAGGCTGTCCGACAACTGATGCTCTACTGCGGAAAGTGGGATGACGTCCCAAATACCCCCGGATGTTCGGGCCATAGGTCCACTATTGTCCCTCAAATCCGTGAATATCTGGGACCGTCCTCCACTTCCCTCGCTACGATCCCAGTTGTCGGACAGCCTCCTATAGACTTCCAGATAAGGCTTTTGGGTGCGTTATCGGTCGGGGATGTACGAACAGGTACTATCCCCTCCCTGCTGCCTTCCCAAAAACATTATCTGAAAGTCTATAGTTAATTCCCTTCCTGAGTCCGACAGGCTCCTTAGCCACTGACTACACGAGTTCTCACGAACCGTCCGTCCGGAAACCGAGCCCCCGGATGCCCTTCGCAGTCCCGCCTTTTTCCTCTTGCTTTTTATTTTGGCAGATTTGAGAATAATAAGAGCTATACCTATTCCGTCCAGAACCGTTTTCTCATCGCTCTGTCGGTATGCCGCGCCAGGAGCCTGCCGGACTTTGGATGATCTACTGCGGAAAGTGGGGGGGACGACCCCATAAGCGCTAGAATAAGCAGCTTGTGTGTTAGCGATCGTCTGGTCGCACATCAGGGCGCAACTGATGGAACGCTCAAGAAAAAGAAAGTTCAGACCTCGTAAAACCTAGACTTTAACCATGCTATAGACTTCCAGATAAAGCTTTTGGGTGCGTTATCGGTCGGGGATGTACGAACAGGTACTATCCCCTCCCTTCTGCCTTCCCAAAAACATTATCTGAAAGTCTATATAACATGCTG
>JAZDGK010000195.1:0-3975 GCA_043806955.1 Pseudomonadota bacterium | reverse complement strand
CACAGACGACGGACGATAGACCACGAAAACACATCGTCTGTGGTCCGTGGTCCATGGTCAATCCACCGCCCGTATGCCCGATTTGACTGCAACTGAGTCAACGACCTCGATATGCAGGACGATTAGGCGGTGGATTCTGGGGACTATCCCCTCCCTGCTGCCTTCCCAAAAACATTATCTGAAAGTCTATAGCTGATAGGCCGGTCGCGTATTTCGCCTTGCACCGTCTGATTGTTCAGGAACCATTCCCTTGGGCGAGTATCTCGCGGGCCTCGCCGATGAGATACAGCGAGCCTGCGATACAGATGAGATCATTTTCTTCGGCCAGGCTTTCGGCCCTGGAGATCGCTTCAGCGATATTGCTCGTAAGATTAATAGCCCCGTGGAAGAAGCCGAGCTGCATGGCAAGGTCGGCCGGATCTGCCGATCTCCTGTACTTCGGCTTGGTCAGCACGATGGTATGGGCCATGGGCGCGATCTCCTTCAGCATGCCGTAATGGTCTTTGTCAGCCATTCCTCCCCAAATCAGAATCAGCCGACTGAAGACGTAGTCCTTTGCCAGGGATCGACAGAGAGTCTTTATTCCGCCGGGATTATGGGCGCCGTCAAGCAGAAAGGGTGGATTATTCCGAAAGATTTCCTGGCGTCCCGGCCATATTACTCTTTTCAGCCCGGTTCGGAGCGAATCTTCTGAAACCGGCCGGCCTTTTTCGTTCATATTCTCTGTTGCCGCCAGAGCGAGGGCTGCATTGTGAATCTGATGAGCTCCACGAAGACCGATCTCAAGACCGTCGAATTTCCGCCATACACCTTGATAAGAGAACTTGTCGTTGTTCGCCCTTCTAATGCGAAAATCCTGCCCGAATACGTAAATGGGGCAGTCATGCGCTAAACATGCGACCTGAACAATATTAAGCAGTCCGGGCTGGTGTATGCCCGTAATCAGATTTGATCCGCGTTTGATTATTCCCGCTTTTTCTCTGGTAATCCCAGTCAGAGACCTTCCCAGATGGGCTTCATGGTCTCGGGAAATATTAGTAATTACCCCCAGATCCGGACAAATGACGTTTGTTGCGTCCAGCCGGCCTCCAAGCCCCGTCTCGACAATAGCCAGATCGACTTCCTCCCTGGCAAAGAACAGAAATGCCATTGCGGTGGTAAATTCAAAAAACGTTATGGGAACCGTCTCCGGTAAAACTGCCTTGGTTTGCCGGGCAATTTCCTGGAACTGCTCCTCAGTAATCAACGACTCATTTATTCGAAATCTCTCCCTGATGCTTGCGAGGTGCGGGGATGTGTAAAGCCCCACCTTGTACCCGGCCGCGCAATAAATGGCCGACAGCATGGCGCTTACGGAGCCTTTCCCGTTTGTGCCGGCCACGTGCACGGATCTAAAGCTCAAATGCGGATTGCCCAGCGCGGCAAGAAGCGAGGTAATATTATTCAACCCAAATTTTATGCCGAAAAATTCAAGGTCTTCGACATACTCAACTGCCGCTTCGTAACTCCTCATGTTCTTTGCATTTTGCACTTAAGCTGCGACGATCAGTGAGTTATCGCGAGAAATCGAGCTCATCTGCTTCCTATTCTATTATCGAGAGACGTGCATAGTCGAGGTTCAATGTCTTCAGGCCGTAGTCGTCGAATTCTACAAGCGCCTTCTTTTCTTCCAGCCGTTTTCTGACCAGGCCCAGACCGAAGACATTATGCCGGACCCGCACGCCTGCCTTAATCGCCCCGTTCTCCTGGTCAGGCTCGGTCACCTTCATACTGTCCATTGGCGCAGGCGACTTCATGGAATAACGCTCGGTCCAATCCCTGCATACTTCGAAAACCGTTCTCGGCAGCTCGGCGATAAACCGGGAGACTTCGGGAGTCAGAGTCCCGGTGCGCGGTACATAGATGGTGGAAGGATAACAGAGGAAAAGGTTCTCCTTGGCTCGAGTGACCGCAACGTACATCAGCCGTCTTTCCTCTTCCAGGGACTCTTCACTTTCCTGGGCATAACTGGAGGGAAAACGACCCTCTACCAGGGAAATGATGAAGACGCTGTGCCACTCCAGTCCCTTGGCCGAGTGTATGGTCGAGAGGGTCAGGCTTTCGGCATCAGGTCCCTCTTCGGAAGTTCCTGCTTCAGGCGGTTCAAGAACGATGTCGGTAAGCAGGGCTTCAATAGAGCTATATCTTGTCGAAAGTGTGCACAGGTGCTCCAGGTCCTTATATCTTTTGGGATAATCATCATAGTGAATGCGCTTCAAAACAGGCTCGTAGTACTGAAGGAGACTCTCCAGACAATCACTCGGGCTCGCCTTTTTAGAGATTTCATCGAGCAGTTTTGCCAGATCGCGCAGCCCTCTTTCTCCCTTGGGTCCAATCGGGAATTCTCCGAGGCTCGGCAGAGAAAAGTCACTCTGTCGCAACCATTCCAGCATCCGCTGGCAGGTCCTCTGTCCGATACCGTCCAGGAGAAGGAGAACCCGATTCCAGCTTAGGAGATCCGCCGGATTAAGTATGACGCGCAGATGGGCTATGATATCCTTGATATGAGCTGTTTCCAAGAGCTTGAGGCCGCCATATTTCCGGAAAGGCAGACCGTGCCTTGCGAGTTCGAGCTCCAGATCAAAGGAGTGGAAACTGGAGCGGAAAAGTACGGCCATTTCTGAGAGGGGGACGCCTTCTTCTCTCAATTTAGTTATGCTCCGGCATACGGCACGCGATTGCCCGTTATCGTCCGGGGCCTGAACGAGGCGAACCTGGGGACCGCCTTTTTTTCGAGTAAACAGGCACTTTGTATATTTTTCTCTGGCGCCGGAAATAATGGAGTTGGCCAGAGACAGGACGGGTTGGGTACTGCGATAGTTCTCTTCAAGCTTAATTATCCTTGTGCCTGGGAATATGCTTGGGAAATTCATGATGTTTTTGAAATTTGCCCCCCGAAATGAATATATCGATTGAGAATCGTCGCCGACCACCATGACATTATTGTGTCCATATGCCATAAGCCGCACGATCTCGGCCTGAAGACAGTTCGTATCCTGATATTCATCAACCATGATATACTGGAATCGCTGGGAGATCATTTGCCGTATTTCGCCCTTTTCCCCCAGCAGGTCCCTCCATTTGACCAGAAGATCATCATAGTCCATCAGATGATGCCGGCTCTTATAATCTTCATAAAGGGCAAACAGCTCTTCTAATGCCTGGGCATGAAGAATAAGATGCGGGAATTCATTCTCCAGGGTTTCGGGTATACTCAGGGCCTTGTTGACTGCCTTGCCGAATATCTCCACGATCGTCGTTTTTTTTGGAAAATGGGATCCCTTGCCGCCCAAGCCAAGACTGTTCCTGAGGAGATCCACGGCATCTCCGCTGTCGACGCGGTCAAGAATGGTGAAGGAAGGTGAAATTCCGGCATGGCCCCCAAATCTTCGAAGCATCTGATTGGCCACCGAGTGAAAGGTGCCACCCGTTACCTCCCGGCACCGGTCGGACAGGAGAAGACTTGCCCTCTGCAGCATTTCTCGCGCCGCCCTGCAGGTGAATGTGAGCAGAAGGATCGCTCTTGGAGAGACTCCGGTTTCAACCAGTCTGGCCAGCCTGTAAACCAGGGTGCGCGTCTTGCCGCTGCCCGCACCGGCTATCACCAGAATTGGGCCATCAAGGCTCAAAACCGCATCTAACTGGCCCGCGTTAAGGACCTTTTCGTATTCGATCCGGCGGGATTCCCAGGGGAAAGACAGATTAGCTTGATCCATAGTAACTACTCGGGTTATTCGGTTCACAGTTCACGGTTCACGGTTAGTCGCTTTGAGTTCTTCATCTTTGTTGAGATAGTTTTGGTTTCTTCGCCGGTCTGTACACTTTTCGCGTACACTCAAGTGCCATTGCCATGCCTCAATATCTTCAACCCGTTCAATCTTCATCGCTCTCTAACCTTGAACCGTGAACCTTGGAACTTTGAACCTGAGTAGTTAC
>JAZDGK010000194.1:0-3514 GCA_043806955.1 Pseudomonadota bacterium | reverse complement strand
TCAACTTTTTTATTGTGGCGGCGCAGATACACAACATCTCCCCTTGCAGGGGCATTATCTCGATTTAATGGGTGGGAAGCAAGAGGGTTTTCTGCACTACATTCTGTTTTTCAAATAGCAGGGTTGAAATAACTACATTTTCCCCGAAATTTCCCCTGAATTTTGCAGAACATCGGCGCTAACTGCGGAAGATGGGTTAAAGATTGGGATCGCAGTGCTGCAGGCGGAAAAGACGGCGGGGTGAGCATCGACACCCACCCCGCGAATTTCCTCTCAAATTCACGGTATAAAGCCGTCGCTAAGGGTATTGATGAACGCGACGATTGCGTCCTCTTCTGCAGCGCTCAGGCCGAGATTTCCCAGTTCCTTGGTATTCATGTTCAAGGCGATCTCCGGCAGAGGCCAGCAGTTGGCTGCCAGGGCCTGTTCCTCGGTGCACTCGCCGGGGCAGACCGGCAGGACGTCGCGGGTGTTGTAGAAGTGGACGATCCCTTTCAGGCTCTTGAAGTAGCCGTTGTGGCCGTAGGCCTTCACCTTCGGGCCCAAGGCGGGGTTCCACTTGTCCACGTTCCGGAGCGTCGGGACCTTGTGCTTGCCGAAGTTCTCCCGTGCAAACGGCACCCACTCGGGATGCATCATCTGCGCATTCAGGAAGCCGCCGAGGCCGAGGTCGATCCAGGCAGCGCCGAGGGGGTTGAACTCAGGGTTGGCATAGTAGAAGGGATTCTCCGGATTCCTCGGCACGCCGAGGTTGTCATAGGTGTAGTCCGTGAAAAGCGCCTGTTTTCCCCGTGGGTTAACGGTGTGGCATTTGTTGCACTTGCCCTTGCCCAGGAAGAGGTTGAAGCCCTCGTGCTCCTGTTTTGTAAAGTTCGCCTTGCCAGCAACGACGGCGTCATACTTGGACGAGAACTGGTTCACCTCGGGCGACGCCTCATACGCAGCAACGGAATAGCCGACGCAGTCATAGGCAGTATACGTGTAGTCAGGATTGCAGGCGTTGGGGCCGCAGACCTGCGTGAACAGCTCGCTGTAAGAGCTGTCGCAGATCCTGCTGATGACTTCGGAGGGAGACGAGAGCGCCTGCTCGAGGGGGTTCAGGAACGGTCCGAGTGCCTGTTCCGCCGCAGGGCATCCTAGCCGTTCGCCGGTGGCGCGGCCGTCCCAGAAATTCCCGCCGACGAACTTGCCATTGCTCATCTGGTGGAGAATCGGGCTCTGGGTCGCATAGGCAGACGAGGGGGGCTTGCGGTTGCCAAACCGATCTGTTATCGAGCCCTCGTACACTGCGCCGCCGCCATTGATAACGTCGTTTGGCCCGGTCCAGCCCGATTCCGGCGCATGACAGGCAGCGCATGCCTGGTTACTGTTAAACGAAAGATTCTCGTCAAAGAAAATCTTTTTGCCGAGCTGCTCTTGAGGGGTGAGAGACACGTCAGAAGCAGCGCCTGCGGTTGCTGTTATAAAGGCCAGCATTCCCAAGAGACATAAGGTTTTCCTGCTCATAATATCTACTCCTTTCACTTTTTTAGAGGTTTGTTTTCTCAAAAAAAGCATACTCCTCTGACCTTGTGCGCATTATACGTCCTTTTCCCATCGGGACTGTTCAGACTCTATCACCCCCTTTCCTGCGAAATGTTCTAAACGGGGGACTAACACGAATCCCGGCTTACCGGTGTGTTCCGAGATCAAGGGAAGGTAATGCAGTCGACCACTCAGGTGCCGATTATTCGATTTTCCGGCGTCCTCACAGGCCGCTGAGGTCACCCTGCGGGCTCAGGGAGCGGCGACTGCGTTCACGTTGCTTTTCCGACGCAGGTGATAAAGAGATCGAAATCATGAGGTACAGCGCTCGCATCAGGATACAGATAATTTTGCTCCACCTGAGCCCCCGTAATCGTTTTTCACTCAGGCGGTAATTCCCTTATACTTATTCCATCAGTAGATCGCCGCTATGTCAAATAAAATTTATAAATGTCTTTGTAATTATGGTTATGAAGTGAATACTTCAAGTGGTACTGCGCCATTAATCAGAGCTTAAGCAGTCGCTAGTTGCTGTGAGTAATCGAGAGCAGAACGGGAACATTGATTTTGAGAAGTTGTAGGTAAAATCCGCACCGTTCGTGGACTATGCGACAGAGAGGGGCGACGGGGACCGGGCGACGCGGGGTCGGACCATATGTCACTGTGGATTGAAGATTGAAGTTTCCGCCTCGGTCGGCATGAGTGACAACGTTCGCTTTTTTTCCGTCCAGGTTGCCTTATTTCACCTGTTTTTTCTCTCCCATTCCAGCAACTTCTTCCAGATTATACCTTTTGACGTAATTTCTGTTGACTTCCGAGCATCACAGGTGCTACTTTTGCGTTGAACTGAGGCGTAAGACGAAATGAACGGAGTGTCCGATGCGGTTTTTCCGTTGTCACGACTTACCTTCGAAAAACAAAATACTTATCACCAGCACCTATCACCTTATGCGAAAATCGCTGTTGAAGCCTGGAAAGGGGAAAAGATAAAATGCCCACGTATGAATATCAATGTATGAAATGCGCTGAAGTCTTCACGGCGGTGTTAAGCCTTGCGGAACATGAGAAGAAAAAGGCCTCCTGCCCAAAATGCAAAAGTAAAAAGGTCAAACAGCAAATTACTCATTTTATGACCAAGACTTCCAGAAAAAGTTAGGTGAGTGATTGAGCATGGGCAGGCGCGCCACCAGGTCGGCCGGGGACGGGACGCCTGTCCTTCGGAAGGCTGAAAGCTGATCGCTGATAGTTATCGTGCGGATGCCGGGCTTCGTGAAAACAATACAGCCTCCCGGAAATTTAAAGTCCCGCTATAGATTGCCCTACCCGTAATAACTCCTTCTACGCCGTAATCTTCTATGGCTGCGATTTGTTTAATATCATCCAGTGTCGAAACCCCGCCAGCGACGTAGATAGACACGCTTACCGAACGGGCCAGATCTTTCGTAGCTTCAATATTGGGGCCGGTCTGCATACCATCACGTTTGATATCGGTAAAAATGATGGCCCGTACTCCAAAGTCTTCGTATTTTTTGGCCAGCGTCAGGACTTCGGTATCCGTTGTTTCTGTCCACCCTTCGATAGCCACTTTCCCATTTCTGGCATCGATTCCAACCACAATCCTGCCCGGATAGATGCGGCACATCTCCTTCACCAGGTCTGGATTTCTGTGGGCTACCGTGCCCAGAATCACCCTATCTACACCCCAGGAAAGATATGTCTTAATGGTCTCACTATTACGGATTCCACCACCAACCTGCACCGGTATTTTTAACGCCGAAAGGATATTTTTGATAGTTTCGTGGTTTGCCGGTCTTTGACTTACAGCGCCGTCTAAATCCACAATATGCAGCAATTCTGCCCCGTCCGCTTCCCATCGCAGCGCCATCTCCACCGGGTTGTTGGAAAACACCGTTTCCTGAGCCATATCGCCCTGTCTCAAGCGAACACATCGGCCTTGTTTCAAGTCTATGGCTGGCACAACAATCATAAC
>JAZDGK010000193.1:0-25163 GCA_043806955.1 Pseudomonadota bacterium | reverse complement strand
ACTGTACCATATCTTCAACCGATCTTCGCTCCCAAAGTCCTCAAAATAGCTGGCTATTCCTCCGCCTTTGCTCGTTCAGATCGATCGAATCTACGGCACATTTGGGCGCGAATTCTACCAAGTTATTCTTGCGCAAGCCCTTAGCGAATCGTCATGAGGCCCAGGTTTCGGAGAAGCAGAAAAGCAGGAATACTCTTCACACCGAGTGGATACCGACTTCCACTCTGAGTGAAATCATTTGCCCACATGCAGTCCTGTCTGATCTCGGCTGTGAAGTCGGAAGCCGATGCCTCACCCAGAATCCGCCGCCAAGTCTGGATCTGTATATACATTTATCAAAAAAAAAGGACTTAGCTGTTTCAGCTAAGTCCTTGATTTAATGGCGGGGCCGACGAGACTCGAACTCGCGACCTCCGGCGTGACAGGCCGGCGTTCTAACCAACTGAACTACGACCCCGCAGTGTTTCAAAATGGTAGGCGGAACAGGGCTTGAACCTGTGACCCCCGGCTTGTAAGGCCGATGCTCTCCCAACTGAGCTATCCGCCCTCGCGAATCAGGTTTGTACTATTAGCAACTCCGGTTTTCTAAGTCAAGAGAAATTAAGTGGAAAAAGGGGCCTCAATGCGCTGTTATCTCGGCCACTGCTTGCTCTTCAGGGAAGACTTCCACCGGAGGAGTCTGGGGCTTTTTGAATAACAACTCAGTATCCTCCAACACCAGAGCTTGCTTCAGTACCGCGTCCATACTCTCAACCATTGCAACGCGGATGGATTTGAGCAGCTTGGGAGAGATCTCCTTGAGATCTTTTTCATTCTCAGCAGGGATAAGGACCATGTTCACGTTTGCCCGTTTTGCAGCCAGAAGCTTCTCTTTAAGCCCTCCGATTGGAAGCACGCGACCTCTTAGAGTGATTTCACCGGTCATGGCAATATCTTTGCGCACAGGGATCTTCAGCAGGGCTGAAGTTATGGCCGTAGCCATGGTAATGCCTGCAGACGGCCCGTCCTTCGGTATGGCTCCCTCGGGGACATGGATATGAATGTCGAGCTTCTGATAGAAATCAGTGTCAAGCCCGAGTTGTTCAGCCCTGGAACGGACATAACTCACGGCCGCTCTGGCAGACTCCTGCATCACATCTCCGAGCTTCCCGGTAATGGTGAGATTCCCTTTCCCGGGCATCGTAACCGCTTCGATCTGGAGGATATCGCCGCCGAATTCCGTCCAGGCCAATCCGGTTGCCACCCCGATTTCATCCTTCTCTTCGGTAAGACCATAACGATAACGCGGAACACCGAAATATTTCTCCAAAGACTGGGCATTCACCGTCGTCTTATGTCTCTCCTCGGGTTTTTTGGCGACCTCCTTTGCTACCTTGCGGCAGATTGTGGATAATTCACGCTCAAGATTTCGTACGCCGGCTTCCTTGGTGTAACGCCGGACAATGCCGAGAATTGCATTATCGGTGATTTCGAGATCTTCAGTTTTCAGACCGTTGGCTTCAATCTGCTTCGGCAACAGGAACTGCCGCGCAATATTCAGTTTTTCCTCTTCAGTGTAGCCCGGAAGGTGAATGATTTCCATCCTGTCCTGGAGTGGTGCGGGAATGGAATGCAGTGTATTGGCCGTGGTGATGAAGAGAATCTCCGAAAGATCATAGTCGACGTCCAGATAGTGATCGTTAAACGCATAATTCTGTTCGGGATCGAGGACCTCGAGAAGTGCAGCGGAAGGATCGCCGCGGAAATCCATGCTCATTTTATCCACTTCATCGAGGCAGAATACAGGATTATTGGTTTTTGCCTTGCGCAGGGACTGGATGATTTTTCCCGGCATAGCCCCGATATATGTTCTTCTGTGCCCCCTGATTTCGGCCTCGTCTCTGACCCCACCCAGGGACAGGCGGATAAAGTTACGGCGTGTAGCACGAGCTACCGATCTGGCCAGCGATGTTTTCCCTACTCCCGGAGGTCCGACAAGGCAAAGGATTGGTCCCTTAATCTTTTTCACCAGACTCTGGACGGCCAGGTACTCGATGATCCGCTCTTTAGGCTTCTTAAGGCCGTAATGATCATCATCAAGGATCTGTTCCGCATCATTAATATCTATCCTGGACTTACTCTTGTCATACCACGGGAGCGAGATGAGCCAGTCTATATAGTTCCGAACAACAGTGGCCTCGGCAGACATCGGTGACATCATCTTCAGTTTCTTGAACTCATGGCGCACCTTTGCCATGGCCTCTTTCGGCATCCGTTTCCGTTTTATCTTCTGCTCGAGTTCGTTCAACTCATTCTTATGGTCGTCCTTGGCACCCATTTCCTTCTGAATGGCCCGCATTTGTTCACTCAGATAGTATTCCTTCTGAGTTTTCTCCATTTGCTTTTTGACACGATCCTTAATGCGCTGCTCGATCTGACCGACTTCGATCTCAGCTCTCATCAATCTGTAGACTTTTTCCAGGCGATCAGCCGCACTGAAGGCTTCAAGAAGTTCCTGCTTGTCGGCAAGGCGCAAAGTCAAATGGGCTGCGATGGTATCGCAGATTCTGGAAGCATCATCAATGGACGAGACCGAAAGCACGACTTCAGAGGGTATTTTCTTGTTAAACTTGACGTATTCTTCGAAAGTGGAGCGTACGCTTCGGATCAGTGCCTCCATCTCCAGATTATGTTCGTTGCCCTCGACTATTTCCTCAACTTCGGCAAGAAAGAAGGTCTTATGAGGAAGAAACTGTGTTATTCTCCCGCGTCTCTTACCTTCTACCAGAAGCTTGACGGTACCGTCCGACAAACGCAAAAGCTGCAGTATATTACCGATGGTGCCGATTATTTCTATATCTTTCTCGCCGGGCTCATCCTTCTTAGCGTCTCTCTGCGCCGCAAGAAAGAGATCTTTCTTCATGCCCATCGCGTTCTCAAGGGCCTGGATGGACTTTTCTCTCCCAACAAAGAGCGGTGCGACCATATGTGGAAAAATCACAATGTCTCGCAACGGCAACAATGGCAGTATCATTTTATTCTTTTCAGTTTCGTTGCTTTTTTCTTTTGAACTAAAACCCAACATATCGTTACCTCTTACTACATCGCTGTCAGCTTTCAGCATTCAGCCGTTGAATCAATATATCGCAGTCCGTTTATTTCTAAGCGCGACAAGGGTATCAATTACCTGACCGTATGGCTTCCACGGGAAGTTCTGATTTCAATCGGCAACCAGATTTTCAGCGCTTTCTCGATATGATTCTCTGCTGACACCTGACTGCTGAAAGCTGTTTTCATGCACTTCTAATCTTGCTGGTTTCGTACAAGACAATCGGCTCTTCCTTATTCAGTATGACCTCCTCGCTTATGACGCACTCCCGGACACCTTCCTTTGACGGAAGATCATACATGATGTCAAGCATTGCGTTTTCGAGAATGGATCTTAGACCACGAGCTCCGGACTTTCTCTTGATCGCTTCCCGGGCAACAGCTACAATCGCTCCCTCTGTAAAACGCAGGTTTATGTTGTCCAGGTCGAACAATTTCTTGTACTGTTTGACCAGGGCATTTTTGGGCTCTTTAAGTATTCTGATCAATGCCTCTTCGTCGAGCTCTTCGAGTGTTGCTACGACCGGCAATCTTCCCACGAATTCCGGTATCAGCCCGAATCTTAACAGATCTTCCGGCTTAACCTCGACCAGTATGTTGCCGATGGCTTCCTCTACCGGACCGCTGATGTCGGCGCCGAAGCCGATTGATTTGGCCCCGATTCTATTTCTTATGATATTCTCGAGGCCCACGAACGCACCACCGCAGACAAACAGAATATTGGTTGTATCTACCTTTACGAATTCCTGCTGGGGATGCTTTCGTCCTCCCTTCGGCGGCACGTTTGCCGTGGTTCCCTCAACAATTTTTAAGAGCGCCTGCTGAACGCCTTCACCGGAGACATCTCTGGTTATTGACGGATTAAAGGATTTCCGTGCAATTTTGTCAATTTCGTCGATGTATACAATTCCGCGGGAAGCAAGAGCGACATCATAGTCTGCGGCCTGCAACAGGCTCAGTATGATGTTCTCGACATCCTCGCCGACATAACCCGCCTCAGTCAGAGAGGTGGCATCGGCAATGGTAAAGGGCACATTGAGGATCTTGGCCAGCGTTTGGGCGAGGAGAGTCTTTCCGCATCCTGTGGGGCCGACCAAGAGGATATTGCTCTTCTGCAGTTCCACTCCCTGGGTATCGATTTTACTGTCAATCCGCTTGTAATGATTGTGGACGGCCACGGCCAGTATCTTTTTCGCTCTTTCCTGACCGATCACGAATTCATCCATGATCTTTTTGATCTCACTCGGTTTTGGTATCGAGCCCCCTCTTTTGGCCGCTTCTTCTTTTTCATACTCTTCAGCCATGATATCATTGCAAAGCTCAATACACTCATCGCAAATGTACACGGCCGGCCCGGCGATCAACTTCTTGACTTCATCCTGACTCTTACCGCAAAAAGAGCAGAGCAGATCTTTCCCCTTCCTTTCAGCTTTTTTAGACATTAACTTGCCTCCTTCGGGGTTGCAGGACGTTTAGCAATCACTTCGTCTATGAGACCATACTCCTTAGCTTGTTCCCCCCCCATAAAAAAGTCCCGTTCAGTATCTCTGCCGATTCGGTCCATTGATTGACCGGTATGGTGAGCCAGGATACGATTCAGTTCTTGACGCAGTCGCAGAATCTCTTTGGCCTGTATGTCCACATCCGTAGCCTGGCCTTGAAAGCCGCCAAGAGGCTGATGTATTAAGATACGCGAATGCGGCAAGGCGTAACGCTTGCCTTTTGTCCCGGCTGTCAGTAAGAGCGCGCCCATACTTGACGCCTGACCCATGCAGAGAGTTACCACATCCGCCTTGATGTACTGCATAGTATCGTAAATTGCCAGCCCGGATGTTACGATTCCGCCGGGCGAATTCACATAGAGGGTAATATCCTTCTTCGGATCTTCCGCCTCGAGAAAGAGCATTTGGGCAATGATCAGGTTGGCCAGATCGTCATCTATCGGAGCGCCTAAGAAGATGATCCGCTCCTTCAAAAGGCGGGAATAGATATCATAGGCGCGTTCACCGCGCGCGCTTTGTTCCACTACGATAGGTATCAGTGTCATTCGTTCTTTTCTCCAGTATAATTCAATGCATGAACTAAGGAAACGTCACGTAATAACTGTGGCATCCTGCTGGTCCTTTGGGCCGCATTCTTCGTTGCCTGGCCGGTCACATATCTTGATATGCTCGCGCCCAGGCGCCTTGAATACAACCCAAAGTCCTCAGCAATCTTGCCACACTTATTACATGACGCTCCCCAATTGAAGTTCACGGGAATAACCTGCATAAGATTAATCATCATGACTGCTCGACAGCCTCGCCGGGGACAGAAGGTGCAGTCTCCGCTTCGCTCTGCGCGTTCTTTATATTCGCATGACTAAGGAGAAAACTGATAGTTTTTTCAGGCAATATGTAGCCTGGGAGCGAGTGCCTAAAACCGGGGTTGGCGCGAAGGTTCGAAATATCATCCGGCTCCATATTCAGGTCGCGTGCAACCTTATCAAACTGTTCATCAATGTCCTTTTCTTCCACTTTAATATTCTCGTTACGCGCGATTTCTTCCAATATGAGCTCGCTGCGAACCCGTTTTTCCGCTTCGGCTCCAAATCGTGCCCGCATGTCCTGATTTGAAATGCCGACCGATTCCAGCGCTATTCCCCGTTTTTCAAGCCTGCCCTGGGCCTCTTTTATCATTGCGTCTATTTCTGCTTCTACCATACTCTCCGGCAATTCAAACTGATGTTTAGCCGCCAACTGATCGAGGATCTGCTTTCTCATGTCGGCCAGGGTCTGTTTCGCGCGAGATTCAATGAGATTCTCCTTTATTTTCTGGCGCAATTCATCCAATGTCTGGAAACCGGCCCCGAGGTCTGCGGCAAATGCATTGTCCATCTCAGGAAGAACTCTTTCCTTTATATCCTTCACCGCTACCTTGAATGTGACGGTCTTGCCGGCCATCTCTTTATTCGCAAACTCTTCTGAGAAGGTGACCTTAATCTCTGTTTCGGCATTTTTTGAAAGGCCGATTAACTGCTTTTCAAAATCAGGATTAAAGAGACCGGATCCGACTTCCAGATGATAGTTCTGAGCATTACTGCCTTCCAGCGAGTTGCCTTCACTGGACCCGTCATAGTCTATTACGGCAATATCTCCTTTCTCTATCCCCCGGTCGCCATCGATTGATTTCAGGTGGGCATGCATATACCTGATCTCATCCAGTTTTTTCCCGATATCCTCATCAGTAACTTCGCCCTCCTCTCTTTCGATCTCAAGGCCCAGATAGTCCTTCACTTGTATAAAAGGCTTCACTTCCACCAGGGCCGTATACTTGAGGTCGGATCCCGGCTTGAATTCCTCGTCAGACACTACCGGCCTGGATACAGGCGAGAGCTTCGCTTCTTCCAGGGCCTTTGGATAGGACTCATTGAGGAGTTTTTCCAGAACGTCCATTTCCACTTTCTGACGGTAATAGCGTTCCAGGATATTCCTGGGTATCCTGCCCTGGCGGAAGCCCTTAATGCGGATCTTTTTGCCCAGTTCTTTGTAAGCATTGTCCACTTCTTCCGCCACCATCGTGTGAGGTACTTCAACATGCATTTTCTTTTTAACAGAACTGATTTCTTCAACGGTGCACTTCACTTTTATTCTACTCCCATATAGTTATTTAGGCCGCAGATTCCGAACCATAAACGCAGACTTCCAGTTTTCCGGCGATGGGTCATACAGCCTGCTGTGGACAAACTTCGCATGAATCCTGGGAGGTTTTCTTCCGAAATGGACCTCTTCGAAATACCCTGACAATCTGCGTTCATCTGCGTCCAATAATCTGGTGCGAGAGGAGGGACTTGAACCCCCACCCGCAAAGCGGACTGGATCCTAAGTCCAGCGCGTCTGCCAATTCCGCCACTCTCGCGGCCTCATTAAATCTAATGCACTTAACAACTTAAGTCAAGCGGAGAAAACCTTGATATTCCAGTTAATACCCAGATTGCGGAGCGAAGATTCTATTGAATCAGCAGCATGTATTTTTCTCATCAGAAACTCAGATTACCGCTTCGCAAAAAACCATTGCTGCGGTCCGGTGAAAAGCAACTCTTGACATCACGTGAGTCCATCGAGAATTATGGCAATTCAGCGACAGGCCCAAAGACTGAATCAGGAGCTGTTCCATGCAAGTTGAAATATTTTTACGAGGACCGTCGTTTGCCCTTGGGAAAGCGTTGGAAAGACTTGGGGACCTGTTGCCGAATTCCAGGATAGCCGTCACAGGCCGGGAGTGCCTGGAGGTTTTGCTTTGTGAGAACGATGATGAGGCGTTCAGCCGGAGGTTGATGGCCGTTTCCGGCCTGTTAGACGCTTTGGAAGAGGAATGCGCTGTAACGTTTGACTTGCGCATGCGGCGCCTGTTTCATTCCGAGCCCTCGGGGTCGGAATTTCAGTCCAAAGACAGATTCAGCCCTGTTCCATCCATCAGTATCGAACCTTGGTCTCCCTCGACAGCCAAGACCGAAACTCCTCACGTCATAATAATCGACCCGTGTCAGGCTTTTGGCACAGGGATGCACCCGACAACGCGTCTCTGTCTGGAAGCTCTTTCCATCGTGCAGAAAGAGGCGTCCGGTTTTGGGAAGTGGAGTGTGCTTGACTTTGGATGCGGGACAGGGCTCTTGAGTATCGCGGCGCTTAAGATGGGCGCTGGAACGGCAACGGGAATCGACATAGATCATGATTCCGTGGAGGCAGCGAAACGAAATGTGGAACTGAACAGACTGTCGGAGCAGATCACAATCCGCGAAGGTTCATGGGACGCACTCGACGAAACGTACGAGCTCATTGTCTCCAATCTTGCTCCCTCCGTGATGCTCAGAGCCGGGAACAAAGTCATTACTCATTTGAAGAAGCCGGGGACAATGATAGTCTCAGGCATTGGAGCGGGGCATCTGGAAGAAATGCGCGGCTTCTTTAGAAATCTGGGCTTGTCCGTGGATCGAAGTCTCGTGCTGGAGAGCTGGGCGGCGCTGATAATGCGGAGTGCTGCGAATGCGGAGTGAAAGAAAGAATTCGGATCTCAGATTGCGGATTGAAAGAGACGCGGTGACAATACAATTTCGGATTTCGAAAATGAGAAAACGGCCCTGAGTGAGTATACCAGTTTTGTCGGTGAACGGTGAACGGACAACGGTGAACGTGTTTAAGTGCGGAATGCCGGCAGCCCCGGACGCAACCAAACAAACTAAATAAACCAAACAAACATTTTGACGCAAGGCTGCAAGGCATCACAGCAATGTGGATTACCGAACTGCCGGTCTGAGCCCCAGACAAGTCGAATCCTGCCGTTCTAATGATGCACGATACTATGTGCCTGCTCGCCTTTGTTGCAGTCATCGCAGACAGCAATGAACCGGCCGTCTTCCAGTTCCACTAAGTGAAAGGGCCTGTCATAGGCTTGAGTGTGACCGCAATCAAATGTGCCGCAACCGAACTGAAGCAGGGTGCCGACCACAACCTTCGCCACAAGATGAGGGCATTTTCTTTCATCCTCATTCATGAATCTCATAAGGCGCCTCCAGGAGCTTCATACGGTGGAGGTGCAACGAGCTTAACCGCCCAAACCGGTCAGTAGCGATTTGACCTTAGAGTTGCCGCCGTCATTCTTGCCAAATGACCCTCCACCGTTTTGCCCCTTTATATAACTGTTCGAGTGAAAACCCCTTCCTGATAAATCAGGAAATACCGAGAGAAAACCCGTTCGGACTACAGATCGAGATCTCTCCTCGCTGGAGAAGATGACGCGATGTCAAATAGATATCCTTTCGCGAACCACCACTCCTTCCATAAGTACATGTCTTTACGGAGTTTAGTGAAAGTGTGCACAGATAAAAAATGTCGGTTTGAGACCGTTAAGGCCAATGCTGTTGAATTAGGCCCGTGCCGGAAATCATTAGGTGTGGCATGTGGCACAGCCGCCTCGGCTGTGAACTCAGGCCCCGGAGCACAGCCGAGGCGGCTGTGCCACATGCATCTCACGCTGAAGAGAAGGGCTCTAATCCTTAATTCAACAGTATTGCCGTTAAGGCGCGGAAAACAATGACGCGGGGACAATGCGATTTCGGATTGCGGATTGCGGATTGACAAAGACGCGGGAATTTCGAATGCGGAATGCCGGCAGCCCCGTACGCAGCCAATAAAAAACTAAATAAACCAAATAAACCAAACAAACTAAACAAACTAAACAAACCAAACAAACTAGATTAACCAAACTCACCGCGTCTCTTCTCCGTCAAGGAGTTGACAAGGAGCGGAACTTTGACATCGGATGTGGTCTCCACCAAGGGTCTTCCGTCATTAACTGCCTGGAAAGTAAAGGGATTTCGCGTCGTGGTCTCTGGCATGCTGTTTGCTCCCTTCTCGGTTAAGCGTTTCGTTTGGAGGGATGGAAAGTGGCAGAGAAAGACAAAAAGCAGGCCGAGGAAGTGGAAGATGCCGAGCAAGAACAGGGGGCTGAGAAGCCAAAGAAAGGGAAGCTCTTCTCCTTGCTCATAATATTCGCAATTGTCCTGGCCGTATCGGCCGGCGGCTATTTCGCATATACCATGTATATCGGTCCGAAATTCCTTCAGAAAGGAAAGGCCCCCGGGAAGGATGCCCCAAAAGAGACGGAAAAGCACGACAAACTGGGCATGATCATATCGCTCAAGCCCTTTGTGGTCAATCTGATAGATGAAAAGGGCGTGCGCTATCTAAAGATGACGATGGAACTGGAGATCGACTCGGAGGAGGAAAAGGCCAAGGCCGAAGTTGAGAAGCATGTTCCGCAGTTTCGAGATTCCGTAATCATGCTGCTTACGAGCAAAAGATATGAAGATATCGTGACTCTGGACGGAAAGATCAAAATGCGGGACGAGATACTGGCCCGCATGAACAAGTTTCTGAAAGAGCACAAGGTCAAAAACGTCTATTTCAGCGAATTCGTCGTGCAATAAACGCCATTCACCGCGTAGTGACGGTTTGACTTCGGTATACGCCGGGTGAACCAAACAGAGCCATAGACTTTCAGATAATGTTTTTGGGAAGGCAGCAGGGAGGGGATAGTACCTGTTCGTACATCCCCGACCGATAACGCACCCAAAAGCTTTATCTGGAAGTCTATATGAGAGGTTGGTCTGAAAGATGAGCAAGGTTCTAAGCCAGGAAGAAGTTGATGCCCTGCTTAAAGGTATGGCTGGGGGGGGGGTTGATACCGAACCCGAAGCGGTGGTTCAGACGAATGAGTATGAATTATTCGACTTTGTCAATCAAAGCCGGGTAATCAAGGTCAAACTTCCGACCTTTGATGCAATTAATGACCAGTTTATGCGGAATTTCCGCGTTACGATGACGACCACCCTGAGACGTATGGTCGATATATTCAGCAAGCCTGTTGAAATAGTTAAATTCTCGGACTTTGCCAAGAACCTGCCTGTTCCGAGCAGCCTGCACATATTCAAGATGGAGCCGCTTCGCGGTTCAGCCCTTTTTGTAATAGACTCGAGGCTCGTCTTCCATCTGGTGGAGTGCTTTCTGGGGGGGTTGGGCAAGGCATACACCAGGGTTGAAGGAAGGGAATTCACACCAATTGAGCAGAGGCTGATCATTCGGGTTGTGAATCTTGCCTTTGCCGACCTGGAGCGGGTATGGCACCCCATCCACCAGGTAAAATTCCAGTACCTTCGGAGTGAGATAAACCCACAGTTCGCCCGAATCGTGCAGCCTAACGACCCCGTAATCATTTCGCATTTTACCGTTGACATGGAGGAAATCACCGGCGAGATATCGATGTGCGTTCCTTTCGTAAATATCGAACCGATCAAGACAAAGCTCGCTGTTTCTTATCAAAAGGAACAGGAAGAAGGAGACATTGACCCTTTGTGGCCCCAGCAGCTACGGGCTGCCGTACGAAGGAGCATGTTAGAACTGCGTGTGGAATTGGGCAAAACCACTATGCCGGCCGAGAGTGTCTCGAAACTCAAGGCAGGAGACGTCATCAGTCTCAAAAAGGACTTGGGCGATCCCTTGGTAGTCATGGTGGAGGGAGTGAAGAAATTCACGGGCTATCCGGGTCTGTATAAAGGAAACAAGGCATTTCAGTTGTTCAGGGAGATCGCTGCGGAATAGGAGGGGAGAAGGGTATGGCCGACGATGACGAGAGCAAGGCAACTGATCAGGATTGGGGAGCGGCATTCGAAGAGGTCCGCCAGGCCCAGGCAGAGGACAAGGGGGGGGCGGATCTTGATTGGGATGCTGCGTTCGCAGAAGTGGCGGCGGCAGAGGAGCAGGTCAACAAAAAGGCGTCTGGTTCCCCGCTTGCCTCTATAGCCAGTGAACCTGCTTTTTTCGATGACTTGAAGGATGCCAGGCCGGGGAAGGCGGCTGACCGGGGTCTTGATTTTCTCCTCGATATCCCTCTGGAGATAAGCGTGGAGCTGGGGCGAACCCGCATGGCCATAGGCGATCTCCTGAAAATGGGGCAGGGCGCAATCGTGGAACTGAATCGCTTGGCCGGTGAACCTGTTGATGTATTTGTCAACGGGAAACTGCTCGGAAGAGGGGAAGTAGTGGTGGCCGACGAGAAATTCGGGGTAAGACTGACGGAGATCGTAAGCGCCCCTGACAGGATAAAGAGTCTGGCGTGATTATTAATTTCGGATTTCGGATTTCGGATTGCGGATTTGAAAAGATGGAATTGAGTGGATTTCGGATTGCGGATTGCGGAATGAAGACGGGTTACGGAATGGGAAAGGATGGAAGGTGAGAAGGTGAGAAGGTGGGAAACAAGGATGCGTAATGAGAAATACAAACTGATGATGTCCTTAACTTTAGGCACTTTAGCTCACTTTAGTGCACTTTAGGCACTTATCATGGATCAGGAAATCATGAAAAAACAAGACAGAATGTTCTTTACGTTCCTTTGCGTCTTTGCGGTGAGCAGTCTTTGGTCGCATCAGGCGCTTGCGGCGAGCGCGGTTGCTGCGGGTGAAACGCCAAGCCTGGCCCTGGCCCTGGTCAAGATGATCTTTGCCCTGATAATGGTAATAGGTCTTCTCCTCCTGGCACTTCACGGCATCAGGAGATTCAGACTGCTCCAGGAAAGGACCGGCAGCGGCGACATCATAAAGGTCATTGCCACCAGGGGCCTTGCTCCGAGAAAGTTTGTCTCAGTCCTTGAGGTCGGAGGAGAAACAATCGTGATCGGCATGTCCGAGACAGGCATAAGCCTGCTCACGAAGATAGAAAATGGGAGAATACCGGAGGGTGCGAGCCGGAGTGGGGCGACTGATATGGGAGAAAGTCCGGACAAGGAACGGCTTTCTTTCCTTGCCAATCTCACTGACTACTCCAGAAAGGTTAGAGGACTGCGGCCATGGTAAGCCTACGACGTCGAGGACGGTGGATTCTGTTTGCTGCGGCCTTGATCGTATTCCTTAATCCGGGGGGGAGTTCATGGGCAATCAGCGTGCCTACCATGAAATTCGGGCTCGAACAGGCCGACAGTCCCCAAAAGGTTTCCGTCCTGATACAGGTATTGCTTCTCCTCACTGTCCTTTCTCTTGCCCCGGCCATTTTGCTTATGATGACATCTTTCACGCGGCTGGCGGTAGTCTTTTCATTTCTTAAGCACGCGATGGGTACGCAACAGGTGCCGCCAAACCAGATAGTGATCGGGCTTTCCATATTTCTTACCTTCTTCATTATGGCCCCGGTTTGGAACCAGATAAACGAGCAGGCCCTTAAGCCTTACATGGAAGATCAAATAACACAGGATCAGGCGCTGGATCAGGCCCTTGTTCCGATACGGGAATTCATGTTCAAGCAAACGCGAGAGAAGGATCTGTCTCTCTTTGTCAGTATTGCCAAAATGGACCGTCCTCAGACCAGAGAGGACATTCCGACTACCGTCCTGATCCCGGCCTTCATGATCAGTGAATTGAAGACGGCGTTCCAGATCGGCTTCATCCTTTATATTCCATTCCTGATTATCGATATGGTCGTGGCGAGCGTTCTTCTTTCCATGGGAATGATGATGCTGCCGCCGGTTATGGTCTCTCTGCCCTTCAAGCTGCTTCTCTTTGTTCTGGTAGACGGGTGGTACCTTGTTGTGGGATCGATGGTGAGGAGCTTTGGGTGAAGAATTTCGGATTGCGGATTGCGGATTGAGAAGAGTGCTGAGTACTGAATACTGAGGAGTTTCGGGTTGCATGTGGGAATGGATAGGGAAACCAAACAAACTAAACAAACCAAATAAACTAGATAAACTAACTCACTGAACGGTCAACAATTTCGAACGGAGGAATCATGACCCCGGATTTTGTTATGAATCTCGCCAGAGGTGCGATAGAAACCACCTTACTGCTTTCGCTGCCTATCCTCGGCATTGGCATGGTGGTTGGTCTTGCAGTCAGTATCTTCCAGGCCGTCACCCAGATCCAGGAGATGACCCTGACTTTTGTGCCGAAAATACTGGCGGTCATGCTGGCGCTACTACTCTTCTTCCCCTGGATGATGGACAAGATCGTGACCTATACGGAAGGACTGATCGTGAACATACCGACCTACGTACGATAGAAGAAGTGATGAGTGTCTGCATTTCGGATTTCGGATTTCGGATTTCGGATTGAAAAGACCGGGCTAAGGCCAAGGCCGATGGTGGGATATGATGCTCTTATCGGTGAACGGACAACGGTGAACGGGAAACGGCCAATATGATCGACCAAACCTTTCTTAGTTGGACCTTAACGCAGTTTCAAGTCTTCCTGCTGATCCTGGCACGGGTGGCAGCCATGGTTTTTATGATGCCCATAATCGGCGCGGGCAGTGTCCCAAAAATGATAAAGGTCGGCCTGACTATCATAACCAGCCTGATTCTTCTTCCGGTTACAAATATCGACGTAAAGCAAGTGCCGGACGGTATTCTATCCATGGCCCTTCTCCTTGGAAAGGAGTTCTTTGTCGGACTGACTTTATCTCTCGTGCTCAAACTCGTATTCGGAGGAATTCAGTTCGCCGGACAGATGATCGGGTTTCAGATGGGTTTCGGCATAGCCAGTGTCATGGATCCGGATATGGGACAGGAAACCCCGGTTCTGGCTGAACTCGGATATCTGATAGGCCTTCTGGTTTTCCTGGCGGTGAATGGACATCATCTCTTTTTCCAGACCGTAGCCTACAGCTTCAGTATTCTTAATCCCGGTGAAATCAGTCTGACCCCGGGGGTGTACAAACGAGTCATTGCTGCCGGCGGAGATATGTTTGTGATCGCTCTGAAAATCATGGCGCCTGTGATGGCCGTTCTCTTCTTCGTACAGGTAGCAATGGGCATTGTGGCTAAAGCTGTTCCTCAAATGAATATCCTGGTAGTGAGTTTCCCGATTACCATCTGCATAGGCTTGATTTTCTTCGGGCTCTCCATGCAGGTAATGGCGCCGTTATTTGTTCGCACTCTGCAGGAGACGGCAAACATACTGCCCTTATTAATGCGCGATTTCAGAGGCTGACGAATGGCTGAACAATCCTTCCAGGAACGAACTGAAAAGGCAACTCCCAGACGAAGGGAGGAGGCCCGAAAGAAGGGCGAAGTCGCACGAAGCCGCGAAGTTGCCTCGGTTCTCGTTCTCTTGACGGGATTTTCCGTACTGTACGTTTTCAACACACATATATACCAGTCTTTTCGTGAAATGATGACGTACTTTCTCGGAGAGGCAATGAATACAGAGGTTAACCGGGACAGCGTTTTCAGTCTTTTCGTCACCTCGGTCAAGTATATGGGCGCCATAGTTGCTCCTCTCATCCTTCCGTTGATTCTGGCAGCCCTTCTGGCCAACTATGTCCAGGTAGGGTTCATGGTGACGACGGAAAAAATAAAACCGAAGTTTTCCAAAATCAATCCATTTTCCGGCCTCAAAAATCTCGTTTCGAAACAGGCCGGGATGGAATTATTCAAGTCATTAGCGAAGATAGCCATCATCTCATATATCTCCTACCGGGTAATAATGAAGGAGATGCCCAACTTATTGCCCCTCATGGACCAGGAAGTCGCGGAGATCCTTTCATATATTTGCCGCATTTCGTTCAAGATCCTGCTTCAGACCTGTATGGTGATGTTCATCATTGCAGCGCTGGACTACGGATTTCAGCGGTGGGAATTCGAACGAGGCATGAGAATGACCAAGCAGGAGATTAAGGAAGAGTACAAACAGTCCGAAGGCGATCCCATGGTGAAATCCCGCATAAAGAGCATCCAGAGAGAATTAGCCCGGAGAAGGATGATGGAGGCTGTGCCGAAGGCTGACGTGGTAATAACCAACCCGACACATCTTGCGATAGCCGTTCAGTACCGTGCAGGGGAAGTGGAAGCCCCGGAAGTAGTGGCTAAAGGTGCGGGACACATTGCGGAAAAAATAAAAGCGATCGCCATCGAACATAACATCCCGCTGGTAGAGAACAAACCCCTGGCTCAGGTGCTTTACAAGACGGTGGAGATAGGCAAAATGATCCCGCCTGATCTCTACCAGGCGGTGGCAGAGGTTCTGGCCTACGTCTATCGCCTTAAGAACAGGACATTCGCCGCAAGCTAGGAGTCTGTCGGACTTAGGGGATCGTTACGAGGAAGTGGAGGAACGAGACCAAATATTCACGAATTTGAGGCGCATAGTGTTGCTATGCAACGAAAATTCGGGAATATTTGGGCCGTTCCCCCCACTTCCGCAGTAGATCATCCCTAAGTCCGACAGGCTCCTGGGAGAAACGGGACGCAGATGAACGCAGATTTTCAGGATTCAAGAATACGCCCCTTTCACAGCCGGGGGCGGCTGTGCCACACGGGGGAAACTGTAGCCGCAGGCTTTAGCCTGCGCGAGGACGTGATCTGCGCAAAGCTGCGTAAATCTGCGTCCCGGTCTTAAGGAATCTATGGCTGATCGGACCCGAACACAGGCAGTGAACCCTCCGCCGGTAGACGCAAGCAATCTCGTCATTGCCGGCGGAGTCATCGGCATACTGTTTATTATTCTTATTCCGCTGCCTACTCCGATTCTGGACCTTCTGCTCACCTTCAGCATGGCCTTCGGAATAATGGTCCTCCTTATGTCCATGTTCAGCGAAAACCCGCTTAGTTTCTCGGTCTTTCCGTCACTGCTCCTGATGACAACTCTCTTCAGGCTGTCGTTGAATATCGCTTCCACTCGACTCATTCTGCTGCACGGGAACGAAGGACCGGAGGCTGCAGGCCGCGTAATAAAGGCTTTTGGTACGTTTGTGGTCGGGGGAAACTATGTAATCGGCGCCATAGTATTTATCATAATGATCGTCATCAACTTTGTTGTAATCACGAAGGGCTCCGGCCGTATAGCGGAAGTTGCGGCGCGTTTTACCCTGGATGCGATGCCGGGCAAGCAGATGAGCATTGATGCCGATCTTAATGCCGGTCTTATTGACGACAGGGAAGCAAGGCGCCGAAGAGTGAGCATCGCCAAGGAATCCGAATTCTACGGCGCAATGGACGGCGCGAGCAAGTTTGTGCGCGGGGAAGCAATCGCCGGAATTTTCATTATCTTTGTCAATGTAATCGGCGGACTGATAATAGGGGTCTTTCAGCAAGGGATGCCGGCTCTGGAAGCGCTGCAGAACTACACATTATTAACCATAGGAGACGGATTGATATCCCAGGTGCCGGCCCTCATAATCTCTACCGCCGCCGGCATAATCGTGAGCAGGGCGTCCTCTGAAGCGGGCATGGGGAGAGAATTCGCCGAACAATTCGCGTCTCAGCCACAGGCGATGGGCATTGCCGCCGGGATGGTCTTTATTTTCGGGCTGGTGCCGGGGTTGCCGAACATACCGTTTCTATTGCTCTCGACTGTCATGGGTTCCCTGGCTTACGTCCTGCACAAAAGCCGCGCGGCCTCCAAGGCCCCGGCCGAGGAAGAAGCCGCTGCTCCCGTTACAAAAATACCGGAACCGATAGAAAACCTCCTTCCCCTGGACACCCTGGCCCTTGAGGTCGGTTACAGCCTTATTCCGCTGGTCGACGACTCCCAGGGGGGAGACCTCCTGGAAAGAATTCGCTCCATCCGGAGGCAGTTTGCCCTGGACATGGGGATAGTGATTCCTCCCGTGCATATCAGGGATAATCTGCAACTGAAGCCGGCAGCTTACATTCTGTATATACGGGGCATCGAGGTGGCAGAGGGAGAATTGATGCTTGGACATTACCTGGCCATGGATTCGGGGCAGGTTAAAAGAAAGATGGAAGGTATCCCCACAACAGAGCCTGCCTTCAATCTGCCTGCCCTGTGGGTACCGGAGAGCGCCAAAGAAGAGGCGAAATTTGCAGGGTATACCGTGGTTGATCTCTCTACCGTCGTTGCTACGCACCTTACGGAGGTTATCCGGAGTCACAGCGATGAGCTGCTCGGGCGGCAGGAAGTCCAGAAGCTGCTCGACAATCTCGCAAAAACCCATCCGAAAGCGGTGGAGGACCTCAATAAGGAATTCTCCCTGGGAGGCCTCCAAAAGGTCCTTCAGAACTTGCTCCGGGAGCGCATATCAATCCGGGACCTCTTGAGCATCGTAGAAACCGTGGCTGACTTTGCCCCGGTCACTCAGGATCCGGACATCCTGACGGAATATGTAAGGCAAAAACTGGCCCGCTCCATAACGAAGGATTTGTTGAACGAAGACGGGACGCTCTCGGTGCACATTCTCAGTCAGAATATCGAGAACATAATTCGAGACGGTATACAGAAGACGGACCAGGGCTCATTCCTGTCCATCGAGCCCGGTCTCGGCAAACGGATCATCTCCGGCATCAATGCAGCAATAGAAAGGACCATGGTTCTGAACCAGATGCCGGTTATTCTCTGCTCGCCGATAATCAGGAGGCATCTGCGGCGACTGGTCGAACGGTTTATCCCGAACGTCTCGATCGTTTCGCATAACGAACTGCCGATGAACATAAAACTCCAATCCGTAGGTACGATAGAACTCGGAAATGAAGATTAAACGCTACGAAGCCAGAGACATTAACACCGCCCTTCAAATGATCAAGTCCGAGCTTGGTCCGGAGGCCATTATCCTCTCTACGAAGCGCCTCAACAAAGGCGGCGGGGTGCTTGGCGGGGTAAGAAAGCCGATGGTTGAGGTCGTTGCCGGCATAGATTATGAGCCGCCGCAGTCCGTTCCGTCTAAAGAGACTCAACCGCAGATTAACCGGTCCAGGGCGGTCTACTCCCAAACCAACAGCAATTTGAGTGAAATATCCTGTCTGAGAACGGAAATCCTCAGCCTGAGAAAGATGGTTCAGACGGCGGTTACAAGCCGGCAAATTACCCACCAGACAGGAAACCGCTCGCTTGATACGTTGACTGCTCACCTTGAATCGATCGGGATGGACAACTCCGTAATCTGCTCCCTTCTCGGAGGGGTAGTTCTGGACGACCAGGGAGACTCGAATTCCTGTGCGCGCCTCCAAGAGATCGTCGGCGAGCGGCTCATGGACCAGGTTCTGGTGGGGGAATCAACTTGGGAACGGGGCGAATTTCCGCGGGTGTTGGCTTTTGTCGGACCCACGGGAGCGGGCAAGACGACTACGGCCGCCAAGCTTGCGGCTGTTTTTGCCCTGCGGCAGGGGAAAAAGGTACTGCTGGTTTCGGCGGACAACTACAGGATTGCGGCCTCCGAACAGTTGAAGACTTATGCCCGTATCCTGGGGGTTCCTTTTGTTGCGATTCTGAAGGATGAAGAATTATCCCGCATGATCAATGCCAATAGAGACAGGGACGTTATCCTTATCGATACGGCCGGACGAAATCAACACAACGAGGATCACATGAAGGAGGTGGCGAGGTATTTATATGCCCATCCGGCTATTGAGGGCCATCTGGTCCTCAGTGCCACCACGCAGAACGGGGACATGGAAGACATTTTTGAAAAATACTCAGCGCTCTCTGTAAGGGGCTGCATTTTTTCCAAAATTGACGAATCCCGCTTCTATGGTCCCATATTCAACCAGGCTGTACGTTTCCGGCTGCCCATAGCGTATTTCACAACCGGGCAGCGTGTTCCCGAGGACATTGAAGCAGCCTCCCAAAAGCTGCTGAAGAATTTGTTGTGGAACGGACTGCGTGAGAACTGACCGGCGCCAAGGAGACAATAATGAATCAAGCGACAAATGCGCGCAACTCGAATAACGTTTCGTATATCTCGTTCAACGCAGCAAAGGCAGCGCGGAATGGGCCAAAGGTGATCTCTATCACCAGCGGGAAGGGAGGAGTGGGCAAGACCAACATAGTGGCAAACCTGGCGTTTGCCTTGTGTAACCAAGGGAAAAGGGTAATGATTCTGGATGCCGATCTTGGCCTGGCAAATATTGATATACTGCTTGGCCTGGCGCCGAAATACACGATTGGACACGTCTTCTCGGGTGAAAAGACGATTTCTGAGATTCTGGTTGAAGGACCGGGGGGGATGAGGATCATGCCGGCGAGCTCCGGAGTCCAGGAACTGACCGAATTGTCTGAAAGTCAGAAGCTGTTTCTTCTAAACGAACTCGACGGCCTGCGAGGTTTGATAGATATCATGTTTATCGATACCGGGGCGGGCATTTCCTCCAACGTGCTCTACTTCAATCTCGCAGCTCAGGAAAGAGTCATAGTGGCAACCCCGGAACCAACATCTATCGCGGATGCCTATGCCTTGATCAAGATACTTTTCACCAGACATGACACCAAAAGATTCAGCGTGCTCATAAACCAGGCGCATACGCCTTCGGAAGGACAGCAGGTCTTCAAAAAGCTGGCTATGGTGGCGGATAGATTTCTTGGAAGTCTGTCTTTGGATTACTGGGGGTGCATCCCGTATGATGCGAACATTCCGAGGGCGGTCAAGCAGCAGAGAGCCGTGGTCGAACTCTATCCGGATGCCTCTTCCAGTAAACAATTCCGTGAATTGGCGGGGAGGATCTGCGGGCGAATGTATGACGAGCGGCCTGACGGGAACATAAAATTCTTCTGGAAAAATTTGCTCCAAATGTAAAGGAAGTTCCAATGAAAAAATACGGCGTGGCTAAATTACGAGATTACACAAAAGACTATTTCAATGGAGAAAAGGCCATGGACGCTCAGCAGAGGGAAGAACTGATAATAAAGTACAGCTCTCTTATTAAATATCTGGCGGGGAAGCTGGCCATGCGCCTGCCTCCGCACATCTCCATCGACGACTTGATAAGCTCTGGAACCATAGGTCTGATCGATGCCATCAACAAGTTTGATCCGAGCAAAAACATTCAATTCAAGACCTATGCTGAATTCCGGATACGCGGCGCCATGCTGGATGAACTGAGATCTCTGGACTGGGTCCCCCGTTCAGTGCGCCGGAAAATTGCCGACATAGAAAAGGCTTACAGCGGTCTGCAGAAGGAACTCGGCCGGCCGGCAGAGGACCAGGAAGTGGCCGCCCGCCTCGGTCTCCCTCTGGATGGCTTTTATCGACTGGTGGATGCGGTAAAAGGAGTCTCACTCCTTGATATAAGCATCGTCAGGCGCAAGAATTCCGAAGCGACGGATGAGGATATTTTCGAGCTGATTGCCGATGAAAACCAGACCGATCCTTTTACTTCGATCAGTTTCTCTCAGCTCCGCAACATAATAGCCAGTGCCATTGATGAATTGCCGGAGAAGGAACGACTGGTCGTTTCTCTCTATTATTATGAAGATCTGACGATGCGGGAGATAGGCGAGATTATGGGATACACGGAATCGCGCATCTCCCAGATCCACACAAAATCCGTATTGCGCCTCCGTGGCGCCTTGAAAACACATTTGAATGCGGATAGAGACCTATTATGAATTTCGGATTTCGGATTTCGGATTTCGGATTGAGAAGAATAAAGGCTGAGGCTGAGGGAAAGGCAGACTCGGAGAGGTTGTGACGCAGGGAGAAGGAATGTGGAATGTAGCATAGTCGCCTCGGCTGTGAAATGGGTTACGGGTCTTGTCATTTCGGATTGCGGAATGAGAAAACGACCCCGAGTGAGTATACCAGTTTTGTCGGTGAACGGTGAACGGAGAACGGTGAACATTTCTTATGGCTGAACCGGAAGATAAAGACAAGGAAATAACAGGCGGGGCAGCCGTAGAGGAAGCTCCTGAGAGAGCGGCTTCTGCGATCGGGGCCGAGTTCAAAGCGGAGGTGGAACCGGCAGAGACGCCTGTGAAAATGGATGCTGCTTCCATAGACGACCTTTTTTCTTCTGCCGGACAGGTCAGCGATGCACAACCGGCCGTGCCGGAAGATAAAGAGAACGAAGCAGCAAAGGACGAGGCAGCCGGAGAGGAAGCTCCTGAAACAGCGGCTTCTGCGATCGGGGTCGAGTTCAACGCGGATATGGGCTTGGGCGAAAGCCCTGTGGAAACCGGGTCGGGTTCCATGGAAGACCCTTTCCCTTTTGCCGGGCAGATCAACGAGACACAACCGGCCGAATCGGAAGATGAAAAGAACGAAACTGTAAAGGACGATGCTGCCGAAGTCGAAGCCTATGTAGAAGAATCCCGCGAGAAAACTGATCCCGGTCCAGGCGAAATCCCTATTGAAAGCGGGTCCTCTTCCACGGAAGAACTGCACCCGGGCGGCGAAGAGGTTGAGGACGGACAGACGAAAACCAGCCCCGTCCGGCTTGTCCTCCTCAAGGTCACTGGAGTCTTGAGAGCGGTAAAAAAGACAATAGCTTTCGTTCTCAATACATGTCTGTCGGGAATCAGATCCTTATCTCAAAAGATACCAAAGATCCATGCCATCAAAAAAATACTGCCCGATTCCATTTGGGACTTCATCAGGGCAAGAAGGAAGCTGGTAGTTGTCTGTTCTATCTGTCTGGTGGGCCTCGTTGCTGTTTTGTTTGCCGTCAGACTGGGCCAGAGATACTATTCCGGAAATAAAGACGTGATCAACAAGAGCGATATCCTGGCAGAAATTCAGGGGAAGGCGGTCACAATGAAACCTTTTCTTATCGCCTTTGACAGGACGGACAGCGACGTCTTTCTTCGCATGGAGCTGAATCTTGTCCTTCATGACAACGATGAAAGAACAAGACAGGAGATCAAGACAAAGGAATTGATCCTCCGTGAAGCAGTGTACATATTCTTTACCTCAAAACAACTGACGTCTGTAAAAAAAGGAAACAAAGACAAGTACTTTTTAGAGGAATTATGCCGTACAGTGAATGCGTATCTAAAGAACGGAAGGGTTCAAAGAATAGTCTTTTCAGAATACGCGTTTGTCTAGGAGCCTGTCGGACGATAGGCGTGGGCTGCTCGCTCGAAGTCAGGTAGATACGGACAACGGTTCACCCCGTGAAATAATCTGATGGCATCTCCAGCGTCCCCTGAAATGGTCTGGGCATTCAACAGCCCCCGGAATTAGTGAGCGTTTATTTCACAGGGTGAACCGATAACCGTGAACGGATTTGAGGTGTCTCCATGGACGGGTATAAGATCAATGCCGTGGGAATTCCACAGACGCCCCCAGTGGAAAGGGTTCCCCAGTCAAAAGAAGTGATGGAGCGAAAAAAGGTTACACGGGAGAAGAAAGAGGACCGGGGCATGCAGCGGGAGACAGAGGAGAATGCAAAGCAGGACAATGCTGAAGGCGAAAAGAGTCCTGAAAAAGAACAAGGCAGGCTTGTCGACATTGTTGTTTAAGAGCCGTTTGCTATCCGTTAACCGTTGTTCACAGAACTGGATGCCGGCACTGGATACTGACTGCTGGTTCCAGGTTCACGGTTCAGAGTTCACGGTTAAAAACTTGGAACTGTGAACTGTGAACGTAGAACCATCGCAACACATTTGAAAAGAGCTAACTATACCGTGTACAGATCAATTTCCAATATCGAATGTTCAATTCTCAATATCCAAGGGCCTTCCTAATTGGAAATTGGTTATTGAACATTGGACATTGATCCTTTAAGACGCCAACATCCAAGTCTCTAAGGAGCCCGAGATGTACATCCTCAGTACGGAAACCCTGCTTGTCGCTCAGATAGTAATCGAGATTCTTCTTATTATTCTGGTGGGACTGCTGCTGGTGAAGTACCGGCGCGTCAATATGAATCCGGTTACAAACAACATTGAAAAGGCGCTGAATCTGGCTGCGGAATCGGAGAAGATCTGCCAGGTTCTTGCGGCCAATTTGAACGAAAAGAGGGAACTAGCCGACCGAATACTCTCTGAAATAGACAACAGGTTAGAGGATTCCCGCAATCTGTCCGCCGTTTCCGGCCACCCGTCAAATCAGACCGGCATTCATTTGACCCCGCGCAACGGAGAAGTACCTTATTCGCATGTAATAGAGATGCGTCGTTCCGGGCTATCCGTGGAGGAGATTGCGGAACGGTTATCTATGAGTAAGGGTGAAATTGAACTGGTGCTGGGACTGGCGGCAAATAGGTGATGAGTGACGAGGCTCCTGCAAAACTCAGGTGCAAGTAGAAGTGGGACTGGGCTGATACGAATGCCTGTTGAATCAAGTCGGTATCGAGAAGACATCTGTGTGGCACAGTCGCCTCGGCTGTGCCGTCAGGCTCGGGACACAGCCGAGGGCGGCTGTGCCGCATGACCATGACCTGAATCTATAAAAGGGGACCTGACATCCAGTCCCACTTCTACTTGCACCCGCAAAACTCTGTTTCGTGTTCCGAGTTCCGTGTTTCGGGTTAAGACGTAAAAAGTCGTCACTCCGATGAAAACCGGAGTTCAGCTCCCCCATAACTACTTGAATAGACTGGATTTCGACGGCTTCCGCCGGAATGACAAAAAACAGTACTTTTCGACTTTTTACGAACTCATCAAATGTGGAACCCGAAAAATGAAAGCTTCTTTCTTGATATGTTAACTCGTAACCCGCAACGCGTAACCCGCAACGCGAACATCGATTACAATTACGAGCACGCGCACGAAAGAATATTGGAATTTTGCAGGAGGCGCTCCATTATTCCATTTGTCCAGGCATTATCATGACCATCCAAAACATTGGTGAAGGCGCTTCCCCGGTTTTTAGAATACTGGGACCTTCCGGGGCCGCTCCTTCCGGAACCCTCCAAAGTCTTCAGAATACGCTCACGCCCGGTTCAACCTGGCAAGGTACGGTCGTAGACGTACTGCCCGATAACCGGGTAATTCTCCAGATAGGCGATCAGGTCGTCATGGCCCAGACAGAGATCGATTTACCCAAAGGGGCGAGGGCGGAATTCCTGGTGAAGGCAACGCAGCCACAGATCGTTCTCAAAATGGTGGGTGGATCGGAAGTTGAGGTGTGGCAGAAGGACGCTCTGAAAGAATTCCTCAGACTCCGAAATGATACCGGCTCGATACTGAATAGAGTGACTGAATTTCTAAGCACGGCGGGACCGGAAACGATCGGCGCTAATGAGAAGAATGCCCTGGCCGCTTTGTGGGACAAGATCCTCCTTGGGGAGACCCCATCTGCCTCGTTTTTCAAACTGATCGGGGTGGATTGGGAAGCGAAGATCAAAGGGTATTTCGCAAGTAATAATGAAGCAGCGGATTTCATGGAATTCGATCTGAAAGGCGTGCTCTCGAGAATACTGGGGACCATGCCCGAAGAAGGGTCTCCAGGCGGTCTTAATCGAGAGCTGTCGGCCTTATTGACCTTGGTGGAAGGATATCAAGCAACAAACAGTGTCCTCCAGGCAAACGAGAGGCATCAGATAGTGCTTCCCGTCTGGTTCTCCGGAAATACGGGATGGGGCGAATGTGACATCGTTATTGATGAAGAAGGCGATGGCGGATCAAAAACCGGCAGCCGGTCCTCAAAGAGTCTGACGATCGCTATCCTCCTCAGAATGAGCCGACTTGGGACCCTGTGCATAGATGTTCGATCTTTGGACAAGGTCATGACGTGCCGGTTTACCGCAACTGAGAATCGCACACGGGATTATATCTCAGCATTCCTTCCGGAGTTAAAAGAAAGGCTGGTATCCTCGGGGTTTTCCATACAGTCAATGGAGTGTGTCTGCAGAAAAAAGGAAGAGATCCAGGATGGGGC
>JAZDGK010000192.1:0-2639 GCA_043806955.1 Pseudomonadota bacterium | reverse complement strand
GAAATCTTTTCGCCCATTCCACAGGCGAGCTCGCCGCCAGGAGATTTCTCCCGGATCGCCTTTGCAATCTGTTCGTTCGGTCTTATGCCTGGTGGATGCTTCAAAGCGTACTTTCCAGAGTCTTCGTGGGTCATTGTCGTTCGAGCCTCCTCTGAATCTAAGAATAGAAAGGGGTCAAATCTCGGATGTTGACAGACTATTTTCTATCCGACTCATGAGCGCCTGGAGCTCCCGGTCTTTCGGGAGCTTCTCCCGCAACCGCTTCTGCTCCTGACTTACGGAACCGTAATCTAACCCGAATATCCTCCCAATCTGCGGTGCCTTAAGTCCTCCTGCCCGGTACAGCACGTCCATCACGATTTGTCTCAGTTCGCCTTTTTCGGCACGGATCGCTTCGACATCTTTCCCCATCTCATGTTTGATGACCCTAAGTATATCATCTTTTGAACGATAGGGGTGAATTTCCTTGACTGAAGGTCCCCGGGGATACATAATTTCAGCCAGTAATCCTCAGATCAAGATCTAATCCTTGAGCAGTGACTTGTGTTATCCGCAACCGACCTACTTATTTTTTCCCTGTCATCTGAAATCTTTTTAGCGCATTGGAGGGCAGCTTGACCTGAATAAAGCGGTGGTCTCAATGGCTAGGGTTCCTGCTAAAAAATTGCGTTCCCCCGTGCTCAAAAAACTGCTATCTGAATATGAAATCGTAAGTTTTTCTTAATTGTTCCCCGGTGTTACGTTTGGCAAGATACTCTCGCTTTTGAGATTCCCAAATGGCTCCCCCTGATCGGGGTGGTTTCCTCAATGAGTTCTTCCTGAAAGTTTTGATTGACCAATTTGCCTAAAATGTATATATTCCAATCAGTAATAAAGGGCGTAAATAGGGGATATTGCTTCACTCGGCTTCTGACCAAATGTTCTCGCTGTTTCTCAAGATAAATATCGGCGTTATTATATGAACGCGGCATAATCCATCCATATCTATCATTTCGCTGCAAAAGAGCAGGTTTTTCCTTTTGTAACTATGAAAAAGGATAGCCAAAGTCGGGACATTTTAAAATAAGCCTTACTTCGATGCAATAGTATAAAAATAAATATTAGGAAGCAATGCATTTCAGAAAGGAAAGGGATTACCCTATGAGGACCTGCAGCAGAAATCCCGTAGCCACCATTGTAATTATTATCACGATCGTGGCGGCCCGCGTGGGCGTGGCTGCCGAACTCTATACCGGCCCCATGATCGACGCACACAGCCACCTCGGCGCGTCGTTCGATTGGGATATGATAGTCAACGTCATGGACCGCAACAACGTCTCGCGGCAAATCGTCATGGCGCGTTACTACCCCGGCCCAGCCGGCCAGGCTGATCGGCCTGGAAACGACGAGCTTGCGCTGAAACTAGCGAGTAAATACCCTGGCCAGTTCTTTCCGCTTGTCGGAATGCAGAGGCCGGAACTCACGGGCGCGAACAAATGGCGCAATCCCGATGCGGCCGTCGAGGCAATCCTGAACGAGGCCGAGGTAAAGCTAGCCACGGGTCGCTTCTGGGGTATCGGTGAGGTCATTGTCAGGCACTTTGCCTACTCATCCGGGAAACACGCCGAGGAGGATAACCCGATTTACTCCCCCTTCATACAGCGCCTGAGCCAGCTCGCCACCCGCTTTGATATGCCCATTGTCCTCCACATGGAGGGAGCACCGGGTCTCGTCAAGGACTTCGCCCGTCTCCTTCGCGAAAACTCGCGGGTCCACTACGTCTGGGCGCATAACTGTGGCCGCAGCAAGGCGCCCGTCATCCGGGCCATGCTGGAGAATCACCCAAACCTCTATTGTGACTTTAGCGGCATGACCAATGTGGGAGAGACTGGTTACGGAACTGGCTGGCCGCGGATGGAGGAGTACACCGCTCTGATAGAGAAGAACGGCGTGTTGTTTCCGGAGATGCGCGAGGTGTACGATGCCTTCCCGGACCGCTTCATGATCGGTATGGACGTGGCGCATGCACCCGGCATGAACCCCAAGAACTACCGCCGGCGGGCTCAACGCTTCCGTGAGATCCTTGCTCAGCTCACGCCGCAAACCGCGGCCGCGTTTGCCGAAGGCAACGCCATAAGAATCTTCAAACTGGATCGATAAGCGAGAGGAGATACTGGAACTCAGGTGCTCCCCAAGATTAGGACTCTGTTATCGAGTGAAGCCTAACTTGGCGCTTCAGACCGATCGCTTAACAACGACAGCTGAGCTTGAGTGTTCAACTTGTAATCCTCGATTCCTGAACATGACTCCCAGCAATGACTTGTGGGTGTAAGAAATAACCGACGGGGGAGAGGCGGGACTCCCTTTCTTAGGTGGGTTCAGTAGCTGCTATGGACGGGGCCTCTTTAAAGCCAAAAACCTAAGGTTTGAAGATCAAATTGAGGCATTTCCTTATTCTTTTCAGGGCGTTACAATTGGCAAGATATCCGCGGGTTTAGAGTTACCCAAGAATCCCATTCTGCGATAACTTCGATTTAGCCTCACAAGCCAGGTGCCAAGAAATTAGGCATTCTGCCGGAGAGGATCAAGGGACGCTCACCGGAGCATCTTTCCACATGGTTTTCCACAGGTTTTTGACAAGAATTGTGAAGAAGCGACAC
>JAZDGK010000191.1:0-4285 GCA_043806955.1 Pseudomonadota bacterium | reverse complement strand
AAACAATCAAACTGAATCAGGAACTCAGGAACTCACGAACGGAAAGCAGACAAAAAAAGAATTTGTCTTTTCCTGAGTTCCTGAGTTCCTGATTAAATCTGTCTTTCTTGAGCTTTCGGTTGTGGGTCATTTGAATTTGTTTCGGATTTCGGATTTCCGGCTTGTCCGGGTTAGGATAATGTCCAATGTTCAATGCTCAACAACCAATTTCCAATCAGGAGAGGTGCCCTTGGACATTGAACATTGAGTATTGGGGCACTGACCTGTCCTGTCCGGTCTTTTTTCCTGATTTCCTGTTTTCCTGATTGAAAAATCTTTCTCTGCATGCACTTGCTTGTCTTGCGTCAATCAGTATTTTTCCAAATTCCGGACGGTAAAAATGTCCGGTTTGATCTTCGTATTGTACGAAATCTTTTTCACCTCGAGCACAGTCTTATGCCGGGTATCGAGATCGTACATTTCGGCCGTCATATCCGTCCAGAAACCGTTTACGTTTTGAAGATCAAGAACCGTATAAGTTTTGACTGTTTTCCCGCGACTGTAATAGTTGATTCGGACCGGAATGTAATTGTCCTTGGTAACAAGGGCCTCCAGTTTATCATACTGGGATTCGGCGGCGGGTTTCGGCGTGCTCTCCAGAATCCAGCACTGATAGGAGCCAAAGACCTTTGACCCAAGCAGCCGGTGTGTATCTTTTTCCACCTTTCTCCGTTGCATATCTTCGTAAGTGAAATCGGAGTTCACGAATTTCTGGTCTTTCTGACTCGAAACAATGCGCCTGCTGCGTCTTAATTCGGGGAGAAAGAGATATTGGTCGTCATCGCGGTTCTCGTTTTCAATTGTCAGGAACCCGGTTCCCTTTATTTCAGCAGGACTGTTGAAACGGATCAGGGTCCTTTTTAGATCGGAGAAGTCCCCTCGCCGGATCTCCATTTCTCTCACACGTGTCTTGCCGTTCTTGTCTATGAGCTTCATAACGACCAGCGCATGTGAGTCGCGGCCCGCTTCGCGATCGGATACTTTTCGGGCAATAATCTCGGCCGACGGAGTTTCCTGCCCGTAAAGGCCGGGTCGTATCGAAAAAAGAAACAATATGAGAAACGATATAAATAGTCTTGGAGTTATTTGCAGACGCATATCCTGCTCCCCCTGCAAGGAATCGGTATTTGCTCGGAAGATTTGACCACAGAGACACAGAGAACGCGGAGGGAACAAAAAAGTCAAAGCAGATTTCGGTTCCTCCTCCAGCGTGCCCGGCATTTACCTGGCAATCCTAATAGAAACGAGCTCCTTTTTCAATTATGAATTCCATTCGGGACGATTTAGGCGGGATGCGTTCCTGCCACCCGCGCAGTCCAGCGTCAACAGAAGGGGCGGAGTGAATGTTATCAAAGAGGGGGATACGACCGATGAGTAAATTAGCTGGTTTCATGCGGAAAGTGTCGTTTTCGACAGCTTTCACCTAATAGCGATCAGCCTTCAGCTAAAATTTGCTTGTCCTATTCCAAGGGTTCAAAAGGGGCCGACCAATGTTGGAAACAGGCCTTGCGCAAAGTTTACAAAGAAAAAAACACCTTCCGGAACGCAGGAGGTCGATCAGACTTCGAAGATCGAAACTGGCCGACACGAGCCACTTCAATAACTACACGATCAAGCCCGCCATGACCCGGGAAGAGTTGGTCGAGGCCTTTTCATTGGCCCACGATCGCTATGTCCAACTCGGCTACATGGACCCGGAACCCTGCGGAATGAGGCTGAAAATTCAGAACATACTCCCGTCTACCCGGGTTTTTGCCGCATATCATGAAGGGAAAATGGTCGCCACTGCCACTCTCATTCTGGATTCCCCTCTCGGGTTGCCTTCCGATGATATATACAAGATCGAGCTTGATGCTTTGAGGGCCAAGCACAGATTTATAGCAGAAGGATCATCCCTGGTAACGGCCAGGGAGTTCAGTTGCAGCAACGTCTTCATGCTCCTGTTCAAGATTGCCTATGCCTATGCAAAATACGCAAAGGTGGATGACATATGTATAGCAGTGAATCCCAAGCACACCCGCTTTTATGAAACCGTACTTCTTTCCGAGCCGATCGGAGGACTAAGGAGCTTCCCGTCCGTCAAGGATGCACCGGCGATCCTCGAGAGAATAGAACTGAGAACCGCAGATAACCGCTTCGAAGAGGCTTACAGCATGGAGGAGTTTGACTGTGACCTCTATACGTTCTTCTTCACGGCCAACAAAGGCGCTGGACCGGAGGTGGGAAAGACATCTCCCGTGGGCGGGCTCAGGATGTCACCCGAAGACCTGCGTTATTTCTTTGTGGAGAAGACTTCTATCCTGCCTAAAGTGCAAATTGAAAAGCTCAGTTACATAAAGAAGATCTACCCGGATTACGATTTCGACGAAATAATCCGCAAATGAGTGATGAGTTACGGGTTATGTTCCGGGTTCCAGGTTCACGGTTCACGGCCGTGTTTAACCCATAACCAAGTGAACCAAACAAGCGAGCCTCTTGCAGAAGTCGTCACACCGGTGAACCCCGGATCGGGGTCCGGGGCAGGCACCGGTGTCCAGAGGTATCTCAATCTGTTTATCACTGGATTCTCGGCCGTGGGCGGACCGGAATGACCGAACGCCATTCATGAGAATTTTGCAGAAGGCTCAAGAGACATACTCATCATCCACTATATGGCCCCATGATGCATAAGGCGGGAAGTTATTCCTGAGCCAACCCCAGGAGCCTGTCGGACTTAGGGGATCGTAGCGAGGAAGTGGAGGAACGAGGCCAAATATTCACGAATTTGAGGCGCATAATAACCGTTCACTGTTGACCGTTCACCGTTCACCGAAAGGGATGCTTTTCAGGTTCTTACGGACAACGGTGAACTGATAACGGTGAACGAGTAATGGCCGTTTCCCTCTACTTCCGCAGTAGATCATCCTAAGTCCGACAGGCTCCTAAGACTGCTCCACGGGCTCCTCGCTCTTTGAAAAAGGGAAGCCCGCGCCATGTCTTGCGACCGGACCTATCCCATGGAATCGGTCTCGGCTCGTTTTTCGTTCTGTTGCCGGGATATCGGATGCGCTCTGCCGACGAGGGAAGTATTTTACTCTAAATAGTGGAACTTTATTTCCACTGGCCACAAGCTTTCATCTGCGGCCACATGCCCAATTAGCACCCCTATCTCCATTTTCCCGCATTAATTCTGTGTTTCCTACTTTCTGGTTTTGTGTCACTAATTGGCATTGAAATTGCAACATATTCGTCGAGTTGTGAATAGGAGTTCAACGGGCATGTAGGGTCATTCCGCCCATCAGGATGTCTGTTCACCATATTTTTCGACGATCACCGATCCCAAGGTTACATCGGATAATACGCCGAAGGACGATATTGATGGAAATTCTCGGCCTCAAGACATGGCCTCTTCGTCGCTAATTGCAGGTACATGCTGGACGTGATCAATCGGGTATGTGATCAAACATGCTTGGACACGGATTGGCGGTGTTCAATGAGGCGAATGCGGTTAGTCTTTTCGATTAATAACAAGTCACCCTTGAACGAAGGACATGAAGCAATTACTAAAGAAGATGGTGTGATCGAGGGAGGGAATTGGGGATGGACGGCGACCTGGGTGGCAGCGGTTTGGCTGTATTAGCCATTTCAGCGTTAGAATACCAATGATGACGGGATCGCGGGTAGGAGAAACCCCACTATCTTTACCTCAGAGTATGGACGTACAGATTAGTTTCTGTTTGCTGAACGGTGCGTTTATTTCTACATATAGTCGCAGTCCGGACGCGGATGTTGCGTATGTTGGTCGATTGGCATTGAAACCGTCCCATGATGAGTGTCCGATTCTTCCAGAAGAATTGAACGTGTTTGCCATGACTTCTTTCTGTGCTGTTGGAGGTGTTCCCTGATGAATAGTAGATTCCTTCCTATTGTCTTTCTGGCTGTCATATCTTCACTTGTCTGGGTAGTTAACACCTCTGCATCTGTCACGTTCGCTACGGACACACTCATAGATTCGGGCGATACCGCTTACGATGGTCAAGACCTCATCATAGATGGGTGTACTGTGAGCATAAATGGAACACATACATTTATGAGCATTGCGACAAGAACCGGTGGTATTCTAACGCACACGGCGGGTCAAACAGGGTTTAATCTTACCATCACCGGTGATTTGACAGTTGATGAAGGTGGCGTGATTTCGATGGATGGTAAGGGTTTCGGCGGCGGGCAAGGACCCGGGGCGGGTAGCGGTTGTAGACCGGGAACT
>JAZDGK010000190.1:0-22977 GCA_043806955.1 Pseudomonadota bacterium | reverse complement strand
GATAATCTCCTGATGTGGATGTCCAGGGACGAATGGGATACGGTTTTATCGACGAATCTCGGCGGGTTCTTTAACGTTGTACGCACCGTATTGTTTTCCATGCTCAAGGCCGGTCGAGGCCGCATAGTAGCGGTCTCTTCCCTGTCGGGCGAAATAGGACAGGCCGGTCAGGTGAATTACTCCGCCTCCAAGGCAGGGCTGATCGGAGCGGCCAAGTCCTTGGCCCGAGAGGTGGGCAGGAAGAACATTCTCGTCAATGTTGTTGCTCCAGGCTTTATCGAGACATCCATGACAGACAAGCTTCCCAGAGAACGAGTCCTTCCTCTGATTCCTCTAAACCGCCTTGGAACACCTCAAGATGTAGCTTCAGTCGTGAATTTCCTATGTACTGAAGAACACATGTATATTCACGGACAGGTCCTATCCATAAACGGCGGGCTGTCAATGTAGAAGTGATTGATTTAGTACAGATCTACATAAGAAGGTATCCATTATGCTGAAATTCCCCCGTCGGATAGGCGGCCCTTTCCAGGGCCGCCCGGCGACCGAGGCGTCCATTGTGGGCGGGGTTAGAAAACCCCGCCTATCCGCGTCTCGTGTTACGAACCCATTTTGGATACCCATTTGTGTGGATCTGTACTTAGAGACACAGTATCCTGCATGAAGACATACGACAGCATAGTCGTGGGCGGCGGTGCAAGCGGGCTTACCGCGGCCCTCATACTGGCCATGAACGGGCACAAGGTTCTCCTTCTGGAGAAACATCATTCCATAGGCGGCGCTTTGTCCCGGTTTTATCGAAAGGGCATTCCTTTTGATACCGGATTCCATTTTACGGGCGGGCTTCAGGCCGGAGGATTGCTGTGCGACATTCTATCTGTGCTTGGGATGCGCGAGTTCATTGAACCGGTCTTCCTGGCCGAAGACTATGCCAATCGTGTCTATTTCGAGTTAGAAGGCAGGTTTTTCGAGATCCCGTATGGAATCCCGCGGATGAGAAAGAAGTTTGGAGCTTATTTCCCTGAAGAAGCCGCAGGTATCGATCGTTATTTTGAAAGAGTAAAACATGTATGCCAACAGACACCGTCGATGGATATTCGAAATCTTTCCGTGAAACAGGGTTTTTTGAAGGAGGACCTGGTCACGCTCCAGGAGGTATTGGACGGGATAATCAGCAATAATGCACTGAAGGCTCTGATCTCCGGTTTTGCCATGTGCTATGGAGTGAAGCCGGACGAGGTCTCTTTTGCCACTCACAGCCGGATTTGCGCCGGCCTTTACGAATCGGTCGCCCGGGTAAAAGATGGCGGAGATGCCTTCATAAAGGCTTTCAAGACGAGATTCAGCAATCTTGATATCGAAATATCCTGCAGCACGTATATTGCGGAACTGGCCGATATCCGGGAAAGGAGAGTGGGCCGCTTCATTCTGAATACGGGCGAGGAGATCTCGGCTTCCAATTGTGTTTTTACGATACATCCCAAAGAAATCCTGAAGATCCTTCCAGAGGCTTGTCTGACCAAGGCTTTCCGCCAACGGGTCTCTTCGTTCGAGTCTTCGGCCGGTTTTTTTGCCGTCTTTGCCTCTCTCGATCAGGGGTTTGAGGAGAAGAATTTCGACACGTCGATTGTCTCTATTTTCCCGCACGATGACGTGAATAGAATGCTTGATCCCGCCTGCGCCGAACCCTCCGCCCTGGTGCTCGTGAAAACGACCGAGCAGAGAGGACCGAGAGAGTTCAAGAGCATAACTACGTTCGAGCCTTCCTTTTTCAGCGAGGTGGATGCCTGGAATGATTCGAAGACGGGTGTCCGGCCCCAGGAATATAAAGACTACAAACAAAAGAAAACAGAAGAGATTATCGAGCGAATAGTCCGGGTCTTTCCCGAGTACAAGTCCCATCTTAAGGTCTTTGATTCCGCTTCGGTACTTACCTTCAGGGACTACCTGAGTAATTACGATGGCGCCGCTTACGGAGTCAAACAGAAGGCGGCACAGTTCAACCTTTTCGGCAGGCTGCCCCTTAAGAATCTGTATGCTGCCGGCCAGAGTTCTCTCCTGCCGGGCATAATCGGGGCCATGATGTCCTCCTTCATGGTAGCCCGGGCCATTGTGGAAGAGGATAGATACTGTGAATTCATCAGCAGAGGTTCAGGGAATTGAACAGGGTCGCAATAACGGGACTCGGCCTGATTTCCCCGCTGGGAGCGGGCGTGGACTCCCTGATAAGCGGGATTCAGGCCCGCAGAAGCGCCGTCAGACACATGGAGGAATGGACCCGGTATACAGGGTTGAAAAGCCATGTGGCGGCCCCTGCAGAACTGAAGGATGAGAAACTAATCCCCCGCCAACACAGGCGATCCATGGGACGGATGAGTATTTTTGCCGTACAGGCATCGGAACAGGCGATCCGGGATGCGGGAGTAGTCCCGTCGGAACACGAGGGGCGACTCGGCTGTATTATCGGCTCAACTACCGGCAGCGCCAAAAGCATTAACGATGCCTTTGAAATTATGTTGCCCGAAAGAGACTTGACACAAATGCCGTCGGGAATGTTTTTTCAATGCCTTTCGCATACGGCTGCTATGAACGTAGCCCAATACCTGGGCCTGACCGGGTATTTTGCGGCTCCGGCGGCCGCCTGTGCCTCTGCGCTTCAGGCCATCGGTATCGGATATGACATCATCCGGCTGGGCCGACAGGATCTGCTCCTCTGCGGGGGAGCAGAAGAGCTTCACCCCACTGTAACCGGATCTTTTGACGTGCTTTTTGCTACATCAACCAGGTATAACGCTTCGCCGTCCCAGACTCCTCGTCCTTTTGACAGGGATAGAGACGGGCTGGTCTGTGGCGAGGGTGCAGGGATAGTCGTTCTGGAAGAATATGAAAGGGCGCTTCGCCGAAATGCAAGGGTGTACGCGGAGATTGTGGGCTACAGTACACGTACGAGCGGATTCCACATCAGCCACTCCGAAAAAAAATCCATGGTTGACTGCATGACAGATGCGCTTCACAACGCCGGGGCTGTGCCGGAGGAAGTTGACTATGTCAATGCCCATGCTACCGGCACGTTGCAGGGAGACAAGGAAGAGGCTGAAGCCGTACGGGAGTTATTCGGCCGGTCTGTCCCGGTCAGCAGTCTCAAGGGCTATATGGGCCACACACTCGGCGCTTCCGGGGCTATCGAACTGATAGCATCCTTAATGATGATGAAAAATGGCGAAGTGTATCCCACTCTCAATCTGGAAAATGTCGGGTCCGACTGCGGGGGGATATACCATGTGACGGAGCCGGTTACCAAGGAAATCAATCTAATTATGAAAAACTGTTTTGCATTCGGCGGCATCAATTGCACGCTGATATGCAGGAGCTTGGTATAGACTTCCAGATAAAGCTTTTGGGTGCGTTATCGGTCGGGGATGTACGAACAGGTACTATCCCCTCCCTGCTGCCTTCCCAAAAACATTATCTGAAAGTCTATACAACACTGAGTTCCAGGTTCAGGGTTCACCGTTCACGGTTTTTTCAGTTTGACCCCGAACCCTGAATTATCCCCATCTCAAAAATCTGTTGATTTGGATCAGTCAGACCAGTATCTTGTTTTCGACATTAAGTAAGTACGGCTCCATCGAAAACGTGTGCCCAAAAAAGGATGGACCCCGATAGGCGGGGTTTTCTAACCACGCCGCGAATGGATGCTTCCGTTGCGGAGCGGCCCTGGAAAGGGCCGCCTATCCGAAGGGCTGGAAAGGCTGGGTATTATGGGTACTTTATTCTGTGGAGCTGTAGTAAGTATTAGTCTTTGAGGTCGCAGTATGACTGATCAGGAAGTAATAGAGATTACCAATAGGGTATTTGAGGAGTCTTTTGAAATAGAAAAGGAACGGTTAAGACCGCAGGCGCATATTTTTGATGATCTTGGGTTGGATAGTCTCGATATCGTCGATCTGATTGTAGCACTCCAGAAAAGCTTCGGGATCAGAATACGAGACGAAGAGTCCGTACGGAATATTCGCACACTGCAGGATATTTATTCATTCATTCTGGCCGTGAAAAATGAGCAGCAGTAATTGCAGAAGTACAGGTGTCTACAACTGAGATGGGCAGTATCGTTTTGTTCCTTCTAAACATTTACTTTTATACTCTATTCTTATTGTTCTCAGCCGTCAGTATCCCCATTCTGACCATCTTCATTGCTTCTTTGTCCGTCTTCCTCTCACGGCGCCAGGTTATGCGCTGGTTTCGCCGCGTCATAAGCTGGTACGGGCGTCTGACCATAATACTTTTTTTCCCCTTCATAAGAGTCCGGTATGAAGACCGGTCCAGCGGGAATGCGCCCGCACCGGCCATTTTCGTATGCAATCATCGGTCGAGCTCCGACCCCTTTCTGGTATCGCTTTTTCCCGGCGAGCTTGTCCAGGTTGTTAATGTCTGGCCCTTTCGCATTCCGGTTTTGGGGCGCTTTGCCAGGTTAGCCGGGTACCTGAACATCAACAGAATGTCCCCGGAGGCATTCCTCGAAAAGGCGCTGGCGCTGGTCAGTGAAAAGGTTTCTGTTGTCTTTTTCCCGGAAGGAACGCGTTCAGGGGGGAAAAAGATGGGGTCCTTTCATGGCGCCGCGTTCCGTCTCGCCTTACAGGCCAATGTGCCTATTGTCCCGATTTGCATCTCCGGCAATGAAAGAATGCCGGCCAGACATTCCCTTCTTCTAAGACCCGGCCTGGTACGGGTGAGGATGCTCCCCGCGATCACGCAGGACTGTTATGATGGACTTCCTGTCTTTCCTCTAAAAAACAGGGTTCGCGATATCATAAGAAACGAACTGGCTCTGATGGAAAACAGGGTATGAAGGAGTGTTTCGACCACAGAGCGCTTGAGTTCCGCAAGCCTGATATCATCAGGGCGGCTCAGGAAATCCTTTTAAAGGAACAGATTGGTCATATCAGCGGTAATTCGCCGTATTACGGAAAGTTGTTCTCGGACCAGACTATTGATCCGTCAAGCATAAATCTCGCAAGCCTCTCCACGGTTCCATTCACCGGCAAATCCGATCTGGAAGTGCACAACGAGGATTTTTTTGCGGTGTCTCCATCACGGGTGGTCGATACCGTCCTGTCGTCCGGCACAACCGGCAAACCCACGCAGGTCATATACACCGAACATGACCTCAGGCGTTTAGCATACAATGAAGAACTTTCCTTCCTTTCCTGCGGCCTCAGTGCGGACGATACCGTGCTCCTTACGTGCACCATGGACCGGTGCTTTGTGGCGGGCCTTGCCTATTTTCTGGGGCTCAGGAATATCGGCGCTACAGCCATAAGAAACGGCGTCAGCAGCTTTTCCAGTCACCTGGGAATAATCCGGCGGATGAAACCCGGCGTCATAATCGGTGTCCCCTCCTTCCTTCGCAAGCTGGCGTTGTTCATACAATCGGAGGGTGTCGATCCGAAGGGCCTGGGCATAAAAAAACTGATTTGCGTCGGGGAGCCGTTAAGGGACAGGGAGCTCGGTCTTTTGAAGTTGAGCGAGCAGGTGGAAGAACTCTGGGGCGCAAAAGCATTTTCAACCTATGCCTCCTCAGAGACTGTTACCACCTTTTGCGAGTGTACGGCCCAGAACGGAGGCCACCTCCATCCGGAGCTGGCGGTTGCGGAGATCGTCAGTGAGGAGGGAGAAGTCCTGCCGTCCGGAGAGACAGGAGAGGTCGTCATAACACCGCTTTGCCTGGAAGGTATGCCGCTCCTTCGATTCAAGACCGGAGACATAAGCTTCCTGATCGACGAGCCCTGCGCCTGCGGGAGGAACTCTCAAAGACTCGGGCCCATCCTGGGCCGCAAGAAGCAGATGATAAAGTACCGCGGCACGACTTTGTACCCTCAGGCCATATATGCCGTGATGGACGGAATCCCCGCTGTGAACGAGTACTATGTAGTGATAACAAGCGATTATGATCTCTCGGATATAGTCCGAGTATATGTATCCGTAAACGATTCTTCCCTTTCGTCTGCGGACGTAGGAGACAGGCTGCAGGCACAGCTCAGAGTAAGGCCGGAAGTGGTTATCCTGAGCGACGAAGAGGTTCGAAAACAGGTCTGTTCGGCAAAATCACGAAAACTGATTCGCTTTATAGATATGAGAGAAAATAATGAAGTGCCATAGGCGTATTTACGGGGCAGAATTTTCTTCTTACGAAATAGAACATGCGGTGGAGACCGGCCGGCTTCTAACCATGGAGATAGAATTCAGCCGGAAATGCAACTTCAACTGTGTATACTGCTATGCCTCGAACAATTCTAAGAACGAACTGACCAAGGCCGAGATCAAGGATGTAATCCTTCAGGCCAAAGACCTGGGGGCGAGAAAGATAATAATCCTGGGCGGAGAACCCACTATTTATCCGCATTTTATGGAAATGGTAGATTTCATCGCCAGGCAGGACTTGCGGATCGAGATCTTCACAAACGGGGCCCGTATAACCGAATCTGCCGCAAAAGCGCTCCATGAATATGGCGTGGCAGTCGTTCTGAAAACGAATACGGCCAAAGAAGAACTCCAGGATATGCTCTCCGGACACAAAGGCGCCTATAAGCAAATCCAGCGAGCTTTCAAGAACCTGAAAAAAGCGGGATACCCTTCCGACCGTCCGATGGGGATAAGCACGGTTATCTGCAGACAGAATATAGATGAACTCGTCCCCATGTGGGTGAGGCTGCGGGAGCAGAATATCCTTCCTTATTACGAAATGATTACTCCGCAGGGAAATGCAAAGAGGAATGGCTTTCTGGATGTAGAGACAGAGAGAATCCACGAACTCTTCTCTGCTATTTCAGAGATAGACCGCACAAAGTATGGATACGAATGGGACCCCCAGCCGCCCCTTGTGGGAGGCAAGTGTCTGCGGCATCAGTTCTCGTGCGTCGTCAACTCGGACGGATCCGTCATGCCATGCGTCGGGGTTACGATACCGGTCGGGAATATACGGGAAAGAAAGCTGGGCGATATTCTCAGAGATAGTGAGGTTGTTCAGGATCTCAGGAATTACAGGCAGAACATAAAAGGTCCTTGTGCGGAATGTGCAAAGATTGATCAATGTTACGGCTGCCGGGGCGCTGCCTATCAGATTACGGGCGACTATCTGGCTTCAGATCCTCTATGCTGGAAAAACATGGAAAGGCAGGAAGAAATTGTACGGTTGCCTCTGGAGGCGGACAAGCTTGTGCCGCATAAGCCGCCTATGCTCATTCTGAAGAACCTTGTCGAAGTCAAGGAAAGGATGTCCGTTTCTGAAGTTGAGATCGAGAGGGATACAATTTTTGCAGGCCGGGACGGAAAACTTGACGCCGCATTCTACCCGGAAATAATATCGCAGTCGATAGCGGCCCAGGATGGTTTCAGATCCCTGGGCAACGGGAGGATCAAACTTCAGGGGCTCCTGCTTGGCATAAAAAATCTTGAGATTCTGGGCAGTGCGGGAATCGGAGATAAGCTCCGTGTTTCCGTTTATAAGGTCGCCAGGTATGGTGAATTTGGAATCATCAGGGGGGAGGTTTTTAAAGGCGATAATCTCGTTGCCCGTGGTGAAATAAAAGTCCTGCAGGGTGAAAAACTATTATGACAGTAACTCGGATTTTCGTTGCTACAATCCTGGCGGTCACTTTTGTCTTTATCTCGGTATCGGCCGGCGAAAAGGAAGGCGGTTCAGCCTCCGCATCTCCGGAAATATCCGGTTTGCTCGAGAGCATCGGAAAGAAGGTTTCCGATTTTAAATCCCTGAAGACCAGTTTTGTCCAGGAGAAAAACCTGTCTGTATTCCAAAAGAAAATCATTCTTAAAGGAAGGGTCTGCCTGCAAAAACCAGGGAAGCTCGCCTGGCACGTGGACCATCCCTGCAGGTATTCCGTGGTCATCACCGACCGGTCTATTCGCCAATGGGACGAAGGCACAAAAGAGGTGCAAGAAACGCCGTTGTCCGGGAATCCTGTTTTTCAGAACATAACCAATCAGTTGGCTGTATGGTTTTCCGGAGACTATTGCTCTCTGCTTCAGGATTACTGCGTGACTGTTCGAGAGAAAAAACCGGTGATCCTCCGGTTTGTCCCTAAAGAAAAGAACATGGCGGCAAAAGTGATCAAAAGCATTACGGTTACCTTCCGCGAAGACGAGCGATATATAAAGCGAATAGATATTCTCGAGGTAGGCGGAGACAGCACTACGATCGTATTTGATAACACCGAGTTCAACCCCCCGCCCCAGGAGCTTGATTTCGAGGTAAAGCGGCGTGTTTGACAGGCTGGCATTCCGCCTCTATGACCATGCTGCAGGCAGACGATTTCGGGTTCTTTCCGCTCTTGTTTTTCTGACGGTCATCTCTATCAGCATCTCCTTTTTTGTCGAGTATGAAAGCAAAATAGACCTGGTTCTTCCCAAAGACCCGGTTATCGCCCGGAATCTGGATTTTTTCCGCGATTCCAATCTGGCCGGCAGAATCGCCATATCTTTCACCCTGAGATCCCCGGACAGGAATACATCGGACCTGGTGCAGGCCGTTGACCGGATGGCCGGTTCTCTTGATCGGAAACTGCTTCCGGAGATTGAGGCCGGTCCGTCCGAAAGCACTATGACGCAAGTCATGACGGGACTCGGCAGGGGACTGCCCTGTACGCTGGCAAAAGACGATCTGGCGCAGATAGACGCCCGGCTTAATAAAGACCATGTCGCGCGGAGACTTGCAGAGATTTATCGGCAGATGATCGGCCCTCAGGGACTTTTTCTCCAGGCTGCCATACGTTCAGACCCTCTGGGCCTGGGTTTGTTAACGATGGAGAGGATGAAAAAGCTTGCCTGCTCAATCGGTTACGACGTGCAGATAGTGGATGGCCATTTCATCAGCAAGGACGGAAGACATGCCCTCCTGATTATGAAGCCGTCTGTTCCGGTTACGGACACGGCTGGGGCAAGGAAGCTTCTCGCCCATCTGCAGGAAGTCATGAAAGGCCTGCCCGCTTATGTCTCTGCGGATATTATCTGCGGCCATGTCCACGCCCTCAGCAATGAGGATCTGTTGAAGAGAGACATACGCCTCATCAGCATTGTTGCCACAATTGCACTCTTGCTGCTCTATGGATCTCTTATCAGAGACATCAATGCCGTGCTGATTTTCTTGACGCCCATAATAGGAATCCTTTTTTCGATCCCCTTATCATACCTGCTTTGCGGAAGGCTCGCCTATTCGGTTGTAGGTTTCGGCTCCGTCATAGCGGGAATAAGCATTGACTACGGGACACATATTTACTTTGCGGCCAGGGGAAGAAAAGATCCGGATTCGGCCGTGAAGAGTATAATACGGCCTGTTGCTTTCGGCGCTTTTACAACCATTGGCGTATTTATCTCCTTTTTCTTCGGCCGTATCGAAGCCTACAGCCAGATGGCGGTTTTTTCTATAATCAGCATCCTGGTCACGCTGGCCGTATCTGTCTTTGTACTGCCCCATTTCTTTGCAAAGGCTAAGGGTCTGTCACGGAATAACAAATCGGATTTTGCAGACCGGGTTGGACGTGTTTTGGAAAAATCGAACCTTTCCTCCTGGCCCGGAGTGACAGCCTGGGCTCTTATTACTCTCCTGTTTGCGTGTGTTATCCCTGATCTCAGATTTGAAAACGATATAAAGAAGATAGATGGGGTAGGAAGAGAGATAATCGAGAGGGAAAACCAATTCTATAAGACTTGGGGAGAGAGACATCCGGCTGTAATAGTCGCCGAGGCCAAAAGCTATGATGAAGCGCTGGAACTCAACGAAAGGATATATGCCGACGCCGGGCAGGCTGTGGGAAAGGAGAATATTGCCGGCTTGGCGGCCCTTGTACCGTCTGAGAAGACCAGAGACAGTAATTTTCAAAACTGGAAGGATTTCTGGGCTGGAGGCCGGGAAAAAAAGTTGCGGGCGCTTTTTGCAACTGAAGGCCGCAGGTACGGGTTCTCTCAGAATGCCTTTGAACCGTTTCTAGCCGGTCTGTACACCAGTCCCACCCCTTTGGATCTTAAGGCCTTAGGCCTTGAGGACAAGTTTGTTCAGAAGACAAAGGACGGGTATCGGATCCTCTCCTTTTTCCCGGATACCGAGAAAAATCTTCGTTCGGTTCAGGAAATCACCCGAAAATATCCCGGCGCCTATCTGGTCTCCCAGACCCTGCTCTCGGGCGCCATATCAAAAGCCCTCTCCCGCGACATTAAACCGATGATATGGGTTTCCACAACACTTGTGGTCCTTCTCACCTTCGTCTGTTTTTTCAATATCAGGGAGACGATAATTGCACTGGTCCCTCCCATTACCAGCACCATATGGCTCCTCGGGTCGATGCCGCTCCTTGGACTGTCACTCAACGTGGCCAATATGGTGGCAGCCGTGGTTGTAACAGGAATAGCTTCGGACTACGGCATTTTCATGGCGTTCAGGAGAGATCGCCGGACGGACTATCGAGCCATGCTTGCGGTAAGCCTTTGTGCCATTACAACCTTGATAGGCGCCGGGGTGTTGCTTTTCGCGAAACACCCGGCTTTGTACTCAGTCGGCATAACCATGGTCATCGGGATTTGTGCGGGCTTTTTGTCCTCAGTGGCAGTGGTCCCGAAGCTCTGCGACTCTTTGAAGAAGAAGCAGAAAAAATCATGAAGCCCCTGCCCCGCCGATTCATTTCTCTCCTGCTGCCGCTGCTCTTGGCCCTTGGTTGCACCGGTATCCCGTTCCAAAAAATCACCTACAGCTCGCTTGGCTCGGCAGATCCGGCCGATGTCCTGGAACAATTCAAGGAAAAATCTCCTGTAACGAGCCAACTCCTCAATACGGTTTTGTTTCAATACGGGTTTCGAAAACTCTCCGGAATAGGTTATATAGAGATTGATCCGCAGGAAGAGAAATTCTCCCTGGTTTGCATGAATCCGATGGGCATGAAATTATTTGATATTTCAGGAGCTGAGAAGGCTTTGGAATGCCGGTTTGCCATTGATCAACTCCGCAGGGATGAGGTCGTATCCTCGATCGCCGAGGACGTAAGGCGAATCTATTTTCATGCAGCTCCGGCTTTGGGGGCAAGGGTTGAGAAGAAAAGGGACAGAATCGTCTTCCGGCAGGCTTTCGGCAAAGGGGTACTGGTCTATGTCTTTGGCGGGCCGGATATCTACCTCGCAGAGAAGAGCTATGTTGAGGAAGGTCTTCTCTGCTGGAAGGTTTCTTTTCATGAATACGCCGAGACAGGGGGGAAGATCTATCCGAAAGGCATTTTCTACAGGAACTGCACGCATCAGTATACTTTGGCCGTGGAACTGAAGGAGATAATGAATTGAGGTCCATAAGAGAAGAGATCGCCGACTGTATTTCGGACCTGAAGATGACGGAAGATGAAATTCTCTCCGCCCGTTTCAAGTTTCCGGAGAGTTTTATAGGGTTTCAAGGACATTTTCCGGAAAAGAAGATTCTCCCCGGCGTATGCGAGATTCAGTGCGTTCTGATCATGCTGGAACAATGGACAAAGAGAAGTATCGTACTAAAGGAGATCGTACTGGCAAAATTCCTGTCCGCTGTCTTCCTCTCCGAAGAGTTGACTTGTCTATGCAAATACGCGGGAGAGACTGACCAAGATTTTATACTTAAGGCATCCCTCAGCAAGGGCGGCCAGAAGATCGCAGAGCTGAAATTGAAGATTTGCTTCAATTGAAGCTGAGCGCGGCTTTGTTGACATTTTATTGAAGTTTGGTTCAGATCATACTGATAAACTGTTCGTTTTAAGGATGTATGAACCCAAATCCCCGTTCCTCAAAGCAGATGCATGTGGCACAGCCGCCCTCGGCTGTGAAATCCCGCCCCGAATCACAGCCGAGGGCGGCTGTGCCACACTTAGAGCCCGTAGGGTGGGCTTTGCCCACCGCACAGGCGAACGGGATGACTCTCAATCCGCGATTGCCGTTTCGGTGGGCAAAGCCCACCCTACTGTACTGTACTTTCACCACTCGCTCCCTGCGGTCGCTGAAGAGCACGAAGAACACGAAGGGAATCATTTTTCTATTCGACAGCAAGTATTTCTTCGTGTCCTTCGTGTGCTTCGTGGTGAAATCTTTGGTTGCGGGTTTGCCGCGCTGTGATCTGATTTGAACTGGAGATTCCTCATTATGAGGATCGAAGAAGAGACCTTGAGAAAGAGAAGAGACGTCTATTTCCCCCGGAGTGAAGGCGCACCGGCCCCAGTTGCCGTGGAAATCAAAAGACGCGTTCATTTCAGCGAAGTCGATCCTATGGGTGTGGTCTGGCATGGAAGGTATCCGACCTATTTTGAAGAGGCATCTGAAGAACTCGGCCGGCATTGTGATCTGAGTTACAAGGATTTCTATGAGGCGAAATTGCGCGCCCCCATTGTAAGACTTCATGTTGACTATCACAATCCCTTATCGCTCGGCGAAGAGTTTACGGCCCGGGCGCTGCTGATCTGGAACGAAGGCGCCCGGCTTAATACTGAGTATTACCTGATAAAGGAGGACGGCAGTCTTGGTGCAAGCGGGTACACTGTTCAGTTATTCACCGCGGCCGGATCCGGAGAGGTTTGCCTGATCATCCCGCGTCTGCTCCAGCATTGCCGGACAAAATGGATGGCAGGGGATTTCCACCTTCAGAGATGAAAGCGGTCGTTGTCGGATGTGATATGATTACGCCTTATGGAGCCGGCACGGACGCATGCTGGGGGGGAATTCTCTCCGGGATCACAGCCGTTTCCAAACTGGACAGGTTCGGGACGGCGCACTTTCAGTCCGGCATTGCCGCCACCATTAACGGCCTGACCTACCATGAGGAAGAATCCCTGGTTATGCAAATGCTGCGCCGCCTCTTTGCCTCTTGCTGCATTGAGGTCCCGGGCGATGCCGGGCTTGTCCTTTCGACCACCAAGGGCGAAATCGACATCCTCGAGATGGCGATGCTTTCAGGACGACGAGCAGAATCCGATTCCAAACCCTCTCATCTTTTGGAAAGGGTATCGGCTCTTGCCGGAGTCCGTGATAAAGGGACGATAGTCTCCGCGGCCTGTGCCTCTTCTATTGCCGCGCTGGCAAGGGCTGCAGCGATGATCCGCACGGGCAGGCATGATTGCGTGCTGGTGATCGCATGCGACAGCGTAACAGAATTCGTTTTTGCAGGCTTTTCCTCGCTCATGGCCCTATCCGGCTCTCCGGCGCGGCCATTTGACAGGAGAAGAGACGGGCTGAGTCTGGGTGAGGCGGCCGCTTTTGCGCTGATTATGAGCGAATCCAGGGCAAGACGCGAAAGAAGAGAGATCCTTGGAGAAATAGCCGGCTGGGGCCTGAGCGATGACGCCAATCACATGACCGGCCCCTCCCGGCAGAGTGAAGGGCTCATTCTGGCTATAAAAGCGGCCCTGCAATCAGCCGGGGTGGACAAAGATGATATTGCTTTCATATCGGCACATGGTACGGGAACGGCTTATAACGACGCTATGGAGATAAGGGCCTTTAGACACGTTTTTCGGGAAGGAGACACTCCGGCCTACTCCATCAAAGGCGGAACGGGCCACATGATGGGTGCAACCGGGCTTGTCGAAATGATACTGGCCCTCAAAGCCTTACGGGAAAACAAAGTGCCCCCGACAGTCAATATGGAAGAACCGGATGAAGATGCCGCAGGATGGGTCTCCTCCTCCGAGGTATCGATCGGAAACAGGAGCAAGGCTATTCTTACCAATGCCGGCTTCAGCGGCATCAACGGGGCATTGGTCCTGGCCGCACGCTGAGACAGAAATTCTCTTCGTGTTCTTCGTGGTGAATCTCTTCCGGCTTTAGTGCGTTGTTTTATGAATGAAATGATCGGGATTTACGGGATAGGCTGGATCGACGAGACGGGATACGGCTCTGTAAAGAAGCAGATTCGGACCGGTCTCAAAGATCTCACTGATCCGGAGGTTTCCGGCCGAAGAGATCTTTTTTCCTATCCATTCAAGGGTTTTTCCCGTCTGGATAAGACCTCCAAAACGGCATGCTGTGCCGTGGCCCTGGCGCTGAAGGACGCCGGAATGGATTACAGCCAGGAGCATAAGCACAAGACAGGAATCATCGGCGCCAATCCGTCCGGGTGCCTCCAGTCGGATGTGGAGTACTTCAAAGACTATATTGAGAACGGCCGGGTCATGTCCCGGGGAAACCTTTTCATCTATACTCTGCCGTCCAGTCCTCTGGGGGAGGCGGCCATACATTTTCGACTGCAAGGTCCGCTTTTCTACATGTTTCATCGTGACCACCCGGAGTCCGTTCTCGACACGGCAGCCGAAATGATCCTGTTGGATGAGGCGCCAACCATGCTGGCGGGAGTGATGAACGAAAACGATAGTATCTTCTTTGTGCTTGGCAGGGGACTTGAACCGGGAACCGGGATTCTCTGCGGAGTCGAACAGGCCCGGGTCATACTCGGTCAAACCGTGGCGCCTTCCACCCTTGCGGCACGGTTTTCAACTGTGAACACAGGTCCACACGAATAGGTATCCAGGGTCTCGGACAACCGGGAATGGTGAGAAGCTGTTCAGAAGACAGGAGTCGGGAGACAGGAGTTAGTCGGAATCTAAGAGAATGGTAACAGTTCTGAAGACCTCACGAATCCTACGAGCCATGTTTTGTTGGGTTTCGTGACCTCAACCCAACCTACGAAGACGGCACAATCGACGGGTTGCTGATTGTAGCTGATTGTAGATTGTAGGTTGGGTTGAGTGGAGCGAAACCCAACAATCGGTGGCTTGTCATTTCTTCTGACTCCTGACTCCTGTCTTCGAACCGCGTCCCCGAGCCGGTTGACCCCGGGATAGTTGCCGGGGCATTTTGGATACCCATTTGTGTAAAGCTGTATGAAGGAATAATGGATCGATGAGACTAAAAATTGTTTACCCCAAATGGCCCAAGTTGAGCAATCAGACCGAATTTCATCTCCCCCCCCATGGGCCGGTTTGCTTTGCCGCTTCCATACCCGAAGACGTGGAAATCACTTTCTGCGACGAGAATGTCGAGAGAATTGATTTTAGTGAACGGCCGGATCTTGTGGCAATGTCGGTGATGCTTACCTGCCAGATTCACCGTGCCTGGGAAATCGCCGATCAATACCGGGACATGGGAATACCGGTTATTTTTGGCGGAATCGCGACCATGCTCCATCATGAAGAAACCCAGGCGCACGCCGATGCCGTATATCTGGGCGAGGCAGAGGGGCATTTTGCCGAGGTCATTGAAGACTTCAAGGATCGAAAGCTCAAAAAAGTATACGATTACCTGCGGGATTATCCGGATACAAGCCGGATAGGGCCGGCCCGGAGAAGCATTCTGAAACGGGATCTGTACAGTTATCGCGGGGTGCAGATGGTCGATTTGATACATGCTTCCAGAGGCTGCAGGTTTAATTGCTTCCCGTGCTGCACTCCCTATCTCGGGGGACGAAAGTTCAGACCGAGACCGATCGATACGGTCCTTAAGGAGATTGAGGGGATTGAGAACAACCGGCTCTTCTTTGTCGACAACTCCATGGCCCAGGATGATGAATGGGAGAAAGAGTTATTTACCGCCCTCATCCCTTTAAAAAAGAAATGGATCTCCCATCCCATTAAGGATGATGACGAAATTCTTGATCTTGCGGTGAAAGCGGGATGCTGGTATGTGTACCAGGCCGTTTTTGATACTTCGGACTACATAAGAAGGCGCGTTGAACGCCTTCAGGCCCGCGGCATCGGAGTGGAAGGCACGATCATTCTGGGAATGGACAGTCACGACGAAGACTATATAAAACGGCTGATCGATTTTCTTCTGGAGATCAAGCTCGATCTTGCCGAGTTTACCATCCTCACTCCGTTTCCGCATACCCCCATCCGGGCGAAGCTGGAGCAGGAAAACAGAATCCTGCATAACGACTGGAGCCGGTATACCGCCGGCCAGGTTGTATTTCAGCCGGCAAAGATCGGTGTTGATAAGCTCCAGGAAATGTTTGAGTATGCATGGAGCACGTTCTACGCGGACTGCTGCCAGGAGATCAAAATGGCGAAGCTGTTTCTGAAGGTGCTGGAAAAAGAGAAAACAGACGGCGCCGTGCAACAAAAGGGGCTCCAGAGAGACGGCACATGGACCGGAAAGAAAGTCTGAAGGACCTTTGATGAAAGTATGCCTGATCTCGTCTAATACGGCTGTTACGCCCTACCCTGTTTACCCGCTGGGCCTCAGTGTGATTGCCCAGGCGCTCTCAAATGCCGGGCACGAAGTAAGGCAGTTCGATCTGCTCTACCAGAACGGCTCCATCGATCTCATGGCCGAAGAGATAAGGCAGCACAATCCCGGGTTGATCGGAATCTCAGTGCGGAACATCGACAACGCCAATATTGTCCATGAACAGTACTACATAGACACGGTAAAGAAAGTTGTTGAGAAAATAAGAGGAGTTTCAAGCGCTAAAGTAGTATTAGGCGGCGCCGGTTTCTCCCTCATCCCGGAGATTATTCTACGGGTCACGGGCGCCGATTACGGCATTGTTGGAGAGGGAGAGAAGGTAATTGTTGATTTTGCAAATAAAGCTTCGCAGGGTATCTATCCGGATGAGCCTATGCTTAGAGCCAGGCCGGGATTGCGTGGTATGGAAATAGGTTCTGCCGGGTATGATGATGAGCTTATGAAATCCTATCTGCGGAACGGAAACATAGCTCCGGTGCAGACAAAGCGCGGCTGTACCCATAAATGCATATACTGCAGCTATCCCCTTCTGGAAGGCGCCAAAATCCGGCAACGCAATCCGGGCGCAGTGGTCGATGATATCGAGATACTCCGGGACAGACATCACGCCCGGTACATTTTTTTTTGTCGATTCGGTATTCAATGATGATGAAGGGGCTTATCTTCTGGTCCTGGAGGAGATGAGAAAGCGCGGGGTAAAGACTCCCTGGACCGGTTTTTTTAAGCCCAAAGGCCTTACCGGCGAGATCCTGAGCCTGATGAAAGAGACGGGTCTGGTAGCGGTAGAGATCGGTTCGGATGCCGCCTGCGATACCACACTCCGGGGTCTCGGCAAGTCATTTTCATTCCAGGATATTCTGGAGTGCAACGATTTGCTTGCCGGGCACGGCATAGCTGCTTCCCATTATTTCATGTTCGGCGGACCGGGTGAAACCAGAGAGACTGTGCAGGAGGGCGTTGAGAACATTCTGAATCTTAAGAAATCTGTCGCTTTCATCTTTATGGGGATAAGGATCCTGCCCATGACGGCCCTGGCCCGACTGGCTTTGCGGGAAGGAATTATTTCGCCGGGGGAATCCCTGCTCAGTCCGATCTACTATATTTCGCCGTCCATAGAAAAAAAGTGGCTGGAGGAGACTCTTGCGAACGCCTTTTCCAAGGTAAGGCATTGCATTTTTCCTCCTGACGCCCTTGATGACAGTCTGAGGGTGCTCCACAAATTGGGATATCCCGGCGTATTATGGGATCTGCTTCTCCCGGGCAGGAAACCGGTTGCAAGGAAGTATCCGTTCACCGTTCACCGTTGACCGTTCACCGAAAGGACGTTTCTCGCGCTTTTCAGGTTCTTACGGATAACGGATAACGGTGAACGGTGAAGGAATCATGCTCCAAGAAGTACCTGTTGAAAATATCTGGTGCGCTGTTCCGGTCTTCAATAATAAGGCTACGGTGAGACGAATCGCGGCCGGGTGCCGGTCTGTCCTGGCGCGGGTGATAGTAATCGACGACGGCAGCACTGACGCGGATGTCTCGTCACTCCTCGCGGGTCTTGATATTGTCGTCATAAGACATGCCGCCAACATGGGAAAAGGCCGGGCTATACTCACCGGAGCCGAATATGTGGAAGAACACGGCGGGATCTATATGATCACCATCGACGCAGATGGGCAGCATTATCCGGAGGATATAAAGAAGTTCCTTCCTCTTTTAAGAGAAAGTGACTCAAGACTGATTGTCGGCTGCCGGGACTTCCGAACGGAAAATGTCCCTGACAAAAGTCGATTTGGGAGGAAGTTCGCCAACTTCTGGCTGCGCCTGGAGACCGGAATTGATATCGATGACTGCCAGAGCGGGTTTCGGGCCTACCCCGTGAAGTTCATCAACCGAATGAGATTCAAGGGTTCACATTATGACTTTGAAGCCGAGGTTCTGGCCAAGGCTGCCTGGGCCGGACTTGAACTGAAGAGCGTTGAGATCGGTGTCCACTATCCCAGGCCGGAAGAACGTCTTTCAAGCTTCAGGCCTTTCATGGACAACTTGCGCATTTCGCTCGTCCACTCGATGCTCGTGGGCAGGCGGCTCCTGCCCTTAAGACATAGAAGGCTGGTGGAAAAGAAAAGAGCCGGCCTGTCATTCCTGGCGCATCCTGGAAAACTCCTGAAAATGCTTCTTTACGAAAACGCCAGTCCCGAAGGCCTGGCCGCATCCGCGGCTGTCGGCATACTCCTTGCCACACTGCCGCTTCTTTTCGTCCACACCATTGTCATCCTGTACGTGGCAACCCGGCTAAATCTGAACAAGATAATGGCCGTAAATGTCCAGCATATCTGCATGCCGCCGGTCGTACCGGCCCTGTGCATCGAACTGGGCTATTACTTGAGACACGGCCGCTGGCTTACGAGCCTGTCTTTCGCTACTATATTCGAACAGTTTTCGGATAGATTTCTCGAGTGGTTCCTGGGGTCTTTGATCATAGGACCGATTGGGGCCGTTCTGGCGGGAACTTCAGTCTTTTTCTCAGCAAGGCTCTTAAGAAGACGAAGCAAGGTCGCGGGAGAGCATGGTTAAGAAACGCGGCAATAGACTCGGTTTCTGGTTTTTTCGAACTGCCGTGCGCCTTTTTGGCCTTTCCGGGGCTTACGGACTCCTTTATCCGGTCTGTCTTTATTATCTGGCCTTGGATCGTGCGGCTGTTTCCGCGTCTCTCGCCTATATCGGGAGGCGATTCCGATCGTATAATTTCTTACAAAGAACGTGGGGGGTCTACGAGTTATTGATTAATCAAGGAAAGAATTTGATTGACCGATATTATCTCGTTTCCGGACACGGTCGTTTCGATATAGAGATCAGGGGCCTTGAAAAGATGGAAACCTGTCTGAACAATCCTGCAAAAGGGTTTATTCTGCTCACGGCCCACGTCGGGAACTGGCAGGTAACGATGACCGCCCTCGCACGTCTGGGGAGGGTCGTATGCATGCTGATGCGCCCCGAGGATAATGCAGTGGTAAAGGAAGCCCTTGGTGTGGACAGAAACGAGGGATTGATTCGAATCATTTCGTCGGACGGTTTTCTTGGAGGCGTAGTAGAGGCGACCAATGCGATCCGGGAGGGAAGTCTCGTCTCCATTATGGGAGATCGGAGCTACGGCTACGGAACCACGGAGGTCAAGTTCCTGGGAGAGTTCGCCGGTTTTCCTTATGGAGCCTTTGGCATAGCGGCCGCAGTGCAGTGCCCGGTATTCGTCCTTTTGTCCGCCAAAACCGGCACCAGGAAGTATGTAGTTGAGATTTCGCAAATTAGTGTGCCGCCACACGTGCCGAGGAAGAACCGGCACGAGGCCCTCACAGGGCCGGTCCAGGAATTTGCGGACATTCTCGATAGTTACGTAACCCGGTATCCTTTCCAGTGGTTTGTCTTTGACGATATATGGCAAAAGGGTTCCGGGTTCAAGGTTCACGGTTAAATAACTGACAAAACCGTGAACCGTGAACCTGGAACTTGGAACCTGGAATCCGGAGGTCGCAGACCGGACGAAATTGGATAAGCATGTAGGTTGGGTTGAACGGAGTGAAACCCAACAAATTGGCTGAAGACACTTCTGAGTTTCCAGATTTCTGATTAACCGTGAACTCTGAACCTGGAACCAGCATAGAGCATCCGGCAACAGGTCGCGTAGACCCGACCCTTATGGTCTCTACGGACAAAGGTGAACGGATAAGGGGATTTTAATCCATAAGGAGCAAAAGATGGGTAACAAAGAAGATGATTTGGCACGGATAAAAGAGAAACTGAAACAGATGCTTGTAAAGGGGTTGTCTCTGGAGAATATTAAACCCGAGAACATAGGGGACGACGAGCTCCTTTTCAGGGATGGACTCGGTCTTGATTCTCTCGATGCCGTAGAAATAGTCGTTCTGCTTCAGCGCAACTACGGACTGGAGATTAAGGACATGGAAAAGGGTAAAGAGATCTTCTATTCGATCGACACCCTTGCCAGGTATATACTGGATAATACTACAAAAGCCGTAACAGTTTAGCCTTTTGAAAAACTGGCTAAACTTGAATTCAAAATGCAAATCTCAAAGTGCAAATTTCAAACTTCTGATGATTTTCTCCGAAATTTTACACTTTCCATTCTGCATTTTTCATTTTGCAGTGAGATTTAGCGAGCTTTTTCAAAGCGCTAAATTGTTACCAAAGGCCGCGTCTCCGGCTTGAGTTCAGAATGAGTGCACCACGACAGAAAATACTGATCACGGGACTCGGGGCAGTTTCGGCGGCCGGTATCGGCGTTGCCGAAACGCTTCTTTCTTTTGAGGAGGGAAAAAGAAACGCCGGCCGGGTTACAATATTTGAATCCGAGCTGGAGTACCCCGTCTTTGAAGTCAGGACGATTCCACCTGAGTTTTCCCTGAATAACCAGAGAACCCTGAGCCTGGCCCTGGTTGCAGTTGATGAAGCCCTCCAGGACGCGTCTCTGGGAAAAAGCGAGCTCTCCCGCTTGCGTCTGGGCGTCTGCCTGGGCACTACCGTTGCCAGCCAACTGAATGACCTCGATTTCTACAAATCATACCGCACTACCGGATCAGCGCCAATGGAACCAGTCAACAGGTATGTTAAGGGAAATCTGGCTGAATTTGTCGCCCGGAGGATAAACCCGGATGCCCTTTCGTTGACCGTGGTCAACGCCTGCTCTTCCGGGACCGATGCCATCGGTGTGGCACTGGCATGGCTTAAGAGCGGGTTTTGTGACATTGTCATCTCAGGCGGTGCAGATGAGCTGAGCCCCATACCTCTATGTGGTTTCGGCTCTCTCGGCATCGTCAGTCACGACTTGTGCTCCCCTTTTGACAAGGACCGCAGAGGACTCAATCTGGGCGAAGGCGCGGGGATCCTGATAATGGAGACGGAAGAATCCGCCGGAAAGCGAGGCAAACGATCCGACCTTTATGCTTTGGGATATGCGTCCGCGAGCGATGCCTACCATCTTACGTCTCCCCGGCCTGACGGAAGGGGGCTCGAAGCCGCCATATTGAGAGCCCTGGCTTGTTCGAACCTCCATCCGGAAAGTATCGACTTCGTCAATGCACACGGTACCGCCACCATTGAAAACGATAAGGTAGAAGGTCGCGTTCTCGCCAAGGTCTTTGGACCCGATTTAAAGGTATTGTCAACAAAGGGCTTTACCGGCCATACACTCGGTGCGGCAGGAGGTCTGGAAGCGGTCTTTACTGCCGCCGGCCTGAGGCACGGGTGGATACCGGCCAGTATCGGTTTCCGCAACAGGGACGAAGGCGTTTCAATCGTTCCTGTCCGGCAAAAAACAACTCTCTCCGGATCCTTTGGCCTGTCTACAAGCCTGGCCTTCGGAGGAAATAATTCGGCCCTGGTCTTAGGGAGGGAAGGCTGGTGCACTGTTCTTTAAGTACCGTGCATAGGTCAATTCCCAATATCGAATGTCCAATGTTCAATGTCCAATGTTCAACGGACCCTCCCCTGATTGGAAATTGGTTATTGAGCATTGAACATTGGACATTACTTCTGAAATGGTATGGTAGAAACTTCCAAGGTCCTTAGGGAGGAAAGGCTGGTATGTACCTTCTCAGGATGGGTATTGTTTTTGCCGGGGGCTGCGGCGTCTCCTCTTTTGAGGAGGCCCTGGCAAGAGGACGGAAAGAAGCGGCTGCGACCGGCGCGGATACTTCGGACCGGAGCAGGGTCTTTGCGTACCGGGTTGATCTGGAATCCGCTTCAAATCGTCACATCCTGACAAAGATTCGCCGCTCGGATAGACTTAGCAAAATGGCGGTTCTTGCCGCTGCGGAAGCCTTGGGGAATTGTCAGTTCGAAGGATTTGCGAAAGACCGCCTGGGGGTAATCGTGGCCACGGCTTTTGGAGCCCATCCGACCACGTTCGGGTTCCTCGACGACATCCTCGAATTCGGCGAAAAAAACGTCTCGCCCACGGCGTTTTCCAATTCCGTTCACAATGCCGCAGCGTCATATATTTCCTCTGCATTGGATATACAGGGGCCGACGCTGACCGTAACCCGGTTTTATTTCTCTTTCCATTATGCCCTGCACTTAGGGAAAACATGGCTTGACCTGGGGCTTTATGACCACGTTCTGGTGGGAGCTGTCGATCAATACGGGGATGTTCTACAGTTCGTCTATGATCGAAAGCTGACTCCGGCGCCGAATGGTGAACTGAAGCCCTTTAACTTTGATCCTGCCTTTCAGGTTCCGGGCGAAGGTGCAGTCTTCTTTCTATTGGGGAGGCGCGCCTCACAGGATGCCCTGTGCAGAATCGAAGAGATCAGGCTGAACGCCTGTGCAGAAGCTTCGCGCGCGGTTTCTCTCAATATTATCGACACCGATGGAATGCTCTCCGACGAATCCGCGTATCTTTCCTCACTTTCCGAGCAGATACCCACAGCAGCTTATTCCCCCCTCTACGGGAGCATGATGATCGGAAGCGCCTTTAATTGCGCGGCAGGCGCCTTGATGCTCAAGAGACAGATTCTCTTTGCGAATCCTGTTACAGATAATCCTCATGGAATCAATCTCATCAGCAAGAAACAATCAGGGTGTGCGACAAATTTGTGGGTACCTGTGTGCTAGGCAGAAGCACGAGATTCCCAGAAATCCTCCCACCGATTGCTGAGTAGGCAGCATCGTAGTGCGACTATGTGATTTGCCCCTTTGACGGTCCAGTGCATTCCCGAT
>JAZDGK010000189.1:0-9427 GCA_043806955.1 Pseudomonadota bacterium | reverse complement strand
GGATTTTTTATGGAAACGATACGGACAAGGTTCTCTCCTAGTCCGACTGGGTATCTGCATATCGGCGGCGCCAGAACGGCGATTTTCAACTGGCTTTTTGCACGGCGGCACGGTGGAGTCTTCATGCTTCGAATAGAGGATACCGACGTCGTCCGGTCGACGGAAGAGGCAACGCAGGCGATCCTGGAGGGGCTCGAATGGCTGGGGATTGACTGGGATGAAGGGCCCTATTTTCAGTCCAAACGTTTTGATATCTATCAAAACTATGTAGACAGGCTTGTAGCGGAACGTAAGGCTTACTACTGCGCGTGCCGGCCGGAGGAGCTGGAAGCAAAGAGAAAAACGGCCATGGCTTCCCGGCACAAACCCAAGTATGACGGGACGTGCCGTTACCTCGGGATCGAGAAGGGCCCGAATACGGTGGTCCGTTTTCGAATGCCTGACCATGGAACAACACTGGTGAATGACTTGATCAAGGGACCGACTGAGTTCGATAACTCAGAGCTCGATGATCTCATAATCCAGCGAAGTGACGGCACCCCGACCTACAACTTTGCGGTCGTTATCGATGACATCAGCATGAAGATCACTCATGTTATTAGGGGGGACGATCATCTCAACAACACGCCGCGGCAAATCCGCATTTATGAGGCCCTTGGCTCGACTTTGCCGAAATTCGCGCATGTGCCCATGATCCTCGGGCCGGACCGGACGCGCCTGAGCAAGCGGCACGGCGCCACTTCCGTGCTTGCTTACAGGGAAATGGGTTACCTCCCTCAGGCCATGGTCAACTATCTTGTCAGGCTCGGCTGGTCGCATGGGGACCAGGAGATTTTCTCGCGGGAGGAGTTGGCCGAAAAATTCTCGCTGGAAAACGTCGGGAAATCCGCGGGCATATTTAATCCGGACAAGCTGCTCTGGCTGAATGCCCACTACATCAAGGAAGAAGCGCCCGGAAGGCTGGCTGAACTTGCGGCCCCGTTTCTTGAGAAGAACGGGATAAGAGTCGACGAGCTCGCCTATCTGGCAAAGGCCGTTCCCACCCTGCAGCCCCGGAGCAAGACGCTGGCCGAGCTTGCCGAAGGGGCCGCCTTTTATTTTAAGGACGAACCGGAACACGATCCGGATGCCGCCCGGAAATTCTTAACGGCCGATGTCCGGGACCTGATCGCGGAACTAACCGGAATACTGAAGGATCTGCCTTCATTCGAGGAGGAGGAAGTCGAGAGGGCTTTCGAGAGTTTCTGTGCGGCAAAGGATATAAAATTCAAGAAAATCGCCCAGCCTCTCCGCGTTATACTGACCGGGAAAACCATAAGCCCCGGCCTTTTTGAGTTGATGGACGTCCTCGGCAAGGAAAGGGTACTGAGCCGCCTCGAAAGAGGACTAGGAGTCTGTCCGAGAACTGGGATCGTAGCGAGGAAAGCGGAGGACGAGACCAAATCAGCTAGGTAGCTAGAAGGCTGGGAAGCTGGGAAGCTGGATAAGGTGCTGTCTGCCGCGAGAGCACGGCTCTGGCCTCCTGGCCTCCTGGCCTTCAAGCTTCTAGCCGACAAGACCTATGGCCCGAAAATCCGGGGATATTTGGGCCGTCATCCCGCTTTCCGCAGTAGATCGTCAGTTCTCGGACAGCCTCCTAGCAGTCCCGGCGTGAAAGGTGTGCTAAGTACGAAAAATGGACGACCCTCCCGGTCACTAACCCGGTAATCCGTCATCCCCCGAAGGCATAATCGCTGCCGGGCCACATACCGCCTGGGCAGTTTGGTTTGAGATCCATGGTAAGCCCGAATATGACCATCTATATACAATGTGCCTGCTGCCTCCGGATCTGACTCCAACCATTCCTTCGAAAGCCTCCCGCACCACTGGCCCACTTCTCCCGTTTCCGCTATGCGCTTCACTTTCTCCCGTAACGTGCGCACCTCCGGAATCCGATCTAATCCCAATAAATTACCCCACTCCCCAGGTGGGCAAAACCTCAATCGCTCTATACTCTTAATCCTGGCTAAAGCCATAAAACCCAACAGCAGAAATATTTGTACAAGGCCATAAAATCCTTTCGGTAAACTGAAACACTCCTTTGTGTGCCGTAGCAGCCCGTTTGCCAACAAAGCCGGCAAGGCTAATAAAACACCCCCGTTGGGAACATCGGCAGCCGGTTCGAATCGTGTCGGCGCCTCTTGTAGTATACCCACAGCCGCGGCTACACGTTCCAGAGCCCTCGTACAGCCCATGCCCATTTCAGCCTGAGAGTCCTTTTCTCGAAATGACAACCGAAAATTGACCACCTGTGATAACCGAATTTTGACCACCCCTGAGCTGTGTATAGTTCTGGATGATGAGGGGTGATCATCCTGCCACCTACCTTGTTGGGAAGGGCAGGTGAAACGGAGGGAGCCCGCAGGGCGACCGGAGTTTCACCTGCCTGCGCGTCCACTGGCGGTACTGGTTTTGTTCGTACATGCTCCTCAAGCGCCTTGCCGTTTTCTGGTTATGACCTATATCAGATCTCCTCGACACGTCATAAATATAGACTTCCAGATAAAGTTTTTGGGTGCGTTATCGGTCGGGGATGTACGAACAGGTACTATCCCCTCCCTCCTGCCTTCCCAAAAACATTATCTGAAAGTCTATAGAAGAGTTCCGTTGGTTACCTGCGATCACCATGAGTTCGATCCCATTCAGGCAAAGAACGAATTGGATTTCTTCTGGATAAGATAAGCCTACAGCCTGTCCCAATTTCAGACTGGAAATAACATAGCTGTAGCGATCCGTGCCCAAAAACAGTCTTCCAGTGAAATCAAAGCCAAAACAAATCTATGAAAGCAGCAGACTCAGCGGGATCGCCCAGATTTTCTCTCCCAACCTGATAGCCCGAGGCCCATTATGGCTGAGAATTGCCGCTGTGCAATTCGGGGTCGCATTCAGAAATGCTTTAAGACCGGAAAGGTCTCCATCACCCCATCTTGCCCCTGATTTGATCTCAACAGCAATACACTGGGACCCTGCTTCTATTACGAAATCAACCTCATGCCTTCCTTGGACACACCAAAAGAATAAGTGCGCCTCCGGCCATGTCGAATTCACGATACTGAAAAGGTTTTGTGCCACATACGTTTCCAGCAGCGCACCAGACATTGGATTGTCCCTGGAAAAATCCAGAGATGTCAAGCCGGCCAGATGAGCCCCAAGACCAGAGTCGCTTACGTAGATTTTAGGTGATTTGATGAGTCTGCTCGCCCGGTTCCTCAAGTAAGGCTCCAACCGGTACGTAATAAAAGATGCCTCTAAAAGGGAAAGATACCTCGACGTTGTACTTACACTCATTTTGGCGTCTCGCCCCAATCCGCTCGGGTTCAGAAGTTGACCGGTTCTCAAGACCGCCAAACGGAGAAGATTTCTGAAGGCCGTCATATTGCCTATTTGGCTTATGTCACGTATGTCCCTTTCCAGATAGGTCTGCTCATAACCTTTGAACCATAATGAACGTTTCTTGATCTGGCCAAGGGCAACCACCGGCATCCCACCGGTAAGGACGTCGTCCGCCTTGACGGGAGAGAAATCCATCGTGCCGGGAATAGACTGATTCTCAAAAAAGAGCCGAACAAACGGCTTCTCCCCAATTCGGCCGGCTACTTCACGCCTGCTGAAAGGGTGCATAGTGAAGTACACGGCGCGCCCGGCAAGGCTTTCGGATATACCTTTGAGAACAGCGAGATTCGCAGATCCCGAGAGCAGGAATTGCCCGGGAATCCTCTTTCGATCCACGGCCCTCTTTATTGCAGTCAGCACCTCCGGACATTTGTGCACTTCGTCTATTGTAATACTATCCTGAGAACTCACGAATCCGTCCGGATCCAGTTTTGCAGCTCCAAGCTGAGAAAAATCATCGAACGACACGTAGTATCTTCCAGAAAGTTTCGGTTGTTTTTGAAGAAAAGTCGTTTTTCCGGTCTGTCGCATTCCCGTAATCACTACCACAGGCATGCTCTCCAGCGCCTCTATGATCTCTGCCGCAATCTCACGTTCCAGGTACTCTGTCATAATTAACCACCCTATAGTGACATAATGACAATGTCAAGTGGTATAAAATGACCCACATCCGCCGCCAAATGTCAGTCAGGGCAAGTAACTATCTGATCTACTGCGGCGGATTGACCATAGACGATGGACGATAGACCACGAAAACATATCGTCAATGGTCCATGGTCCGTGGTCAATCCACCACCCAAGGTGAAGTGATTTCACGGACGTATTTTGACTTCGCCCGCGGATGCAACAGAAAATAGGCTGTGGATTGGGGATGACATGTGGGACGCTTCGCGGCTGGGAGGCTTCTCCAAAGAATGAAGGTGCAAAAATGAGAGGGTGGGAAGGTGGGATGCTGCACGGCTCGGATGCTGGGAGGCCTGGATGCGCATGAAAGACCGAGGGTGGGAAGTTGCGAAGGTGAGGAGGTGGGACTCTAAGAAAAGACCGAAGGGGGAAGTTATTTGCTTGCGTTTTTGCATTTTGATTGCAATTAGTTGGCAATATGCTCACATATTTCAAAATCAGGAGTCTGTCGGACTTAGGGGATCGTCACGAGGAAGTGGAGGAACGAGACCAAGTATTCACGAATTTGAGGCGCATAGTGTTTCTATGCAACGACACTTCGGGGATATTTGGGCCGTTCCCGCCACTTTCCGCAGTAGATCAGCCTAAGTCCGACAGACTCCTAGCAAGAATGCTCAAATAAGGGGGGATTTGGGTTGACGCGAAATCAAAGGGATGCAATATTGGGGCAATGCCTGTTTCGAATCAGGATCGTTTGTTTGGGGTCATCAGGTTTATGAAAGAGAGGATCAAAGCAGTACTGGAAAAGGACGACCGTGTCGTTTTCGCTTATTTGTACGGGTCTTACCTGAAATCACCCCAATACCGAGATATAGACATCGCCGTCTATTCAGCTTCCGAGGCAGACCCTTTGCGTGTGTCTGCAGACTTGAAGGTCGAGTTACATAGAGCAACGGGTTTTCCACCCGACTCCTTTGATATCCGCATAATAAACCAGATAGTCGAACGCGGAGACGTCTTTGCCCTCTTGTATCTGAAAGAAGTATTCGAAAGCGGCCAATTGCTGGTGGACAAGGTCTTTGACAAGCGGGCCGAGTTTATCGAGGCATACGGGATGAAATATCGTGAATGTGAAGGCTTTGTGGATGAGCTGATCTTATGAGACTAGACAAAACCAGGCTCAGCCGCTATCTGCTGGAGATTACAAAGAACACGTCCGAGTTGAGGCAGTTGGCTGAACAGGGACGGCTGCATCCATCATCTTTAGAACTCAAGGCGGCAAAATACCTTTTGATCGAATTGGCCGAAGCAGTTTCAAATACAATCCAGCATATTCTGGCCAGAGATAGAGGAATTGTAGTAACAGGCTATATCGATGCCATCATTAAGGCAAGAGACGCAGAGATCATCTCTCCGGACCTGTCTGATAGACTAAGGCCCTTTTTCGATTTCAGGAATAGTCTGGTGCACAGATACTGGATCATTGATGATTCGCGGCTGATAGAGAACATAACCAGGGGTCACGGTGATTTCTTACAATTCGTAACCGAGATAGAGACCTACCTGGCAAAAATGGTCACCGTTCACCGTTATCCGTAAAAACTTGAAAGAGTCTAGTCCCGCCCTTTACCCATAAGTCGTGCATAGCGTCACTGACGTCAGTGCGCGCTGTATGCTGTTGAATTAAGGAATTTACATCCTCTCCACCATCCTGGCGGAGAGGATCGATGTGAGGGGGAACCCTGCCCGGTCAGCCCCCTCACCCTCCCCTCTCCCCCAAGATGGTCTGAGCATTGCACACACTTAACACAGTGGGTCGAAGTTGCTATAGGACGGGATGGATCGGCGCTCAGAATGCCCAAGTTATTCCGTGACAGACCCTTATTGGTCGGGGATGTACGAACAGGTACTATCCCCTCCCTGCTGCCTTCCCAAAAACATTATCTGAAAGTCTATATGTGGAATGGTTATTGAAGTTATACCCGAAAGGTATTATTATTATGAAGCATAGCAAGATTATACCCTTTACGATATAATATTCTGCTGATAATACTCTTGTAATCCCTGAAGGGTATAATATTAGCCTCTTGCAAAACTCTGTTTCGTGTTCCGAGTGCCGTGTTTCGGGTTAAGAAGACTCAACACGAGGAGCCAGAAAAATGAAAGTGTTTTTATGATGTTAACTCGTAACGCGTAACTCACAACCCGCAACCTGAGCGTCGATTACGAGTGAGAGCACGAAGCAAAGACGGGACTTTTGCAAGAGGCTGATATGTAAGGGTTCGCTCAGAAATAAATTGCCATTTTAGGCGCTCAGATTTGGGTCAGATTTGTTCGATCCGAGGCTGCAAAACCGGAGGAATAGTCGTTCTATTTCGAGGATTTTGCAGTTGAGGATCGGACGAAGCTGGCCTGAAGCTGGGATGCATAGAATGTTAAGTTATTTCTGAGCGAACCCTAAGCAAATGTTCGCCGTTGACCGTTCACAGTTCCAAATTTAACCGTGAAGCCTGAACCCCTGGCCCAGACCTGGCTTCCCCGGCCCATGGGGTAGAAGCGTCTATCGTTGCATTCAGTGCGATTGTGCCAAAAATGCATATCAAGTCGCGCCAGGGCAGGCGTGAATATGGAACCAGCATCCGGCAGCGGTCCGCATGGACTCGACTCTTTCAAGTTTTCACGGACAACGGCTAACAGGCACACACCGTCTATGGATCTAAGAGACTTCGTAAAGACGCAGCGCAAAATCCACAGATTGACTCAGGTTGATCTGGCGCGTAAGGCGGGCGTCGGTTTGAGGTTTGTTCGGGAACTGGAACAGGGTAAGGCGACGTTAAGAATAGACAAGGTTAACCATGTACTTCGACTGTTTGGAAAGATTCTTGGTCCGGTTGACTGGCGGCCGGAGATTGAAGGCAATTTGACGGATGAAGAATAGGAAAGATAGAGCCGATGTCTATCTGGGAGATAAGAAAGCAGGTCTCCTGGAAAAAACTGATGAAGGATACCGGTTTAGTTATCACAGAGAGTACTTGTCCTCAAATGATGCACAGCCTGTTAGTCTTACTTTGCCCCTGACGGAAAAGCCTTATGAAAGTGGTTCTCTCTTTCCTTTCTTCCTGGGGCTTATTCCCGAAGGTTGGCTGTTGGATATTACGAGCCGAACACTGAAAATAGACCCGGAGAATGTCTTCGACATTCTGCTTGCGACCTGTGAAGACTGTATCGGAGCCGTGAAAGTAATCCCGGTAAGGAACAATACGTGAACCATAGGTGTCTGTCTTGTCAGGTCGCGGAGCTTGGGGCATCTCTTGTTAAGGGCTATCACCCCGGATGTTCCAGAGGTCTCTTTGGAACGGCAACGCCCCCGGATGTGCCCTTCCGGAGTGCCGACGTTGTCAGTGAGGCACAGAAAATGGTCGGCAGGATGTCCATTTCAGGCGTTCAACCAAAACTTTCTGTGATCCATCACCGGAAAAAACATCAACTTGTTGTGGTTGAAAAAGGGGGACTTTACATCCTTAAACCTCCTACAGAGGGGTTTGAGTCCGTGCCTGAAAATGAAAACCTCTGTATGAACATTGCATCTGTTTATGGAATTGAGGTTCCGGCACATGGACTCATCCCGCTCCAAGACAGCAGGATTGCATATATAGTCAAGCGATTTGACCGGCTGGAAGACGGATCAAAACTCCAACAAGAGGACTTTCAACAGCTTCTCCAAACTGAAGACAAGTACGCCGGATCTTATGAGAAAATGGCAAAATTCATTAAATGGCATTCAAACGTACCGGGGCTTGATTTGTTAAGGCTTTTTGAAAGCGCTCTTTTGTTTTACGTGTTAGGCAATGGGGATGCACACCCGAAAAACTTCTCTCTCATCAGAAGGGAGGAGATCGGCTATCAACTCTCGCCGGCTTCTGACATTGTCAATTCCAGGCTGGTATTACCCGAGGAGCGGGATGATATGTGTCTTAGTCTGCAAGGAAAGAAAAGCCGGCTCAGCCGGGCAGACTTTATAACCGGGGCGGAACATTTTGGCCTCAATAGAAAACAGATCGAGAACTCGTTGGACCGTCTCAAACAAATCAAACCGACAATCGAGAGTATGATAGCAGAGAGCTTCCTGGGCGGGCATCTGAAAGACCGGTTTCTTGAAATCTTCCGGGAGAGAATGGGACGAATTTTTGGGTGAACGTGAGATGCAGTGGTATTTGGTCTTAATCCTTATTCTTCTACCGGTTGAGGTTTCCTGCGCCCTCACGCCTGAAGGGGTCGTGGTCGTCTGCAACAAGATGGCCTGGCACAGTTGCGACCTGGCCGGGTACTACATGAAGAAACGAGGAATTCCTGTCGGGAATCTGGTTGAGCTCAAGGCGCCGTCCGGGGAATACTGCAGCAGAGAAGAATACGACAAGTATATCGCCTCACCGGTTCGTGCCTTCCTCAACAAAACCGATCCCAAACGTGAGAAATCTCATTGTCTCGTGATGATGTACGGCGTTCCGCTTCGCATCAACTCTTCCGGAGATCCGAAGACCTCCCAGGGGGCCGCGGTTGACTCCGAGCTCGCCCTGGTTCGAGAAGAGCACTATTCGCTGGACCGCTGGCTGCCCAACAAGTATTTCATAGGATATCGCGGGAAGAAGACCGAAGCCATGCCGCAGAATGTGGTCATGGTGAGCCGGCTGGACGGCCCTTCGGAAGTAATCGTCCGCAGGATCATAGATGACAGCATGGAGATTGAAAACCAGGGGCTCAACGGAAGAGCGTATTTTGACGCGAGGTGGCCGGATCCGGGGGACAAGGAGCTGAGCGGCTATGCCTTTTACGACCGGGCGATTCATAACTCGGCTCGTGTTGTAAAAAAAAAGCAAACGAATGCCGGCTGTCGTTGATTCTGAGCAGAAACTCTTCAGTGCGGGCCAGTGCCCGAATGCGGCGCTTTACTGCGGCTGGTACAGCCTCTCGAACTATGTGGATGCCTTCACCTGGGCACGCGGCGCCGTCGGATTTCATATTGCAAGCGGAGAGTGTGCGACGCTGAAAAACAAAGGCAGCCAGGTCTGGTGCAAGATGATGCTCGAAAAGGGTGTGGCGGCTACGCTGGGTCCAGTCGCCGAGCCTTATGTCCAGGCCTTTCCGCCGCCGGATGTCTTCTTCGCCCTCTTGCTTGAGGGGCGTCTGACTCTCGCCGAGTGCTACGCCATCTCCAACCCCTTCTGGTCCTGGCAGATGGTATTGATCGGCGATCCGTTATATCGGCCATTTAAGATGGCCGATGCCGGGAAGCTGGAACGCTAGAATGCCGGGATGCCAAAAAAAAAACGAGGAAAAAACAAACGGCTATCTCGATCTAAAGGGTAGCGGC
>JAZDGK010000188.1:0-4811 GCA_043806955.1 Pseudomonadota bacterium | reverse complement strand
ACCGTTCACCGAAAAGACGTTCCTCGCGCCTTTCGGGTAATATTTGGCTGCTGGTCTCTGGTTCCTGGTTTTCTGGCACCAGGGACTAGAGACCGAAACGGAATACGCGATCACGGTGACTGTTTGCCAAAAACACGATTTTCGGGTTTTTGCGGACAACGGTGAACGGATACTACCATTCATACATACCGACGGAGAGTCATCGGGCGGGGGTTTGTTACAGGGCCTCTTTTCCTTCCCGTAGCGTTGGATACTTTAAGCAGGGCAACAAGGCTCTTTTCATCCCGCTTGTATCTCCGTAATAGGACTGCATCCCGATCTTTACGAAATCTCTCGTCAACGGCGATCTGGTTCCCAGAAAGCGGGACTGTAACTCACAGATTGATGCCGCAAGGTAGATCAGACTCTCGGGCATTCTCCACGGCTTTCTGCATCCCCAGACAGTGGCAGCCTGATCAAGAAATTCCTGAAGAGTTTGATAACCGTCATCGCCCGCGTGGTAAATGCCTTTGATTCCCTCACTTTCTACTGCCGCCCTTGTCGCTTCAAGAAAGTCATCCTTCGAGATCAGATGAATCCATGTCGGCTTTCGCCATACGCCAAGAAGTCGTCTTTCAGCCAGCCATCTTGCAGCATCAACCATCAGGATCCCCTTCCCGTACACCATTCCCACACGCAGGGAAACCGGCTCAAACCCGTCAATGCCCTGGAATCCGAAGAGATACCGTTCCTCTTCCAGCCGGGTCCGGGCATGAACTGAATCGGGGATTCCATCCAACCGCCCTACAGCCGGCTTGTCTTTCGTTGTCTCACCCTCGACATGAGGAAAGCTTATCAGTATCATCCTCCTCACGCCCTGTTCCATGGCCGTGTCACAGAGATTCTTGAAATATGAAACGTTCGTTACCGGAAGGAACTTCTCCGGATCATTCTTGAAAAGAATGCCCGCGAAATGCACCACAACGTCGACACCGCGCAGCGGTTCCTTCAGTGTAGCTTTCTGCCCCAGATCCCCTCTAAAGATCGTAACTCTATCACTGCCTCTAATTCCAGCAGGCACATTTTTCTTATGTATCAACAAGTTGAGTCTCAGGCGCGTATTCTTGAGCAGGTATTCTGTTAACAGACTGCCCAGATTACCTGCGGCACCAGTGACGAGCGTTAACATCGTTCCTCTCTGCACAGCACCTTCTCGTTCAATCATAGCCAAAAGTCACCCTCTTGAGATGCTCGTTCGGGAGCCGGAGGCGCAATTCGCCTGTCAGGGTCTCCAACGCTTTATTCAGTCGGATTGGTTATTCGCCCCATAAACAGGATGGTTCCCGTGTTTATGTGCCGAATCACAAAGATGAACGGCCGGTCTACAGTAACCGTTACCGGTTCGACATAACTGGTCGTTGACCCAACGATTGCCGTGGCGGCCGCAGCCTCGGTGCCATTTTCATCAACGCTTATCACTGCTTTATGTACAACCGCGCTTATGAACAAATCTTGACCGCCGTCAATACCGGAAAAATCCGCAGAATGTGGGTCAAATGGCGCGTGCATCCCCAATCTCTTCAGTGCTTCCGTTGTATCCGGGGAGCTCGATATATTAAACCTCGGGAGGGCAAGCTCAACTCTCCTAATTTGGAGCTCCTTAAAGATCTTGTCCATGGTCGAATAAATCAACCCATTCTCAAAATCAGCGAACCGACCGGCACGAGGCAGAAGCAAGACCATGGATGTCTCTCCGCCTTTGTAGGGGAGCTCCACGGATTGGTAATCCGCACCTTCGGCATACCGAAAGTTTTCTGTGTGATGCATCATAGCAGCCTTGGCCGTTTCACCATTCGGCAGATTAAAGGAACCATCTTTTGTAAGTTCCTCATCAAATCGGGTATTCCAGGTTGCTTTGAAATAGATGGCATTTGTCAGGACGAACCGTGTCAGTTCTGAAATCAATCCTCTGGTCACAAGTTCCTCAATCTTTCCCTCGGTTTGCCTCTTGACTTCATTGTTTATGGCGATCCGGGCCTCTTCCGGTGCAATTCTGAAATCGACTGTGCATAACTCCGACCCGTAATTCTCAGCCAGAAGGTCGAGAAAGCTCGTCTCAAAAGGATAACCGTCCTGGACCCAGGTAGAATTGGCTATGCGCAATTTGAACCCGCTCTCTTCCCCGTCTTCTGAACTGGCGAGATCGAGATCCAGTGCATTGAAGGCAGCATGAACCTTATCTTTCAGGGGACTGAGACCGAGCACAGATGCCATTTCGTCCGATGTTTCGTTCCGCGCCCCGGCATAAGCCATGGCAAGAGCCGTCGAGATGCTGTAAGGGGAGAAGAAAAGATTTCCCTCCTCTTCTGCTCGCAGTTCGTGGTAGAGGTCGATAGCAAATTCTGTGTTCCCTTGTACGAGTTCGCCGAGTTCCTCCTGAGTGGCATCAGGAGCCGTATCCCTGGCCATCTGTGATCCTGCCACGCCGAATCCGCCGTCTGTCGCCGGCTGATTTGAGTTATTGGAACCCCCGCCACCTTCGCATCCGTACAAAAAAACTGCGAACACAAGAGCAAACAACCCGAAGAACTTCACCCCGGCCATGATGTCACCCTCCGATTTTTCCGGCAACTTTCACAGGACAACTCGACAACGATGATAAACAGATCGCTCCAACGAACATGTATCACAAAGGCTTTGGAGTTGCAATTTCGATCCGCGTGCAAGTAGAAGTGGAACTCCCAAAGGGTCAAGGCTGACATGGGCCGATCTGGCAGGGGAGAACGTTGGGGCGAAGCAGGACGTCCCCCATGACTGCTTTGCTAATCCACTCATGCTTTTCTTTATGAAATTATGGACCGTACGTCACGTCATTTGTGATTTGGAATATGTTTCAGTATCACACCTCAGCCACCCTCGGAAGCAACGGAGCTATGTCCCCATCCTGACGGATGTCTGCTTCGTGTCGTCGAGTTGGTGCGAGAGAAACGTTTCTCCACAAGGACGGAAACAGAGTTCTCCTGATTTGGAAATCTGTTATTCATACCTGCTTCAAGAGCCCATTAAATAAACCCACCCCAGGAAGGCCAACCTATTGGAATTACGAACTGTTTCGAATCACTGCGAGTCTACGGATTTGGGTACGGAAATTGCTGTACATTCTAGATTAATGTGATCAGAGAATTCCAAATAGGAGAGAAACCATGGTGAATTCAACAAAGACTTATACCGGAAAGTCGTTTGTCACATTTCTAGTTTGTGTCTTGGGCCTTTTGACACTTCTGCTGCCGTTGGATTCGGCTCATTCCGCTCCTGTAGGGTTTGCCGAGTATCTGCATGCCACGGCTCAGATTGATGGAGAGGATTATTTTGAGCTGACCGGTAATACCTGGAGATGGGAGCACATCCGTTTTGTCGTACCCGAGCAGCACAGTGACCCCTACGAGCCAACAATCGTCAATGGCCAGGAATTTTTGACGGATTGGCCCTCCGGCCAAGGCTGGTGGGGAACTTACTCTGCATACAACACCGTCCAGGGCCTTTCCCCAATTGAAAGCCTTTATGGGCCCAATGTTGAAGTGTGGTTCGAGTTTATTCGGGGACGGAGTACGATGGAATTGTCCCAGGCTCCAAGCGCGACAAATGACTATACGACGCGAGTCCATTTCTACGACGCCCAACCCAGTCACAGCACATATGAGTTCAAGTTATGGGCGAAGAATCCGAATCCTGTACCGATTCCCGGCACCGTTTTCCTCGTCGGGTCTGGCCTGGTCGGCTGCTTGGCAAGACTGAGAAAAGGCTCAAGAAATAGATGAATTAAGCAGGAAAGAACCGGGGTCAGGTCTTCATTCTTGACAAACCAGATTAGATATCCATGTGGTTTTAGGCCGTTTTGAGGCGATGGACATACACTAACACCAGATTAGACCAAAACCGGCCAGGATACGTGAAGGGCAAAAAGGTTCCGGCTGCGATACCAAACCTGAATTCAAGCAGTTCCTTGGATATTCCAGAAGATCGATCTATGAAGTCGTATCCATGCTGAAAGTATTCAGACGGAGAGGATACATCGATTCTGAGGAAGAAACCGTCACCGATCTCGAAGAATTGAGCAAGATGATATCCGCCTTCAAGAGCAGGGGAAAAAGAATTCAACTCCGTGCTCGGCGCTCTTGGCTCTTTGCTATTTCACCCGACGTAGAGGGGATTTCGGATTGCGGAAAAGGGAGTGCTGAGTGCTGAGCAGACCTTGTCAAATTCGGATTGCGGAGTGAGTCTGAGGACCTGCAGAAAAGGCGCACCACAGGGCCAGATAGGCGGCACCGCGCTGAAGGGTATTGAAGAGGATGGGCGCGTGAAGAAAAAAATCCCAATCAGTCGAGGAAAGAACATCAAACCGGCAGACAAGGGCCAGCCAATTTGTAACGCAGTGCGTCACAAATTCCATGAATCAGTTGCAGAAATCCTGCGCAACGCCTGATCCAGTATCTACCGGCGGGGCATGCGGGACGTCCATAAAATTATAAGTTGCCAGGCGGAAAGAATGCTTCCTATAGTCATGCCTGCGTCAAAGAGAGCCTATACTGATGTCGCTGGAGCACTCCATACATAATCGTTCGAGGGATCGAGCGGAAGTGCAGATTGAAGGCAGAGGGTTATGGTATGGCAAAACCGGCCGGTCTTCTTAGGGCTTGCGCAAGAATAAATCGGTAGAATTCGCGCCCAAATGTGCCATAGATTCGATCGATCTGAGGGAGCAAAGCCGGAGGAATAGCCGGCTATTTTGAGGACTTTGCGAGCGAAGATCGGTTGAAGATATGGTACAGTTG
>JAZDGK010000187.1:0-18132 GCA_043806955.1 Pseudomonadota bacterium | reverse complement strand
CGCATATCAAACCTCGCAGAGGTTATTCACATAACAAGGGTATGGAATAACTGTATGGGTGTCAAGAGTTCCGAATTTGAATCTTCCCGGGGCATCCGTCAAGAAGTCTCGGTCGTTCAGCAAAAGAAAATCCGGGTAGTGTATCGACAAAAAGGCCATCCTGTCATGATGATTCGCAGTGGCGTCCAAGAGAATCTCGCCGGCAATTCTTCCATCTTTGAACAAGTCGGGAGTAGAGATTTCGCAGACCCAGATGAACTTCGGCATGGGCATTTCACAATAGACGTCCGCAACGCCAAACGGCACTGAATCGTTCCTCCGCATCTTCTTGAATGATTTTGATGACGTCAGAAAGGTTCGGGTAACAATATCCTCATATTTCAGCAGGGCTGAGCGGGCATTGAGTCCAAATGCCTCATGGGTTAAGATCGCTTCCGACAACTTGATCACGTGTTCTGCTGACAGATGTATCTTTTCATACAGCGGCACTATAAACGTGTCAATTTCTTCCATTTTGAATCGTGACCAGTAGCCGGTTGTGGGGACCGGATCATTCCTTCTAATTGCGTGGTACGGCAGGAAATTGTCATCATTGGCAATCAGGCCGCACAAGTATGCGTCGCTTGATGTCGGAGTTGGGGGCAAGGCGATATTGTAGTCCGACAGATGGCCGATAATGGTCACTGCATGACCACGACTTGAAAGTGCAGCAACAACAGGCAGCCCGGACTCAACGTACATATAAAGCAACTTATCAAACAAGTCTCCCCAGTGCAGCCGCATGTACGTCTCCGGGGAGAATCCAAAATTTGAGAACATTTCGGTTACCTGGTAGGCGGTCAACCCCTTGGAGGGCACCAGCCTGCCGGTTGAGACATCCTTGGTAAGCTGTGTCACCTCGTAAGGCCATTTCTCGGCGTAGCGATAATAACGCTGGCTGAAGTAGCGAAATATCATCCAGCAGGCAGCATGGGCGCAAACCGTCACATCAGTGTCCTGGCTCATATAGGGAAACCCTCTTGCGATCAATTCCGCGCCAAGGATATGCACCGGGTATTGAGAGACGCAGATGTGTCCTTTGACAAAAGGCAATTTGGCCGGATCCAGAATTGTGCGTCCGATGGAAGAAACACGGTTCGGCCTCAGCACAATGAATCCGATGTACTCCTCCTGATTCTGATCCAGTTTGAACAACATCCTGGGTGATATCTTACGGGTGAAAAAACTAGCCCGGATTGTCTTGCTTGGATACTGGGCGAATTTCCGGGAGAAAAAATTGAAATAGGTATCCCGGTAGTCGGCATCCACATACTCTTTCTCTATAACGACCGTTTTGGCGATTCCCTGCAGGTATCCGCGAATCAGTTGAAAATCCTGCAACGTGATGAAGCCTTCGCAGACACCATAAAAGCTTAGCCAATCGTCATCGTTTTCAAGCTGAATCAAGACATGTTGCTCTTTCTCAAAAAATGCAGCCATGCCGGCAACTCCTCATTTCTTACCTAACTCAGATTGCCATGCGGTCAGCGACGCTCGCATTGCGTCCCCCTGGTTGAGCACCTCGGCGGTATTGTCCCCGTCCACTTCCGATGACTCAACGGTCTCCTTAAATAGTAGAAGGATTACATTCCCGGTCGGCGATGGTGGTGAGAATGGCATTCTCATCCTATTCCCTCTTTTCTAACATGGCAGTAACCCCCTTGTCGACGATGAAATTGCAAATAGTGCCGAAGATCTTGGCAATCTCCTGGTGGGGCCGGACAGTGTCTGAAAAAGCCTCAACTCGGCGCCCTTGTCGCAGCGCATGTTGCGGAAGGGAATTTGCTTGGCCAGGGTCCCCCGCTGCACGTTCCCTTCTATTGCACATCTTGAAGGTGGGAAAGCCAGCGGGACATCATGAAAAGACATGATGGAATTGATATTTCCGGTTTTCGCGCCAAGGGAGATATTGGGAACCCAGCTCCGGTCAGAATGTGCCGTATGACTCTGCAAACAGGTACCGGCCCCGTTTTCAGCAGGAGGATTTTCCCCAATCGCTCCAGGAAGCAATCCCTCTCGGCATCGCTACGGAACACAGCTCCCCTTTCAATGCTCTTGACCATCACGGGGCGCAAGGCTCCGGCAGCATCGATTCGAGATCTCCTCGGCATCATCCACCACTATCACTTCTACGCCGCCACCTCAACTCATGATCCCAACAACGCTTCCCTTTCTCTACAAGGGACGCAGGTATCGCTCGACTGAAGTAACGCAAAGTGTTACTTTGCCTGAGCAATTCATTTGAAATGGAAGCCCGTGACGGCAATGAAATTCATATCGGATCTGGTCGCAAGGGGGCGATACTGCTACAGCGCCGAAGAGGCGGTCGGCGACCTTAGGGACTCGGAAATAACAAATATACCATCTCCCATCCTGGCTTCAGGCCATCTTGGGCCGATTCTCAATCGCAAAATCCTCGATGTAGCCCGCTACGCCCGCGGTTTTGCTCAATCGAATCAGCCCAACCTGACCCAAATCCAGGCGCGATCTTGGTATATTTGTTATTTCCGAGTCCCTTAACACTACAGCGACATTTCACACGATGTCTTCATAGTAAAGAAAAGTATCCTAATTTGAAGTACAAGAAATCCAATTTTCCTGTCATCCCCGAATGCTTTTATCCCCGATACAGGCACTCGGGGACGGATATGGTTCTAAAATAGACCAGATTCCCGATTAAGACCTCGGGAATGACAAAACTGTCGCTGTAGTATTAAGTACCATGTCGAAATCTGGGTTGCCTTCGGGCGGTAGATATTTGATGTAACATAACCATCAGTTGATGTATAATGACCATCATGGGAGATGGCCATGCTGCACAAACTATTTTCCTCAAAAGTCCGAATAGAGCTGTTGAGCACCTTCTTTCTGCACCCGGAAAAATCGTTTTACCTCCGGGAGTTGGAAAGGATCACCGGAGAGGATTATAAAAACATCAGTACCGAATTGAAGAACCTTGAGTCCATAGGACTTCTGACCAGCAGCAAATCAGGCAATCTCAAATACTTCCACGTTAATCCCGGATTCCTCATCTATTCGGAACTGAAATCCATTTTTTTCAAAACCAGGGGGGCTCCCGCTCTGCTCAAGCAGGTCTTATCGGACGACAAAGATATCGAATACGCATTCATATACGGATCTTTTGCCGGCGGCACAGAGAATGACAGGAGCGACATCGATTTGATGGTCGTAGGGGAAATGCCCCTTGAGAATCTCTTGAAACGATTGAGAGAGCCTGAGAAGTTGCTTGGTCGCGACATCAATCCCTCTCTATTTCAGATATCGGAAATGAAGCAGCGCATGAAGGATCAGGACCCTTTTATCGGCAAGGTGATGGCGGATCCGAAAATCATGCTGATCGGCAATGAGGATGACTTACGAAGACTTGCTCAATAGAGGCCTGATCAAGCCCTTCGCTGCATCGCCGGCTCAGGCCGCAAGCAGACTGGCGCTGGCCAAAAGAGACATCAAGGCGGCAAAAGCGATGATGGCCATAGACCGCGACTGGGCCTTCAGCATGGCGTACAACGCAGTCCTGCAGGCAACAAGGGCTTTAATGTTTGCCAACGGTTTCAGACCGACCGCGGGAGAAGGACAACACAAGGTTGCCGTTGAGTTCGCTGAAATTGCCCTGGGTGAGAAATTTCGTGATGATATCTACATTTTCGATAAGATGAGAAGTAAAAGGCATCGCGTCATATACGATGCCCTTGGCCTCGTTTCCCAGGAGGAAGCGAGACATGCTTTTGCCTTTGCCATAAGGTTCGTAAAGGAAGTGGAACAACTTCTGGAACGGTGACAACCGATGATCCGTCGCTATTCCTCCCGCCGCAGTCCATTGACGGACTTCCTGGCCGACCGGTTGCAGGGCGCCTGCCGGTACGACCGGATTGCCGGGTTCTTCAGCTCATCCCTTCTGGAGGTGGCGGGCGAGGCTCTGGAACGGATGACGCCGGAAGGCGGCGAGACCTGCGCCCGGGTGGTCTGCAACTCCTGCCTCAATCCCCTGGACGTCCAGACCGCGCGGGAGGCCAAGTGGGGGATGCACCGCGAATGGTGCGCTTCGCTCCCCGCCGAGATCGGCGCACCCATGAAGGCCAGGCTTCAGCGGCTCTACGATTTTCTCAGCAACGGCCTTCTCAAGGTGAAGGTCCTCCCCGACGAAGCCTTCGGCCTGATCCACGGCAAGGCCGGTGTGATTACCCGAACAGACGGATCGAGGGTATGCTTCATCGGTAGCGCCAATGAATCCCGGACGGCCTGGGTCAGCAACTATGAACTTGTCTGGCTGGACGAGAGCGAGGACGGTGTCCGATGGGTGCAGGAGGAATTCGACGCTCTATGGCATTCCTCCCAAGCGGTGGACCTTGCGGAGGCCGTGATTCAGGATGTAGTCCGGCTGATTCACCGTTTCGTCATCCCGGACATTGCGGCCTGGAAGGAGGCTGAGGCTGAGCCCGCCGGGCCCATCGTAGAGCTTCCCATTTATCGCCGCGAAAACGGCCTGTGGGCGCACCAGAAATCATTCATAAAACTGGCCTTCGACGCCCACAAGAACGGCGGCGCCCGTTATCTTCTGGCCGATCAGGTGGGTCTGGGAAAAACGGTCCAACTGGCCCTCGCCGCCAAACTGATGGCCCTCTATGGCGACAAACCCATTCTCATCCTCGTTCCCAAGCCATTGATGATCCAGTGGCAGGACGAGCTCTGGAACCTCCTGGAACTACCCTCGGCGCGGTGGAACGGCAGGCAGTGGATCGACGAACAGGGCGTGGTCTATCCGGAATTTGGCCCCCAGGGGATGAGAAAATGCCCCCGCCGGATCGGCATCATGTCCACGGGGCTCATCATCCGGGGCTCCGAAACCGTCAACCTGATCAAGGATCTCGCCTACGAGTGCGTCATCCTCGACGAGGCGCACCGGGCCAGGCGAACCAATCTCGGCCCCACGCACCGGGGAGAAAAGGCCGAGCCCAACAACCTGCTGCGATTCCTTATGGATATTGCAACCAGAACCAGGAGCCTGCTATTGGCCACGGCGACGCCGGTGCAGCTCGATCCGATCGAGGCATGGGATCTCCTGAACGCCTTGAACGAGGGGCAGGGTGGCGTCCTTGGATCCCTTTATAGCCGCTGGCGGACCCGGCCGCAGGAAGGAATTGATCTTGTGCTTGAACAAACCAAGCCCGGCGAGGAGACGACGGATCTCTGGGAATGGATGCGGGACCCCCTGCCGCCGCCGGAGGAGGGCAAGGATTTTCAGTTGCTCCGTCGCAGCCTGAAGATCAGTCCTTCCGAATCCTGGGCATCGCCGGAGGCCTTTCACAGCCTGCCCGAACCGGATCGGCAGCGGATAAAGCGGCTGTCGAATGACTTCTTTCTGATGCACAATCCCTTCATACGTCACATCGTTCGGCGGACCCGCGATTTCCTGGAAAATACCAGCGATCCCCAAACCAATGAACCCTATCTCCAGCGGATCGAGGTGCGCCTTTTCGGCGAGAGTGACGCCGAGGCCATTAGCCTGCCGCCCTTTCTCCGGGATGCTTATGACGCCGCAGAGGAATTTTGCGCTATCCTTGCCCACAGGCCCGGACTCAATTCCGGTTTCATGAAGACCCTCCTACTGCGCCGGGTGGGAAGCACCATCGAGGCGGGAAGATTGACCGCGATCCAGATGCTCAATAACGACACCGACAGCTCTGAGGAGGAATTCAATGACGATGGCCAGGAATCACTGTCTTCCATTTACCCCCTGACGGATGAAGAAAGGGGCGCCCTAAAACGTTTCTTGAAAATCCTGGAAGAAAACAGGGATGAGGACCCGAAGCTCCGTCAAGTGGAGACAATCCTTTCCACAGGCGCCGCAGGTATGGGAGGCTGGCTTTCTTTGGGCTGCATTATCTTCAGTCAGTATTACGACTCGGTCCTTTGGCTGGGTCATCATCTATCCAAAGGGATGCCTGACGAAAAGATCGCCATTTACGCCGGTGCGGCAAAATCGGGCATCATCGAGAAGGGCGTATTCCGCCGCATGAATCGCGATGAGATCAAAAAGCGGATTAGAAGCGGAGAATTGCGCCTGGTCATTGGCACGGACGCCGCATCGGAAGGACTCAACCTGCAGCGCCTGGGGTCTCTCATCAATCTGGACCTTCCCTGGAACCCGACGCGGCTGGAGCAGCGCAAAGGTCGGATCCAGCGGATCGGCCAGTTGCGGCCGGAGGTTATGATCTACAACATGCGCTATAAGGGCTCCGTGGAGGACCGCGTTCATCAGCTCCTGTCCGAGCGCCTTGAGAACATCCGGAACATGTTCGGCCAGATCCCCGACACCCTGGAAGACGTCTGGGTCGCTGCTGCCCTGAAGGACGAAGAGGAGGCCAAACGGGTCATCGATGCCGTGCCGAAACGCCATCCCTTCGAAATGCGTTACGACCGGATTGAAAACGTAGATTGGGAGTCCTGCAGCCGGGTTCTGGATTCGACGAGCCAGTTGGAATCGCTACAGAAGGGGTGGTGAACCGTCAGCATGAGGGAGTGCCGAGACGTTGTCCCTTCCTCTCGTGCATTGTTTGGCAAGACTTTCGTGCCATTGACGTGGCAGCGTCTTGTCTTCTAACGTTTTGAGTTTTCCGTTCTTGGGTCATTCGGATTTGTTTCGGATTTCGGATTTAGAGTTTCGGATTTCCGGCTTTCCGGCTTGTCCGGGTTAGGTATAGGAGTCAATCATGAAAAGCAAAGGTCCATCCGGTCATGCTGTTCCCCGCATTGAGTATCTGCGGGTGCAAAACTTTGTAACAAGAGCCTCTTGAAAAAGTCATCACGCCGGTGAAAACCGGTGTCCAGGCGCCTCTCGATCTGGTTGAAATTCAGAACTCCTGATTCCATACAGCGCTATTTCGCCATAAGCCGTTGAATTTGGCAAAGTACCTCAGTTCAAACCAAGATGTCATCCGGATTATGATTTGATACCTGCCTTCGGATGGTCTCAGGAAGGACAGCCGAGACGGCTGTCCTACGACCGTAGCGAACCGTAGGACAGGCGTCCCGCCTGTCCGATTAGGAGTTTTTCCGGATGGCCGGATCACCCGAAACTGGTATCAAATCAAAATCCGTGACATCAGGAGTTCTGAAATTACTGGATTCTCCGTCGGCGGACCGGAATGACGAGAAGACCGGCTACAGGAGTTTTGCAGGAGGCTCACAATTCAGCGATTTGCATGCAATACGAGACTATACGCCACATGGTGAGATGACCCAATAGTTGTTTCAGGCAAACCACACGTCACCTTTTTTCAGGAAGTATTCTTTGTGTCTTGATGCCTTTGTGGCTGTATTCCCGGCATACAGGATTCCAGGACCCGGGTTGCCAGCTCGTCCGGATCGGCATCAGTAGAAATACGCAGGAGGTGATCCTCCGGGATCTCGTCGGGCTGCTCAAAAAACCTGGCCTGTTCGGTGAGAATTTCCCAGCGTCCGTCGGATATGGTTTCAGGGCTTCTTGCCCGTTTTTCCAGTCTGACTCTGGTCTCCGACTCGGAACAATGACAATATATAAAGCAATAAGGGATATCGAGCTCTTCGGCCATTTCAGCCACAGTCGTTCTTTCATCGCGCTTACCGTACGCGGCGTCCAGGATTACCAACTCACCCGCCATAATCCTCTCCCGCGCTTCTTCCCGCAGAGTCCGGTAGGTCAGACGAGAAGACTCGGCGCCATATATACCCTGGCCGAAAGCTTCGGGCCTTTTCTCGGCAGGACTTATGCCGGCCAGTTCCTTTCTCGTTCGGTCCGAGCTCAACGGAACGGTATTGAGTTTTTTGCCGAGCGCTTCGGCCAGAGTGCTTTTCCCACCGGCGATGAGTCCGAATATGACGAACAATAAAGGTCTCCCCCCGCCGCCGGCATAAAGCCGGGCGAGTTCAAAATATCTCCTGGCCGCAGCCAGAGAGCGGTTATGCTGCTCTTCATCTATTTCCGGGCTGTCCGCAGAAAAGCAGTGTATTTTGCCTCGCACGCAGGCGCGGTAACACTTGTAGAAGTCAAGCACTTTTGCCAGAGAATAATCTTCCGAGAGCTTGATGTACCGGTTTACCAGACGGTTCGACAGATCCTGCAAGTGATGATAATCCAAATCCATAGCCAGGAAAGCAAGATCCGAGGCGACATCGCCATAGCGAAAACGCTCATTAAACTCTATGCAATCGTAAATGTGTACATCCTCGGCAATGCAGATATTTGCGGAATATAGATCTCCGTGTCCGTCCCTGATTTTTCCTGATTTTATACGCTCCTGAAAAAGCGCTGATTTGTCTTTCAAGAATGAAAGAGCATACGACTGGATGGCCTCAAACCGTTTCTTTGAAAGCGCACGGCTGACATAGCTTGTTATTTGAAGGAAATTTTCCTCCACGTTGAACCGTATCTGCGGGATCTCGCCATAGAAATCTATGCCCGGCCCCACCGCTGCACGTTCATAGAAGGGAACCAGTTTATCAACTATGCGATCGATCATCCATTCTTGAATCTCCTTCTTGTTGATAAGGGCATCCATCATGCGGTCCTGGGGCATCTGGCGCATCTTAACGGCATACTCGACGGGCCGGCCTGGACCGTTGACAAAATAATCATGACCGGCGGCGGTTATCGGCTGAACGCCTATATAGATCTCAGGGGAGAGCCTTTGGTTAAGGATCACCTCTCGCTCGCAAAAGTATTTTCTTTTATCGAGCGTCGTGAAATCAAGGAAGCCGAAAGTTACCGGCTTTTTTATTTTGTAGACGATTTCGCCGGTCATGAGGACATATGAAATATGTGTCTGTATCAGTCTTATTTGGCCCGTGGGGTGGGGATATGCCTCCGGCCTCAACAAGCCCTCTATGAATTCAGGCAGCATTAAAAACTCCTCGCTTCCTTAGGGCCTGTCACGAAATAACTTGAGCATTCTGAGCGCCGATCCATCCCGTCCGGCTGCGTTGCTCTTCGGTTGCATACTCACGGGTATGCGCCCTCCTCGCGTCTTGCCGGACGGGTGCCTCAGCACTCAAAATTGCGCAACTTATTTCCTGACAGACCCTTAGTCAATGTCCAATGTTCAATGCTCAATAACCAATTTCCAACCAGGAGAGGATCCGTTGGACATTGAACATTGGGTATTGGACATTCGATATTGGGTATTGACCTATGCACGGGATATTATAGACTTCCAGATAAAGCTTTTGGGTGCGTTATCGGTCGGGGATGTACGAACAGGTACTATCCCCTCCCTTCTGCCTTCCCAAAAACATTATCTGAAAGTCTATAGCATCTTCCGGATCCCTTATTTCCAGTATCGGCATATCCGGAAATGGCGCCAAAATTTGCCCTTTTGTTCATTTATGCCGAATAATATGGCAGTGATGGAGCAGAAAAGAGGAAATCTTGAGCTTCCTGGCAAAACTGCACTGCAAGATATCGAATCTGCGGAAAGAGATGGCCCGCAAAAAAATCGTCCGGACCCGACTGCAAGAGCAAGACCACATTCGAAAAAGATTACAGAAAAGAAGGGTCTTGTCAATTGTCACCCTATGGCGTAGACGCATCTAGGAGCCTGTAGGACCTAAGTCCGACAGACTCCTAGACAAATTTCCTGGTTTGGGAGAGGAAGCGGAGCGACTTGATCTCTTTCCCGATCACGTTTTGTGTGAACGTCTCGAGGATCTGCTCCGCTTCGGACAGGGACTGGCTGCCGAACTGCAATCGGGAAAGCTTGTCGATGGGCATTCTTTGCGCCAGCGATAGAACCTTTAGAATTCCGGGTGAAAGCCGGTTCGAGGCGTAGCCGGGAGAGCATTCAGGACAGAGAATACCTCCTTTCTCATGATTAAAACTATAGTAAATATTGCCTTCCTTCCAGAGTTGACATCCGGTGCACGTGGTTAGAGTAGGGGCATACCCTATTATGCTCAAGAGACGCACCTGAAAAAGAACGGACAATCTGCCCAAAGACGCCCCTTGATCAATGCAGCGGAATGCCCATACCAGGAGATGGAAGAGCTCCGTATGCGGATCGCATTCCTTTACCGCAGAATCCACCAGCTCGGAAAAGTATGCAGAATAGGCATACTTCAGCGGGGCTTCGCGTATGGAACCAAAGGATTCCAGCACGTCGCATTCCTCGATTCGGCTTAAAGAAGAAGATTTTTCAAAGAAAATGGCCCGGACAAGAGAAAACAGCTCCAACTGATTGGCAAACCGCTTCCGGCTGTTCTTCGCCCCTTTGGCAATCCCCTTTATCTTTCCGAATGAGGGACTGAAAAAGGTGACTATTTTATCAGATTCTCCGAAGTCCTGATGATTCAGAATAATGGCGGATGTTCTTTGCAGGCCCATTTATGATGTTCACCGAAAGCGGTCAGTAGAACCGTGGAAAAAGGGGGTGCCGAATTCATGGCGGGCGGGGTGCAGCCTGGTTCACATCCGGGCAGGACCGGGAAAGGTAACGCTTACTACCTGGCCACTTTTCCCAAGCGACTTTACCGGTTTGCGATCAAAGGAAAACTCTACTCCGCCGGCATTGCCGACCAGCAGTCTTATTCCCTTATCCACCGTCCAGGTAAAAGTCTCTCCCGCCTTAAAAGAATACTCTTGAGCTCCTTGCGGCGTCATACGCTGTATCCAGGTATCCTCTTTAAAGATGCCCTGCAACACGTGCTTCTCTCCATCAGCAACCTGCTCCTCGTTCGGCTCTCTGGTCTGAGGGGTCTGTGCCGGCGATTCTGTGGGAGAAGCGGGCTCAACTGCCGGGGCTGCAGTGCCGGCGGTAGTGTCGGATGGAACAGCAGTGACCGGTGAGGGGGGCGTGACCGGTACGGCGCCGGCCGGCAATTGTGGCGGAGATGGTATCTGCTGCTTCCTGTCCGGAATATGCGAAGGCTCTCTGGATGGTTCCTGTACGGTATAGATAACAACCCCGAGACCGGCGACAATACAGGCGATGGCCGCCGACGCCCACAGGATCCTTTTGTTCAGTTTCGGCCGGGGGCTTCTCTCTTCAGGAGGCGGGGTCTCTTTGACCTCCGGGATTTCCGATCTGCCGATTTGTCTCTGATAGCGGAGGATGGCATCATTTTCGTCCAATCCCAGGTATTTGGCATAGCAGCGAACAAACCCTCGAACGAAAACAGGCGCCAGCAGCTTGTCTTCTTTTCCTTGCTCAATAGCCCTAAGCATGCTGATGCTGATCTTTGTTGCACCGGCAATCTCCTCCAGAGTTACACTCCGAACTTCCCGTTCGCTCTTGAGATAGTCGCCAAAGGAATCCATATGCCCCACCAGCCCTAATAGATAGGAATAGACTGTAACCGTTGACCGTCCACCGATTTGGTTCTAAGTTCATGGTTCACAGCTCCAGGTTTAACTGTGAACTCTGAACCGTGAACCTGGAACCAGCATCTAATGATCGTTCACCGAAGGAATGCTTTTCCGGTTCTTACGGACAACGGTGAACGGATAACGGTGAACAGTTACTATAATAGTACCTCAATATAGGACTTTGCCCGCAGGTCTTTTATCCAGGCAGCAAAACGATTATTCGTATATTGCTCTGTCAGCATGAGGTATATCTCTTCCTTTACTTCCTCGAATGCTTTTTCTTTGGGCTCCACGCTGTCTACAACCTTGAAAATCTGATAGCCGACCGGGGTCTCCACAACCGGGCTGACATCATTCACCCCTAGACCGGTCACAGCCTGGATTATGTATGGCGCAAGTTCGTCTTTTTCGACATATCCCAAATCTCCGCCTTCAGAAGCAGTGGGAAACTCCGAGAAGATGCGTGCCAGTTCCTCAAAATCAGCGCCCTCCTGAAGTTGTTTCTTCACATCGTCAGCTTTTTTCCGGATTGTCTCCTTATTCCCACCGGCAGGCATTTTGAACACGATATGCCGCAGCCGGTATTTCATACGTTTGTTAAAGGTATTCCGATTATTCTGATAATACTCTTTGACCTTATCGTCGGTTATGACCACCTTGGACCTGACTTCCTGACTGACCAGCTTCCCTCTCTGTATCTGCTCCTTCAGATTTTGACGATACCGCTCCATCGGCACCCCTTCCTGCTTCAGCCGTGCAGCCAACTGATCTTTGTTGATTCTGGAATTCTGGAGTATCCTTTCAACAGCGGCGTCTATTTCCGTCTCGGAGACGGACAGTCCAATCCTTTGTGCTTCCTGCTCCGTCAGCTTGCGATCAATGAGTTTGTTCAGCATATCCATCCTGAGAGAGTCGTTTCCCTTTTCTGCCAGACTGTCCGGGTTTTCCGCCCTCATGTATTCCAGGAAGAGTTGCTGCTCGCTTTCCAAATCGGCCAGGGTTATTACATCATCGTTAACAACGGCTACTATGCGATCAATGATCTCTGCAGAAGCTGTGGTGACCGGAAAAAAAACAAATGGGGAGAAGAATGAGGATACCAGGACGCAAAAAGAAATAAGAAATCTCATTACTAGGTTTGGCCTTGATTTTATCGGCTTTTAAACCTGTTTCCGACTAGCGAACCTTAGCATTTTGAAAAAGGGCTTGCAAGATTTTTTTAATCTCCTCGAGAGGTTGCAGCTTCTGCTCTTCGGACAGGCTGACATACAGCTTATGTTCCGGGGTGAATCTGTATCTCTTTCTGTCGCGCCGCATCATGTTAAGGATGACCTCAGGCGGGACATTCGAACTCTCGTTGAAGCCAAGGACGATGAAGCCGTTCTTGGCTTCCAAACGCCCTATTCTCAATCTTTTCAGATCCTGCTTAACAGCCAGAATCGAAAGGAGAGCTTCCACCTGGGGCGGCGCCGGTCCGTACCGGTCGTTCATTTCGTTTCGTATATCCTCAAGTTCCGGTATGTCCTGCGCCATGTTCAGCCTGCGATAGGTTACAAGCCGCTGCTCGGGCTCAGGCACGTATTCTTCCGGAATATAAGCCGAAATTTCGAGATTGATCTCCGGTTCGAAGTCTTCCTCGACCGGGATCCCTTTGAGCTCATTCACCGTTTTTTCGAGGAGATCAAGATAGAGATCATAACCGACCGACGCAATGTGCCCGGTCTGGCTCGTCCCGAGAATGTTGCCTGCGCCTCTTATCTGCAGGTCGCTCATGGCAAGTTTGAATCCACTCCCTAACTCGCTGAAGTCAAGGAGGGCCTCCAGTCTTTTCTGGGCGTCTCTTGAGATGTATGACGAAGGAGGCACGAGGAGGTAAGCATAAGCCTGGCTGCTGGAGCGGCCTACCCTGCCTCGGAGCTGATGAATTTCCGCCAGGCCGAGAAGGTCTGCCCGGTTAATAATGATCGTATTTGCGGAGGGTATATCCAGACCCGATTCGATGATGGTTGTGCAGACGAGCACGTCTATCTCGCGACGCACGAATCTTACCATCACTTCCTCCAGCGCCCGGCTGGAGAGCTGGCCATGAGCGACAGCCAGTTTGAGCCCCGGCAGAATCTTTTGGAGCCGTTCAGCGACAACGCTGATGCTGGCCACCCGGTTGTGGACGAAGAATGCCTGACCTCCGCGCTCGTGTTCGCGAAGAATTGCCTCCTTTATAACGTCGTCTTCGAATCTGGTCACATAAGTCTTTACCGGGAGTCTGTCCTGGGGCGGCGTGTTCATGACGCTTAGATCCCGCACACTGAGCAGTGACATTTGAAGCGTGCGGGGTATGGGGGTAGCCGTTAAGGTAAGCACGTCCACCGTTTTCTTGATGTCCTTGAGGCGTTCTTTAGCCTTGACGCCGAAACGGTGCTCCTCGTCTACTATCAAGAGCCCGACATCTCTGAAGTGAATGTCTTTCTGAAGCAGCCGGTGAGTGCCGATTATGATATCTGTTTTGCCCTCTGACAGTTGTGAGAGTATCTCCTTCTGCTCCTGGGGCGTGCGAAAACGACTGAGACAGGCCACCTTAACCGGAAACGACGAAAACCGCTCCCGGAAGGTCTTGTAGTGCTGCTCGGCCAGGACGGTTGTCGGCACCAGTACTGCAACCTGTTTACCATCCATGGATGCTTTAAATGCAGCCCGTAAAGCCACTTCAGTTTTTCCGTAGCCGACATCGCCGCATATCAGCCGGTCCATCGGCTTCGCCATGCTCATGTCGCGCAAAGTTTCTTCAATTGCGGCGACTTGATCCGGGGTTTCTTCATGCTGGAACTCTTTTTCAAAATCCCGGCAGGAGTCATCCGGCGCCGAGAAGGCGAATCCCTTTTCCACCTTGCGCCGGGCATAGATGTCCAGAAGCTCGTGCGCGACCTGCCAGATTGCTTCCTTGACCTTCCCTTTTGCAATGTGCCACGATTTGCCGCCAAGTTTGTCAACCTGCGGGTCGTGTCCTTCCACGCCAATGTATTTCTGGAGTACATTCAGTCTGTAAACAGGAAGATAGAGCTTGTCTCCATCGCGATACTCCAACAGGAGATAATCGTTCACAGTGTTGTTGACGGCAAGCGTGACAAGTCCGCGATAGTAAGAAATTCCGTGGTCACGATGCACCACGAAATCATTGGGTTTCAGATCGCTGAAATTAAGCAATGGCGCGATTTTTTTTCTGAAGCTGACCGGCCTTCGCGCTTTTCCCTTTGCCAGCTCGTCTTCCGTCAAGAAGACCATTCTGTATGCCGGAAACCTGAACCCGCGCTTCATGTCTGTAACGTAGATGTTTACCGATTCAGGTCTTCTCTTCGCCTCAAAGGAGAAGTTGGAGTCCTTTATCCCCGAGTCGATATCATTGTCGGCAAGAACGGCTTCCATGCGATGCGCAGCATCAGGCGTATCACATAAGAGATAGACTGATTCACCGTCGTCTATCCATGACCTGATCATTTCCATGACGGAGTGGAGAAAATCGGCTTGCGGGTGAAGAATGCCAAGCTCGGTTTTCAGGGCGGCATTGTCCAGAATGGAAAAATGCAGAACCGGTTCATCCGGGGAGTCCTCCCCGGCAAAAGACCCGAGCCTCATATGGACCGCCGGCGAGATTACCGCCTCCCATTGTTCATCCATAAGATAGAGATCGCCGGGTTCCGGAGAGAAGCGCGGCTCATCTTTGACGTTCAGCGCCGCTTCCCGGATCCTCGACCGAAAAGACTCTTCCCGTTCTCTTATTTCCGAATATGAGGTAGTTACAAGAAGGATATCTCCGGGTAAATAGTCCCGCAAGGTATCTAATTGCGTGTAGAATATTGGTAGAAAGAATTCTGATCCGGCAAAATGGGACTTCTGTTCGATCTCGTTTTCAATCTCTCTAATGCCCTCAAGATGGAGATCCTTTTCTAAAGCGTACTGCCGGATATGTTGAAGTGCATATGAAGATCTTCCGCCGTCAAGTATTACCTCGTGCACCGGCAGTATCGTCATCTCCTGCAATGTCTTTAGAGACCGCTGGGTAAGGCGGTCGAAGCTCCTTATCGACTCCACCCAGTCGCCAAAGCAGTCAATTCTCACCGGATCGCTGTACATAGGGGGGAATACATCTATAATGCCTCCACGTATGCTGAAATCTCCGACCTCCTGCACCAGGGAGGTTGCCTCGTATCCGCCGGCAATGAGCTTCTTCTTCAGAGATTCGCGATCGAGGTTTTCGCCGGAGACTATATACTCGGCGAAATCCGCCACTGTTTTCTTCGGCACAAGCTTCTGAAGCAGGGACTCCACGGGTGCGATTACTATGGATACGGGGCCGTCATAAATCAGCTTGTACAGAGTCTCTATGCGCCGGCTTACGGTCGTTTTGTGCGGCGAAAGCCGGCTGAAAGGGAACACTTCATACGGGGGAAAAACAAATACGGGGCGCCTGCAAAAAAAAGAGCATTCTTTAGCCAGAATTTCGGCATCTTCCAGACCGGGTGTGACTATTAATACGGGGCCGCGGAAATCTTCTATCTGTGACAGGACAAAGGCCAGAGATGACCCTTTCAGACCGGTAATGTTCACCGGGCCTCTACTTTTAATCCTGTCCTGCAAATCGTTTAGATAGTTCGTTTTCATGGAAAAATTGTTAGTTTAATCAGCCGGATCAAAAAACGCAAGCCCTTGGCCCGAATCCACCGCCAAATCCGACTGAGGTTTGAGTAATTGTGCGACCTGGGGCGGCGGAGTGACCATAGACCATGGACGATAGATGACGAAAAGCAATAAAATGTCCAATATCGAATGTTCAATTACCAATATCCAACAGTGAGCAGCCGAAACAAAATACTTGGACATTGGACATTGAGAGTTGGGTATTGGATATTTGATTCTTCCTCCGATCGTCAATGGTCCATGGTCCATAGTCAATCCAGTGCCTCGTGTGCCCGATTTGACTGTATCCGACTGAACGGCTTCAAAAACCCAAGATGTGCAGGCGGTGGATTTGTGGTGCAGGTCGTTATTGACAAAGTATTTCTATGTGCGTAAACTACTGAAGTAATTTTTTTATCAACAACTGAAAAGGGGATTTTCGATTAAAAGAATATCTGGAAACATCACCGGGCTCAAATCAAATCATATCAGAAGACTGGAGAATATTTATCGCCGAAAAATACCACCCGACAAGTTGATTACCCCGGAGTTGGCGAGATACCTTGCTGAATTGTCGAGGGAAATCAATCGTCAGATAGGAATCCTCGTAAGCCGATCGGGGAATATCGAGGTCGTAATGGTGGGCGATAGTCACAGCATCGTCATTCCCAGCCTTTCGGAGTACCGCGAAGGGGTAGGCCGGCTTCGGGGTCTGAGGTGCATTCACACCCATTTGGGTGGAGAACCGCTTACTGAAGACGATTTGACCGATCTTGCGCTCCTTCGCCTTGATATTATGGGCAGTATCAGTGTGATGCCGGATGGTTCAGCGGGGCTTATCCATTCTGCCCATCTCCTTCCCAAACCGATTGAGGAGAAGAATATCCTGCAGCTCGATCCTGCGATGCCGTCACAGATGGACTTTGACGTCAGTGCTCTGGTCCAGTCCGTGGAAGAAGAGATAGCGAGGGATGCCTCCCTCATGGATGTTCTTCCCAAGGGAGACCGTGCTTTTCTCATAAGCGTCACTACAGGATCCAGGGGAAGCGCCGAGGAATCCCTGGACGAGCTAAAAGAACTGGCATCGACAGCCGGTGTTCAGGTTTTCGATACGATCGTTCAGCGCCGGGACAGGATCCATCATAAATATATTATGGGAAAAGGAAGGCTCGGCGAACTGCTTATCAGAGCTATGCAAAAAAGCGCCAATCTTCTGGTATTCGACAACGAGCTGAATGCTTCGCAGATTCGTTCCATCACAGACTTTACGGATATGCGAGTTATTGACCGAACACAACTGATTCTGGATATTTTTGCTCAGCACGCCAGAAGCCGCGAGGGGAAGATCCAGGTCGAAATGGCTCAGCTCAAGTATATGCTGCCGCGTCTGGTGACCAGGGATGACGCCCTTTCGAGACTCACGGGGGGCATCGGAGGAAGGGGACCCGGTGAAACGAGGCTGGAGATAGACCGGCGCCGTGTACACGAGCGCATTGTTCGTCTGGCCAAGGACCTGAAAGGGGTCAGTAAACAAAGAGAATTACGGAGGAAACGGCGCAATCGGAAAGAAATGCCGGTTATATCAATTGTCGGGTATACCAATGCGGGGAAGTCCACTTTGTTGAACGCTCTGACCCACAGTCATTTTCTGGCCGAGGACCGACTCTTCGCCACACTCGATCCCGCCAGTCGAAGGCTGCGCTTTCCGAGGGATTCGGAGGCGATCATTACCGACACGGTAGGTTTTATACGCAATCTCCCCAAGGACCTTTTTCAGGCATTCAAGGCAACACTGGAAGAGCTTCAAGATGCAGATATGATTCTGCATTTAATTGATATAAGCAGTGAAAAGTTTCGCGACCATATGGAGGCAGTGGAAAGGATACTCGAAGATCTGGATCTGCACAACGTTCCGACCATGAAGGTGTTCAACAAGACCGATCTGGTGTCAAAAGACCATGTAAAATCCCAGTGCCGGATTTACCGGGCATTGTCCGTCTCGGCTATCGATCCGGCGACTCTGGGTCCGCTGATCGACGGAGTCGAATCCATGCTGCTGAAGACGC
>JAZDGK010000186.1:0-5200 GCA_043806955.1 Pseudomonadota bacterium | reverse complement strand
GTTGCGCAATTTTGAGTGCTGAGGCGCCCGTCTGGCAAGACGCGAGGAGGGCGCATACCGTGAGTATGCATCCGACGAGCGACGCAGCCGGACGGGATGGATCGGCGCTCAGAATGCTCAAGTTATTCCGTGACAGACCCTGTGCAGCGGGTCCAACTGCGTTTGTTTATGGTGTCGTGCTATGAATAACCGGAAGTCTCACAAGCTTGTGGTATTGATAGGCGGACTGGGCGACATCCCCGGGGCCCTGCCCACGATAACGCAGTCAATAATGGACAGTGAGCTTTTGCAGGAAAATTTTCGATTCATTTCTCATTACGCGTCAAGGACGAAAGGACTCGGCACACAAGGGGCCTTTAATGTCACCAATCTGACGCTGTTTTTGAGACATTATGCCGGCTGGATTCAGATGCTGGCAAGACACAGGCCGGAGCTCGCTCACTATCCTGTAACGTCTTATTGGAATTTTCCCAAATCAGTTCTGTTTCTGCTCTCGGCAAAACTCTTTGGATGCAAAGCCGTCGGCCATCTCCACGGGGGTGAATTCGATCTCTTCTGGACCGGCATGCGCCCGATTTCGCGCGTGCTTGGAAAATGCGGACTCAACCTTTTGGACGGCCTGATAGTACTCGGTCGAAAGTGGATGGATCTGATGGTTGAAGCCGGCTTGAGGAGCCCCCTCTTCATTCTGCCCAACCCCATTGAATCGGATTTCTCCACCCGGAAATTCCCCGATCCGTTCGCCAGCCCGCAGAAAAGACTGCTTTTCGTCGGATCAATAGGCTATCGGAAGGGAGTGCCCGTATTATTGGAGGCTGCCGGCAAGCTCGTGAAGCAGAGACAGGATTTTCATCTTAAACTCGTTGGTTCTGAAGAAAGAAATGGATATATGCGGGAGATGAAAGAGATGGCATCAAGACTGCTTCCGGCCGGCTCTTACGAGTTTACAGGCCCGATTTACGGCAATCAAAAGATAGAGCAGTTCTCTCGCAGTGACGTCTTTGTTTTCCCTTCAAACAATGAAAACCTCCCGCTCGTTATCATAGAGGCAATGGCCGCGAGCCGTCCTATCATTTGCACCCCGGTAGGTGCGGTTCCGGAATACTTAAGTCACGGGGTGTCTGCGTTGTTCACCAAGCCAAATGACCCTGAGAATTTGGCGAAACACATCGAATGGATGTTTACGCATCCCCATCAATCCATAGAGATGGGAAAAAAAGCGGGCATGGTTTACCAAGAGAGACTCAGAAGTGAGGCGGTAATGGCAAAGCTTGAGAGCGTATACTTTTCCATTCTGCGGAGGGAACCCGATGGATTTCGGCAATCCGATTATTAGCCGAATTTACAATTGCAGCCCTGTCTTGTTCCAAAACCTCGCCGTGTCCTTCTATGGCCTCAAGAAACGGCAACGGTACGGAGCGTATTTCAGGCGATATCTGGAATTCCTTTACCAGAGCCAATGGTTCGACAAAGAAAAACTTCAGGAGCTGCAGAATGCGAAGTTAAGGGGCCTGATAGATTACGCCTATGAGAACGTGAGCTATTATCGACAGCTATTTGACAAAGAACGCCTCAAACCAGCGGACGTCCGTACCGCTCGCGAACTCGTAAGAATTCCCATCCTGGAGAGAGAAACCGTACGTAAGCACTGGAAAGAGCTGCTTTCCAAGACTTTCCCCCACAATCAAATGGTTGTCCACAAGAGCAGTGGAACCAGCGGGAGACCTGTAAAGGTCTACGTCAGCAGAGACTGTGTCGAGAGGGAATACGCATACTGGTGGCTGCATTTTTCATGGGCCGGAATTCCTTTCGGAGCGAAAACAGCCACTTGTGCCGGGCATCCGGTTGTACCTGTTGACCAACAAAAACCCCCCTTTTGGCGATACAACGTTGCAGAGAATCAGATCATCTTTTCCTCGCGGCATCTATCAACCGGTAATCTCCCCTTTTATGCGGAAGCGATACGTAAGTTCAATTCGGTCATGATGCACGGATATCCTTCTTCGATTTATCTTATTGCCCGTTATCTCCTTCGCGAGAAGATCAAGGGCATACGTCCCAGAGCTGTATTCACCTCTTCTGAAACTCTGATGGATTTTCAGAGAGAGGCCATATCGGAGGCGTTTGGCTGCAAAGTCTTCAGCTTGTATGGTAACGCCGAACGGGTAGTACATGCCAATGAATGCGAAATGGGGGGCATGCATATCCAACCTGTGCACGGTGTAATGGAATTCCTCAACGAAGCCGGTCAACCTGTTGCAGAAGGAGAAGAGGGCTTCGTCGTGGCCACCGGCTTTGACAACCGGGCCATGCCTCTGATCAGATATCGAGTTGGAGACATGGGTGTTCCTGTCTCCGGGGCATGCAAATGCGGCAGGTCCCATCCATTGATAGACCGGGTTGTGGGACGGATCGAAAATTACATCATAACGCCGGATGGAAAGTATCAGGGCAGACTCGTTGGGGGATTGGACTACATCTTTCAAGATCACCGGAACGTCATCGAGGCCCAGTTGATTCAGGAAGAACTCGACCTCGTCCGCATCAGGATCGCAAGAGACCAGGGGTTCACAAACGGGGATGCGCAACAGATTATCAGCACCTTGCGTGCGCGCCTGGGGACCTCGATGCGGTTCCGGGTCGAGTATGTCCCCCTTATTTCGGACGGTAAAAGCAAGTTCAAATTCGTCATTAATAAACTGAAATATGACCCGTTTGCAGGGGGCTCGGAGAACGGGCCATAGACTTCTGCCCTCGGGGACATTCCGGCTGCATAAAGGAACGCCGAAGCCAAGATAATCGAATTTGAGCTAGGGACCGTTGTGTCCACTCTTTCAGCTAACCGCAAACAGCAGAGACCAGTTGCATGGACCAGAATGTGTTCTTCACCAATGCATTGAACAGCCTTCTTCATTACTGCAGCAGCCGGTCCTACCAGGGATGGGACAATTATGACGGACTGAATTCGAAGCTGCTGCGAAACAGCCCTGCTTTCCGGTCCCCTTTTTTGCGGCTTGCGTGGATACAATTCTTCAAGCATTGTCCTGTGAATCTCCGCGGGATTACCCTCGTTCCGGCGGGTCACAATGCTAAAGGGTTGTCCCTTTTTGCATCAGGACTCATCGCGCTTGGACGGAAGAAAAGGGCCGGGGCTTTACTGGATATTCTGAGCGACATCTCGAGTGCGGGGTATACCGAAAAGTGTTGGGGGTACAATTTCGACTGGCAGGCAAGGTCCAACCTAATCCCGGCAGGCAGCCCCAATATAGTCACAACCGTTTTTGCTGCCAACGCCTTTCTGGACTACTTTGATCGAGTCGGAAGCAAAAAGCATTTGGAAATCGCCGCGGGTAGCTGTCGGTTCATCCTCGACAATCTAACGGTCTTTGAGGACAACGACACCCTTTGCTTCGGTTACGTTCCGGGCGGCAGCATACGGGTACATAATGCAAATATGTTGGGCGCCGCCCTGCTGGCGCGAGTGTACAATCGAACCGGGAACACCGCCTGTTTGGACAAATCGAAGAAGGCCATGGCGTATTCTGTCAGAGCGATTAACGATGATTCATCCTGGAATTATGGAGAGATGTCCTTCAACCGGTTCATAGACAACTTTCATACCGGTTTTAACCTGGTGGCGTTGCAAAGCTGGATGGAACAAACGGGGGATTACGAATGGACAGGTATTCTCAAAGGGGCTTATGAGTATTTTCTGAAGACGTTCTGGCTGGATAACGGCTGTCCTCGTTACTACCGCGATTCCACTTACCCTGTTGATATTCATTGTTCCGCGCAGGGCATTGTCACCTGCCTCAGATTATCTAAATACCACCCCGACAGCCATTCTTGGGCAAAAAGAATAGCGGAATGGGCAATCGTAAACATGCAAGATGAAACGGGATTCTTTTATTATCAGAAGACAAGATGGTGCACGAACAAGATACCCTACATGAGATGGTCTCAGGCCTGGATGTTTTACGCATTATCTTTGCTCGTTTCCCATAGTCTCAAAGACGTATGAGTCCCCACATCCCTCTTGCTGACCATCCGGGATCCAACGGCGGCCAATTTGGCGTTGGGCCTGTCACGAAATAACTTGAGCATTCTGAGCGCCGATCCATCCCCTCCGGCTGCGTTGCTCGTCGGTTGCATACTCACGGGTATGCGCCCTCCTCGCTCCTTGCCGGACGGGTGCCTCAGCACTCAGAATTGCGCAACTTATTCCCTGACAGACCCTTCAGCTCGATAAAGGAGTGCGAAATGTTTTCAAAAATAAACCACATGGCCCGACGTATCCCAAAAACTCAATTTATACGGTGGATTCTCTTTCACTATGGACGATTGGCTTTTTGGATACCGGAGGCATATCCGGATTTCCTGAGCATCGGCGCTGCCAGGGCAGGAACTACCTGGTTGCACGCGAGGCTTTCCCAGCACCCCCAAATATATCTGCCCAGATCCAAAGAGATGCACTTTTTTGACGTGGCGCCCCATGACAAACCCTTGCGCATTGAATACGATTTGTCCAAAGAATCGCATTGGAGATGGTATTACATGGTATATGGCGGAAAAGGAAACCTGATAAAGGGAGATGTAACTCCGGCCTATATGCTTCTTTCCGAGGAAAGGATAAGAGCAATAAAAAAGAAAATGCCGAATGTCCGAATCATCTTGATCATACGCAATCCGATAGATCGCGCATGGTCGGGACTTAGGCGCGGTCTGTGGTTCAGGAATGCCAAAAGGCCGTCCGATATAGGGACTTCTAATGATCTTCGGCCTGTCTTGATGACTCCCGAAATCCTGGATCGAGGAGATTATATATCTTCCATAAAGAAATGGGAGAAACACGTTCCCGAGGACAGGATCATGTATGTTTTTTTTGAAGATCTGTTCAAGAAACCCAGACCTTACCTCTCTGAGATATGCAAGTTTTTAGGCGTAGATGCTGCCGGACTTCCGAATTCCTGGGATGAAAATGCGAAAATCAATGCGGCGCCCCCCGATCCCATACCTGCCGTTCTGCATGACGAGCTTCGGAAGCTATACCGAAAACAGATCTCCTTCCTGGAGCAAAAGTTCTCGCGAAATCTCAGTCACTGGCTGAGTGATCGTTACTAGGAGCCTGTCGGACTTAGGGATGATCTACTGCGGAAGTGGGGGGAATGGCCCAAATATCCCCGAATTTAAGTTGCATAGC
>JAZDGK010000185.1:0-9500 GCA_043806955.1 Pseudomonadota bacterium | reverse complement strand
CAGAGCCGTGCTCTCGCGGCAGACAGCACCTTATCCAGCTTCCCAGCTTCCCAGCTTCCCAGCCTTCTAGCTACCTAGCTGATTTGGTCTCGTCCTCCGCTTTCCTCGCTACGATCCCAGTTCTCGGACAGCCTCCTAGCCTGTTTAGTGAACCTGAGCCCCTTTCATTTCAGCCGGGTTTTCAGCCAGGAAACAGGTATGGCGCCCCATGCCTATCTGATCCAGGTAAGAATCAAGAAAGCCCGAGGAGATCTATTGAAAGGTATGCCTATCGCGGACGCAGCTTATGGGGCCGGTTTTACCGACCAGAGCCATTTCACCCGGTGTTTCAGAAAGATAGTGGGAATAACTCCGGGCCGGTACGTCCGCGTGCATACAAAGCAAAAGCATCCTGTTTTTGAGCAAGCCCTTATGAAACCGGATTAACCGGAAAGATCCACGTATCTTTTCTCGTCAAAATTGGATTCCATGGTCCAGGTATGTGCGACACAGTGTGTGACCCGGTATACCGCCATCACTTCGTAGCCTCGCGTCTCAACCCACGGTTTCAGGAATTCACGGCCGGGGGTTTCAACAATCCTCTTTTTGAAAGCCAGATCCTCATCAAGTGTTGCCTTCCCGCTTACACGGACCTGGATACTGTTTTGAAAATCATTGAAACAGAGTTCCACGTTGGGGTTGGCCTGAAGCTGTTTGTGAACGTCTTTCCCTGTGCCGGTGTGGAAGACTATGCCCGTCTCATCCGCGCTATAGGTGAATATGGCCCGCGTATGAGGTTTGTCGCCTTCAACTGTGGCCAAGTGGCAGACAGGATTGTTTTTGATGATTCTGAAGATCTCTTCTCTGTTCATTCTGTTTCTCCCCCATTCGATAGATTGGCAGAGGCAAATTGCCATGCCGCGATATTATAGACTTCCAGATAAAGCTTTTGGGTGCGTTATCGGTCGGGGATGTACGAGCAGGTACTATCCCCTCCCTGCTGCCTTCCCAAAAACATTATCTGAAAGTCTATAGAGTAATACTCTTGTGAGATTCAAGATAAAATTAGATGGAACCCGCTCGGTTTCAATGTGTCCTGGCTTCACATACGCCATCAACAACGTTGGTTTGCGGATCAAAATGATAATCCCAGACATTCTCCAGAATCATGGTTTTGGCGACTACCCGACCTGCATGGCGCGCCAGGTACTCGAGAAGCGCGAACTTCCTGTGTTGGATGTCGATCCTTTGTCCCGCGCGCATCACCTCCCGGCTGAGGACAATGCTGTTGAATTAAGGAATCTCCTCTCCCCGCGGACGGGGCGAGGGTATTCTGACTGCATCCCTTAATTCAACAGCATTGCCGGCTGAGGAGGTCAAGGGATAAACTGCCCTCCGGAAAATGCAACATTTCGGCAGAGGCCTTTTTGAAGTGCGGGTGGATATCAATACCACAAAAGAAAACGTTGTGCGTCCGGCCCGGAAGGAGGGCTGGAGCATAAGAATCAAAGAAGAAGCAGACGAGTATCTCCTCGTTCTCGAAAGATAGGACCACGCACGATGAGGTTTTCCCGGTTGCGGGCAGGTTATGTCACAGACTTCCCCAGGTACAGTTCCACATGAATGAGTACCTGAAATGGATGAATGCGCGGGAGAGTGTGATAGGCGGGGTCTTCTACCCCCAATGGACGCTTCCGTTGGAATTCAGGAGACAGGAGCCGGAAGTCAGAAGAGATGAAAGATGACGGCTCCGTTTTTGTCAATTCTGACATCTGAACGGCCATTGCCGGTTTCCCGAGGCTCTTAACTTAGGGTGCGTCACAAAATAACTGTCACATCCAGCTGGTCTCTTGGGCTGTCTTCTTCGTTGCTTGGTCGGTCACATATCTTGATATGCTCACTCCCAAGCGCCTTGAAGACAGCCCAAAATCCTGCGCAGTATTGTGACACTTATTTCGTGACGCACCCTAAGGAACCTGAAAATCTGAGTGTATAGGTCAATTCCAGTGTCGAATGTCCAAGGGCTCCTCTCCTGATTGGAAATTGGTTATTGAACATTGGACATTGGACATTGATCCTAAATATCTAGACCCCTGAGTTCACAGTTCCAAATTCAACCATGGAACCGTGAACCTGGAACCAACATCCAGTATCCGGTCGCATAGATTCGACTCTTGCGTTTTTACGAACAATGGCGAACGGATACGGAATATTAATGAGAGGTAACTTTTATGGATCAGATCCGTATGGGAAAGACTGCTTTTCTCAACACCAGCCCAATCTACTTTCCGCTTGAGACCGTCCTGGGCCTTAACGGTTTCAAGATCGTTGAAGGCCCTCCCACAGAATTGAATGCACGTTTTTACCGGGGAGAACTCGACATAAGTATGATATCCTCGCAGGAATACGGGCTCCACGCCGAAGATTACGTGCTTTTTCCCGAACTGGCCATTGTCTCGCGCGGCAAGGTAAAGAGTGTGCTTTTCTTCAGCAAATATCCGATCAAGTCCCTTACCGGATTAAGAGTGCTTGTTACCGACAAGTCTCAAACCTCCGTCTCCCTCTTGAAAGTAATCCTCGAAGAGTTTTATGGCGTTTTCCCCACCTATGTCACGGAGGATCTGTTATCGACCGATGTCCATGCCCGTGAAAATGCCGGGTTTCTTGCGATCGGGGACGAGGCCCTCCGTTTCCGCATAGAAAGCGAGGAACGCTACGTTATGGACCTCGGCGAAACCTGGAAGAAATTTACGGGTCTTCCTTTCGTCTACGCTGTCTGGGCCGGACGCAGGGATTTCTTTGAGAAATATCCGGATCAGGTGTGGGAAGCCTATCAGCTCTTAAAACAGGCCAAAGAAAAAGGAATGAAGGCCCTCGATGCAATCGGCTCCCGGTTCGCCTCAAGTATTCCGATGTCCAAAGAGGCGTGTCTCGCCTACTTGCGCACCCTTTGCTTCGACCTTAACGAAGACGCCCTGGACGGCCTTCGGCTCTTTTTCCGTTACCTGGTTCAGCGGGGCGAGTATCCCAAACCGGTTCATATTGAGTTCATAAAAAAGCCTGGAGCTTCCGGGCGATAATGCCGGAGACACAAGCAGTGGCCCAGGAAGAAAAAAAGATCTTTGTAGAGAGAAAGTTCGCCTCCATTACACGTCGATACGATCTTCTCAATTCTCTTTTGAGCCTGAACATCGACAGATACTGGAGGCGGCTCGCCGCCCGGGAGCTCGACGGCTTTAATGGAGCGCCGGTTCTCGATCTTTGCGCGGGCACCCTGCCTTCGAGCCGGGCCGTAGCAGGGAGAAAACCCGGAGAATATATCCTCTCACTAGATATATGCCGCGAAATGCTCTTCTACGGAAAGAACATGCCGGATTCTCAAGACTTCCATCCTTATATACTGCCGGCCTGCGCGGACGGAGAAGAGATCCCGTGCAAAGACAACATCTTCTCAGGCATCATAGTTGCTTTCGGGGTCAGAAATCTGAGTAATATTGATCGGGGCTTAAGAGAAATGTACCGGGTGCTCCGATCCGGCGGGAAACTGGTGATACTTGAATTCAGCCGTCCCGAAAATCCGTTCATTCGTCCGCTCTATTTCTTTTACCTTATGCGCCTGTTGCCGGTGATAGGAGGGTGGATATCGGGAGATCAGGAAGCGTATCGATACCTGGCCAGTTCCATCCGGCTTTTCTGCAGCCCCGGAGAGCTGGTTCACAAAATGGAAGACGCCGGCTATACAAAAACGAAACACCGCCCGATTACAGCCGGCATAGTGACGATCTACACGGGAGAAAAGGCGTAACGAGTTGCGGGTTGCGAGGTCCGGGTTCAGAAAAGATGAAAGATTCGGTGGTCATAACTCGGAACCCGAAACCCGGAACTCGGAACCCGATATTTCGGTCAACGTTCAACAGTGAATGGTCAATGTGGCACAGCCGCCCTCGGCTGTGAAACGCCGCTGGTATAACCCCGTAGGACAGGCGTCCCGCCTGTCCGGTGTACCATTTTGCTGAAAGCTGACGGCTGATGGCTGATAGCCGACAGCTAACTTAAGGAGTGTATTGTGGGATACAAGAATCTGCAAGAGTTCATAAAGCTTCTGGAAAAAGAAGGCGAATTAAAGAGAATTACCGAACCGGTCAGTCCGTATCTTGAAATCACCGAAATCACCGACCGTGTCTGTAAGAAGAACGGGCCGGCGCTTCTTTTCACTAATGTGCCCGGCTATACCGTGCCGGTCTTGATGAATGCCTTTGGTTCATTCAAGCGGATGACGATGGCACTCGAGGTAGACAGTCTTGATGCCATCGGAGAAGAGATCCTTGGTTTTCTGGAGGCCGAAGCGCCCAATACACTGATGAAAAAGCTTAAGCTGGTGCCCAAGCTGAAACGTCTTGCCAATATGTTCCCGAAGACGGTAAGCAAGGCGCCCTGCCAGGAAGTGGTTATCAAGGACAATATCGACATCAGGAAATTTCCTATCCTTCATTGCTGGCCTCAAGACGGAGGGCCCTTCATAACCCTGCCTTTGGTATTCACGAAGCACCCGGAGACCGGGATGCGCAACTGCGGCATGTATCGCATGCAGGTTTACGATGGGACGACAACGGGGATGCACTGGCATACGCATAAAGGCGGGGCACAGCATTACAGGGTAGCTGAAGCCCGCGGACAGCGCCTGGAAGTCGCAGTGGCCATAGGACCGGACCCCGCTGCAACTTTTTCAGCAACGGCTCCGCTCCCTGACGATCTGGATGAGATGATCTTTGCCGGCTTTCTGCGTTCGGAGCCTGTTGAACTGGTACAGTGCGTTACCGTAGACCAGCAGGTCCCGGCGGAATCCCAGATCGTCCTTGAAGGCTATGTCGAACCCGGAGAAAGGCGGATCGAAGGTCCTTTCGGCGATCACACAGGGTATTATTCACTGGCCGACAAGTATCCTGTTTTTCACATCACCTGTATCACGCACCGGAAGGATGCCGTCTATCCTGCTACCATTGTGGGCCGGCCGCCCATGGAGGACTGTTACATGGGCAAGGCCACAGAAAGGATCTTCCTCCCCCTGATTAAAAAGCAGCTCCCCGAAATAATCGATATGAACCTCCCCCTGGAAGGCGTCTTTCACAATCTGGCCTTTATTTCCATCGACAAGAGATATCCGGGGCATGCTCGAAAAGTCATGCATGCACTCTGGGGCCTCGGGCAGATGATGTTTACCAAGTTCATAGTGATCTTTGATCGTGAAGTAAACGTCCAGGACCTTTCCGAAGTCCTCTGGCGGCTCGGAAACAACGTGGACCCCCGCCGCGACACGGTCCTGGTGGACGGGCCGGTCGATGCCCTGGATCATGCCGCCCCGATGCTCCATTACGGAAGCAAACTCGGGATCGACGCCACACGCAAATGGCCGGAAGAAGGGTTTGAACGCGATTGGCCTGAAGTTATTGATATGGACCGGGCAGTCAAAGAGAAGATCGATAATATCTGGAACAGATTGGGGGTTTAGATGGCAGACTCACCCAAACGATTGATAGTTGCCTTGACCGGAGCCAGCGGGACACCTTATGCCATTACATTGTTGAAGAGACTGGCTCAGAGACGAATCGAGATACACGGCCTCATATCTTCAGCCGGGGGGAAAGTCCTGGAACTCGAGACGGGGCTCCGCGTCCAGGATATCGCCGGCTATATGACCGTCCTTTACGCCGAAAACGACTTTGCCGCACCGGTCGCCAGCGGCTCTTTTCTCCACGACGGCATGATTATCATCCCCTGCACCATGGGGACAATGGGCGCCTTGGCGAACGGGATATCGAATAATCTCATCCACCGGGCCGCCGATGTAACACTGAAAGAAAATAGACGACTCGTGCTGGTAGCAAGGGAAACCCCTCTAAACCGTGTGCACATCACGAATATGCTCCGACTGGCGGAAGCAGGTGCGACCATCATGCCCGCGATGCCGGGGTTTTATCATCACCCAAAGACAATCGAAGAACTCGTAGAGGATTTCGTCGACCGGATTATGGATAACCTGGGGATGCCGGAGCCCGACGCAAAACGCTGGGGCGAAAAAGATTAACCACAGAGGCACAGAGGACACAGAGAAGAAAACGTTTTTGCAAAGATGCTAAAAAATAGTCAACCGTGGCTTTGCTTGAATTTTATTAAACTTTTGTTTGGAAATATACTTACAATCATACAGTTAGATTTCAGGGCTCTTGGACTTCCGGTATGCCGCTACACACCCCGTCTTCGCCTTACGGCGAATCCACCCCTCTCAAGAGGGGACTTAAGCCACCCACCTTTGGTGGGCAATGGCCCAATTCCCCTCTAAAAAGATGGGTGGCCGAAGGCCGGGGTGTGTAGGAGAGCAGCCATGGCCACATAAATCCTCGTGGTTAGAAACTCTTTGGTTGCGGCTTCGCCGCGCTGTGCTCTCTGTGCCTCTGTGGTGAAACGATCTTATGATTAAAAAGATCCTCGTCTTTCTCGAAATGATCAAATTCGAGCACACGGTCTTTGCGCTCCCCTTCGCGTTTATGGGCGCTTTGCTCGCAGCGGGCGGAATTCCGGCATGGAATAAATCCGTCTGGATCCTCTTGGCCATGGTCGGCGCCCGTACCGCAGCTATGGGTTTCAACCGGATAGTCGATCTCCCTTATGACAGCAGGAATCCCCGCACATCAGGCCGCGCCCTCCCCAAAGGCGATATCAAAACTGGGGAAGCCCGGCTGTTCGTCTTGTTCGCAGCAGCCCTCTTCTTTTTTGCCGCATACCGGCTTAATCGTCTGACGCTCCTGCTCTCGCCGCTCGCACTGGCAACAGTTCTTTTTTATTCATATACTAAGCGTGTTACGTGGCTCGCCCACATCTTTCTCGGGCTCGCCCTCGGCATTGCACCTGCGGCCGGTTGGGTGGCAGTCAAGGGGACATTGGATACCCTGCCGCTCTTTCTCAGTGCCGGCGTCATTTTTTGGGTTGCCGGCTTTGACGTCATATATGCATGCATGGATTTTGAGTTCGATCGGGAAACCGGACTGCACTCAATCCCGTGCAGATTCGGAAGGGAAAATGCCTTTTTCTTTGCCGCTCTATTCCATATCCTCGCGTTTTTACTGTTTTTTTATACCGGAATCAGAGCAGGACTCGGATGGATCTATTACGCCGGCGTTTTTCTCACCGCACTCGCCTTGGTCCTGCAGCACGTATTTGTAACGCCAAGGGATCTCTCCAAGATAAATCTTTCATTCTTCACTATGAATGGGGTCATCAGCATAACACTGTTCTTTGCCACATGGGCCGCCCTCTGATGGAGCCACCAAGACACAAAGGGTCTTAGGGGTCGGAAAATGCTAATATACCGTTCATGGGTCAATTCCCAATATCGAATGTCCAATACTCAATGTTCAATGTCCAAGGAATTTGCTCCTAATTGGAAATTGGTTATTGAACATTGGACATTGGACATTGATCCTAAAACGGTATATTGGAAACTTCTAAGTCCCTAAGTCCAAATGGATATAGCCTCTTTAAGACATAAACTCAAAACAACTATTCTCGGTCAGACCGAGATCCATTATCTCCCCAGTACCGGGTCTACAAACGATGTGGCCAAACAGTTGGCGCAGGATGGGGCGCCGGAAGGCGCCATAGTAATAGCCGATTCTCAGACAAGCGGAAAAGGGCGGTTGGGCCGGAGCTGGCACTCGCCTCCGGGATCCGGGCTTTATTTTTCGGCTGTATTGCGGCCCGATGTTGATCCTGATTCTTTGTGCAAAATAACTCTGCTTGCCGGGGTGGCAGCCGCGGGCGCTATAGAAGATGTAACAACTATCCGACCTCAAATAAAATGGCCAAATGACCTTCTTCTTCATGGCCGGAAAGCCGGCGGGATTCTTACCGAGCTTCACGGCGATGCCGTTTCACCAACGGTCGTGCTGGGCATAGGCATAAACGTAAGCACACGTCTCGAAGATTTCCCTCCCGACTTGCAGCTCAAGGCCACCTCCCTGGTCCTTGCCGGAGCAAAGGACGTCTCCCGGTCAGAGCTGATCCGGTCGATCCTTGAGCGCCTTGAATACTGGTACCTCCCGTTCAAGAAAGGAGAGCATGGTCCCATGCTGCAGGCATGGCGAAAGCAATGCGCCATGATCGGTTCAAACGCAAAGATTCGGTCCGGTGAAGAAGTCTGTTTCGGACGCATACTGGATATTGACGATACCGGCGCTCTCCTTCTCCAGGACGCCACCGGCCAAATCCGGCGCATACTGTCCGGAGAGGTTTTGGAATATTCATATCCGCCATGAAGGCACACAGGCCCGCTGAATACCCGGCGATTTCATTTTTGCCGCATGGTTGCCGGAACTTCAAAGCAGATCAAAGTGTTGCCGCAATACGTCGTTTACTTCTTCCAGAGTATCCCCGGACACGTGCGAAAAGCATTTCACTATCCGTTTTCTGTCTATTGCCCTTGTTTGATTCACCATTACCTTTGAGGGAGAGCTTAGCCCGCCTTCTCCGACAGGAATTGCGACCTCGAACGTATAGACTTTCTTTACGTTCGAGGAAATAGGCGCAACTGAAATCAGCGGTGAAAACGTATTGCTCGTATCGTTAGATACCACCAGTGCCGGACGGGTCTTCTTCACCTCAGATCCGACAGCGGGATCAAGGTTTGCAAGTACAATCATTCCCCTTCTAATCGTCCAATCCATCGCCAAGCGTTCCTTCCCAGTCGGCGTTTACCGCCCGTATTTCCTCAGCCGCTTCCTGATAATCTCGCGCAAGGCGTTCCTCGCGCCTCTTTCTTAATAGACTTTCAATAGCTTCCGCTATGAATTTGCTTCGTTCACCAGGTTTGACATCCTTATCCATGGACGCCAACGTTTTTTCCGGTATGCTGATATTAAGGCGTGCAGAACCCATGTTTTATCTCCTCCCGGGACTCATACTACAGACATCGTAAACGCACACCTAGAAGGTGCGATTTTTTGGACATGGAACCAGTCATGTTGGGTTTCGCGTTGCTCTACCCAACCTACGAACTACGAACTTGCCACCGAGGTTGTACAATGTAGGTTGGGTAGAACGGAGTGAAACCCAACAAATTCACCTTGGAGGAACGGTTCTTGATCTGCCGCATGGAAAATCAGAGTTCCTAACTGCACAGGTCGCAATTTGCCACTGTTTGCGACGTCCAATTCTTAAGCGAAATACAATAAAAGCAGCATGTTATAGCATGCTTAAAGTCTAGGTTTTACGAGGTCTGTACTATAGACTTTCAGATAATGTTTTTGGGAAGGCAGCAGGGAGGGGATAGTACCTGTTCGTACATCCCCGACCAATAAGGGTCTGTCACGGAATAACTTGAGCATTCTGGGGGCCACTACTGGTACCACCCTCGCCGAGCTCCAGGCCGAAAAGACCCACGTAGGGTAAATTCTAGCCCTGGCTCAGCAGACCTACGAGCGAGGCGACGAGTCCAAGTTTGATCGGCTATGGGAAGTCATCCAGGT
>JAZDGK010000184.1:0-21109 GCA_043806955.1 Pseudomonadota bacterium | reverse complement strand
GACCTATAGCCCGAAAATCCGGGGATATTTGGGCCGTCATCCCGCTTTCCGCAGTAGATCATCAGTTCTCGGACAGCCTCCTAGGGATTGGATTTCGGTAGCAAAGCATCCAGATCTTTCGATATGGAAATAAAATCTTTTGCCCACCGGAGCTGAGGCGCAATTTCTAACAGTGGCGCAGTCGAGGATGGTAAGACAGCCACAAAATTGATGCCTGCAGTCTTCGCGGCAGTGTAATCAGTTTCGGCATCGCCAAAATACACACATCCGGCGGCATCAAATCCGTACTGCCTGAGCAGGCTTTTTAGATGGATCTCTTTGGTGACGGGGGCTCCACCAATTTCTTTAAAATAAGGAACCAGGGATCTCCGCCGGATTATTTCCCTTATTTCTCCTTCCGGGGCCGCAGAAATAACAAAGCAGGCGACCTCCTTGTACCAGTCCTCCAGAAAAGCCGTGGCTCCCGGAATCTCAGGCGCTGCGACAACCTCATCCACCACCAACACGGCAAATCGGTTGCAGAGTCTGTCCAGTTCTTCGCTGTTCAGGGTTTTTCCCAGGAATTCCCGATAATAATAGGAAAATTTGTCTCTCCTGGTCATGCCGCCGTTATTTCTATGATGCTCGATGACTTTAAGCCTTATGGGCTCTCCGTGGGGTTCAAACATCCGAGCAAATGCCCTGGTCTTTATTTCGACGGAATCCGCCAGGACGCCGTCGAAATCGAAGAAGAATGCCTGCCATCTGGCCATAGTCACTATTTAGACTCGAACGCCCGGATACCGGTCAAGAGGTTCTCTACAGCCTTTCTTTCCATAAGCTCTCTCGCTTCACGGGCATAGGAGCCGATGTGGGGAGTCAGGATAACGTTCTCTAGGCTGGAGAGTGGACCCGTATAGGGCTCATTCTGAAACACATCGAGGCACGCAAACCCTATTCGGCCGTCTTGAAGACACTTGCTTAGAGCATGCTCGTCGATCAATGAACCTCGTGCCGTATTTACAAGAATTACCCCGGGCCTTTTAAGCTTTTTTAGCTCTTCCGGACCCAGGATCATTTCTTTGCCGCTGGCATGAACAGAGATAATGTCGGCCCTTTCCAGCAACTCTGCTAAAGATACGGCCTCGGCCCGGGGGATATCGTAAGCATTGCAGTCATGGTAGATCACCCGAGCCCCAAAAGCGTCCACCAGTTCTCCAACCCGCCGCCCTATGGAACCAAAGCCGATAATCCCGACCGTTTTTTCTGCCAGGAGTCGGCCCATGTGCTTTTCCCAGCATTGATTCCGTATTTGCCGGTCGCTTAATGATATGAAACGTAAAGCAGAAAGGATCAGTCCGATAGTCAATTCAGCAACCGCCTCGCTCAAAACGCCTGTCGTTCTATAGACTTTCATTCCCATTTGGACGGCTGCTTCTCTATCCACGTTGTCCCAACCCACTCCTACACGGGAGATTATCCGCAGATAGCCACTTGCCGCTTCCAGTACAGGACGGGTTATTGGCTCTGTGCCTGCCAGCAGACCTACCGGCTTATTTTTCTCTAAAAGCATGCAGAGTTCGTCTTCGGTCAGTTTACGTCTCCAGGGATTAAGAACAATATTTAGACCTGCCTCTTCCAGTAGTTCAAAAAGTTCGGGCCGGCCGAAAGAGCTCGTCGTTGCCAAAACAGTCGACATCAATGCCTCCGAACTTACCGTACCATTTTCGCAGTAGATGAGCCCAAATTGGACAGCCTCCTAGTTGTTTACCACGCGAACTAACGGGCGGTGCTCCAACTCCAGGCCTTCTTCCTCGTCATTGGCGACAATTCCTCCGAAACCGGGCAGGGGGTTGAGATCTCTGTACATCGAATAGATCAATTCAACTATGCCCTGACCCAGATCCAGATAAGTCTTGCATATCAGCCTTTTTCCCACTTTCGGGACGAAGGAATAAGGCGTTATTTCGTAATGATACTTCTGAGTCGCAGGTGTAAATTCTATTTCCACTTTGTTGTCCAGCATTTCCCTTATCATTATCAATATATCTCTGATGCGCATTTGTTGATGGCCGGTGAGTATGACGTGCTGGTTTGCATAGTCTTCGGACAGTATTTCGACACTTCCTCTTGCTGCATCCAGTACACTGATATACTCCCTGAGCTCCTCACCGTTGCCTTGACGGGTAATCTTCCCCTCTGTGAGCGCCTGCCTGATAAACCTGTAGATTGTGTTTCTTTCATCCGCCCTCGGCCCGTACAAGGACCCGTATCGCAATATGGTATACGGGAGGCCAAAGGATTCATTATAGGTCTCAATCAGCGACTCACACGACTGCTTCGTACTCTTGTAAAATGAACCTGATTTGCTGTAAACGTAAAGAGAGCTTGCAAATACGAACCTTCTCACATTCGTCTTTCTGCAGGCTTCCAGAATGATCGCGTTGCCCAGAATGTTGGCCTTCACGCTCTCAAGAGGTTTCCGTGCCGCTTCATCTATATCAGCTATGCCGGCAAAATTGTAAACCACATCAGCGCCTTCGACTGCTGCGGAAACCTTTTCTTCTTCAAGGACGCTGCCGATAATCATTTCTTGCTCAGGCCTGATATAGGAGGATCCTTTGATATCATATATTAAGACGTCATGACCGCAATCGGTCAGTACATCGGCTACGTGACCGCCCAAAAAGCCTGAGCCGCCAAAAACTACAACTTTCATTCATTCCTCCCTCGGGTAGTCATATGGTGGATGTATCAGGAAAGAAATAGTCGAATGCAATCCGTCCGATCCTACCGGTCTTCAACGCCCCAGTGGTTTTCTCTGTATATCTGTGAATACGTTTCCAGCAAATTCCGCCATCCAGGCTCGAATCGTTCTATTCTTTCAATCTCGGGCCATAAGCTCTCCTCAAACTCAACGTACAAGGGAAAAGTCTGCATCAGACCGTCAATTTGTTTTGCCGTGAAATTCGGCATGTTCAACATGGAAGTCGAGGTCGTGTGTACGGTCAATGCTTCAGCGTCGAGCCACCCGGCATCGATCGCCTGCCGGCGGAGAATCGTGCCCCGATAAGGGGTGAATATGCTCACCGTAATGGCATCATATCCCCTAATCTGCCTGACCAGTCTTATGGTATCAAATACCATCTCGCGTGTTTCAAACGGCAACCCGATTATGCAGTTGATGCTGTACCGAATGCCGCTGTCCTTAATGATTTCAAAATGGCTGAGAAGATTCCGGTTGCTGACGTTCCGGTGCAGGTATTTCCTTCGGAATTCCTCATTGCCTGATTCAACTCCAAAGGAGCCTCGAAATACTCCAACTTCTTTCAGTCTTTGGAGAATATCGCCGGTGCAGTGTTCGGGCCGTGTGTTGAACCAGAAAGGCGTTCGGAATTCTTTGTACATATCAATGAAGTCGTTAATCTCCCGCCTTGGACGGGCAAGAAAGCTGTCGTCTACAAAATATAAGAGGTTTGCCCGGTAATTATCGACGAGGTTTCTTATTTCATTTTTTGAACCTTCTATGGTTCTCCTCCGCAGATAGACTCTCTTCTGTTCTCTGGCAATCCGGTTATGCATTGGCGAGTTGCAGTATGTGCAGCGATTCGGGCAGCCCCGGTAAGTCTCTATCGGTAAAGCCCTGTGGATTTTTCCCCCCATTGGACGCACAAAGCGGCTCGGATCGAATACGGAGAAATCTGCCGAATAATGATCCAGGTTTACGTACGGTCGCATACCGTTTCGTTCGACAGAACCGTCCGTCTTTTTAATCCACAGATTGGGGATGCCGGAAAGGTCTTGCCCTCGCGCCAGCCGGCGCGCAACATCTCTCACCACCTCTTCTCCTTCTCCAACACAGAGTATTTTCACTTCGGGGAATGAGATGACCCACTCGGGATCGGATGTTGCTAAAACTCCGCCGATAATGCTGGGAATCTTCATTGGGTTGGATATGCGCAAGAGATGGAGGGCACGCAACAGAGCGTCTTCGGTGAATGAATAGAGCAACAGGTCCGGTCGGTATTCCTCCAGCTTGTTGCGGAAATCGACTTCCATGTTGTCCGGCTTTAATGACTCAAGGTTTTCCTGGGCAAACGTACTGCGCGCCTGGAGGTATTTGACCCGATTCTGGGGACTGTTCAGGTTTCCGTCCCAATACCGGGTGGTCTCAAAGAGCTGAACATCGTGCCCCTCTTGCCTGAGAATCCAGGTGAAAATGGCGGTGGCCAGGGGCGCCACAAGCATCATCGGTATGTTTGGGTACACTATCAGGACCCGTAGTTTTCGCGGCATCTATCTATCGTCTAGGAGTCTCTTGCAAAAGTCTCATGAGGCGGCATTCTCGTCATTCCGGCGAACCCCGCATCGGAGTCCGGGGCAGGCGCCGGAATCCAGTAATTTCAAGCACACTAAGGGCTTGCGCAAGAATAACTTGCGCATTTTCGCATCCCAACTGTACCATATCTTCAACCGATCTTCGATCCCAAAGTCCTCAAAATAGCCGGCTATTACTACGCCTTTGCTCGTTCAGATCGATCGAATCTACGGCACATTGGGGCGCGAATTCTACCAAGTTATTCTTGCGCAAGCCCTAAGTACAGCTCCACACAAATGTGTACCCAGAAACAATACCCGGATAGGCGGGGTTTTCTAACCCCGCCTATGGACGCCCCGGTCGCTGGGCGGCCCTGGAAAGGACCACCTGTCCAGCCGGGGGATTTCAGCATAATGGATACCTTTTTATGTAGAGCTGTACTAAGATACTCCTGGACACCAGGTTTTTGCCGGTGTGACGACTTTTGCAAGAGGCTCTCTATTTTTGATTATTTCGAGGACAAAACAGTGGCCTCCTGCGCCAGACCGTCAGGAGGGTCTTCTTGCGAGTACGCTCATATGGGAGCTTAGACCATTTCTTGAGATCCAGTCCTGTAATTCGCGCTTGCAGCTTTCCGTTCCTATATCTGCCAGGAAATTCCAGAACCTGCTGACGTGCAAACCTTCGGTTTTGATCATGCCTTCGACTATGTCCCAGTCGAGTCTTCCCGGGGTGGAGATCTCAACAATATCGAAACCGATCTTATTCAAGAGGCAGCCGACCGACGGTATGTTAAAGAAATTCAAATGATGGGGAGGTGATATGCTCTTTGATTTCTCCCATAAAAGCTGGATATCAAAGCCTGATCCATTCAGGGTCGTCAAGAGCAAATAACCGCCGGGCTTCAACAGGGCCTTCGCCTTTTTCAGGAATCCTGACGGGGTATGCAGGTGCTCAAGGAGCTCGAACGCGCTGAGGAAATCAAATTCTTCTTCCATGTGCTGAATATCTTCCAGACATGCGCACTGTACTGCAAAACCCTTATCCTTGCAGATAGCCGCCATTTCAACCGAAGGCTCAATAGCTACGAAGGCACTGTGCGGCAACAGATGACTTAGCTCCTCAAGAAAAATCCCGAATCCTGCTCCTATGTCGCCTATGGTCCATTCTTTCTCCCGCTCCAGTATGCTCCTTGCATATTCCGCTCTCGGCTTGAAGATTTTCTCTCGCCGGGTCTCCGCCACGGAACGGAAAAATTCGTTCACCCAAAAACTGGTAGAGCGGGATTTGGCATAGAATTTCTTAAGCATACGAAACGAAGGTCTTGGATTTGCAAACAGCGTGGAACACTGTTTGCAAGCTACATACGCGAATCCGGTCTTGACGAATTCTTCCCGAAACCGGTCTCCGTTGCAGGCGGGGCAGGGTACAGACTCAAAATCTTCGAAAATGAAAAGATCTTTAATATCCTTTTCTACGAGTTCCAGATACCTGTTGAATAGGTCTCTCTTTCGGATTTCTTCTTCTTTCATTCAACAGTCCGATTAGGGTGCGTCACGAAATAAGTGTCGCAATGCTGCGCAGGATTTTGGGCTGTCTTCAAGGCGCTTGGGAGTGAGCATATCAAGATATGTGACCGGCCAAGCAACGAAGAAGACAGCCCAAGAGACCAGCAGGATGTGACAGTTATTTTGTGACGCACCCTTAGTGTTCACTCGTACTGCGCCATAAGTATGTCTTTGGCCATCAGTGTCTGCACTTTTGCCAGATCGGCAGGAGTATCCACACTGTAGGTTTCCCTTTCGGTAAGGACCATTTTTACTTTATATCCATGTTCTAAGACCCTGAGCATATCTATTGATTCCACTGCCTCCAAAGGACTAGGCCTCAGGGCATTGAATTTCAGTAGAAAGTCGCGTCTAAACGGAATGATACAAACCTGCTTGTGCATGGGGACTTCTTTCGCACCTTTCTTCCAGGAGGGAACTGCCTCCCTTGTAAAATAAAGTGCATAATTGTTCAGGTCCGTTACTACCTTTACTTCATTTGGGTCTTCCTGCTCAGCTCTTGATTTTATACGTGACATCAGATTCACAACATTCACTTCTTTGTCCTCGAACGGTTTTAGCGATTCCTGAATCATATCCGGGTGGAGCATAGGCTCATCTCCCTGGATCATCACCGCTATTTCTATCTGAGTTCCCGATTCCCTCTCTATCTTAATCATCGCTTCCGCGGTTCTGTCCGATGCCCTTTCGTGTGTATCCGCGGTCATAACCGTTTTCCCGCCGATGGACTCAACATAGTCTGCTATAGCTTTATCGCAGGTAGCCACATATACCTCATCTAATGCCCTGCACATTTTGCTCCTGAAGTATACATGTCCAATCATCGGAATATCACAAATCTTGGCCAGTGGTTTGCCTGGGAACCGTGAAGATGCCATTCGAGCCGGAATTAAACCAACAATTCTCATTATCGAACTCAATTTCGCGATCTCCAGGAGTCTGTCGGACTTAGGGGATCGTCACGAGGAAGTGGAGGAACGCGGCCAAATATTCGCGTGAGGCGCATAATAACCGTTCACTGTTGACCGTTGACCGTTCACCGTCAAGGCGCACTTCAGCTATCACGAACCGATGTGGCCCATTTACGGCGAATACGTTCCCCGCATACCGAACAAAATCTGTGCACGTTCTTTCGGTGAACGGTGAACAGATAACGGTGAACGGGTACTGGCCGTTCCCTCCACTTTCCGCAGTAGATCATCCTAAGTCCGACAGGCTCCTAGGGCTTCGACAACTCTCCGTGCATGTTGGCCCAGGAAGAGCGTATCCAGTCCTACGGCCAAGAAGGTGTAACCTCTTGCCAAGTATCGTTTCGCCATATCCGGGTCGGGTTGTACTATATGAAAACCCATATTCTTTCCCATATTCCTGCAAATCTCTTCATATCGAATCATGGCTTCTTTGACGGCAGGGGCTTCAAAATCTCCCGGTATACCTAAGGAACCCGAAAGGTCATAAGGTCCGATCATGGACCCATCCACACCTTCGACTGCCAGAATTTCCTCCAGATTGTTTATGGCCTCAATATGCTCTATTTGTACTACCACCACACTTTCTCCGGCACACCATTCTCTGTATCTTTCAAAATCAAACCCGTATCCCTGCGCCCTAGCCAGTCCCACACCTCTTTTGCCCAAAGGCGGATATCTAACGGCATGCACTGCATTGATGGCGTCTTCTCTTGTGTTCACCATCGGGACGATAACGCCGTAAGCACCCGCATCCATGACTCTCTTTATTAAGTAGGGGTTATTATCCCCCACTCGCACTAAAGGAACAATTCCACAGAGACTTATGACCTGAATAAGCTGTTGTGCCTGGTCCAGTGTTATTGCAGAGTGTTCCATATCCACTGTCAACCAATCAAACCCTGATCCGGCCATTATTTCAGCTATAGCCGGGTGCCCCAGGGTTATCCAGGAGCCCACGGTTAATTGCCCGCCGGCTAATCTCTTTCTAAGCCCGTTGTCCGGCAGAATCTTCATCTATTATTCCTTTCACCAATGACAAAGCGCTTTCGATACCATTGCCGTTGTGAATTCCATATCTCTTCAGGAAGAGATTATTTTCGACATGCCCTTTATAGCTCCTGCTTTCAAGATACTGTTCTAAACTCGCCATGAGATCTTCGGCCCCTTGTGCGCAGACAGCCCTTTTCTCAAGAAGCCTGACCGCGTCATCCGGCCATCGTAGTACGGACATCAGGACAAAGACCGGAAGCTTTGTAGCAACTGATTGCAGGAGTGTAGTAGTGGGACTGTCGATCAGCACGACCTGATGTCTGTGCAAAAGTTCGACAAAATTGGGCTTACTGTGGACGATTTTTATCCTTTCTGACTTCGGAAGATCGGATACCCATGGCGGCTCCGCATCGCAGTAAGTGCTGGGATAGAGCTTTATTGTAATCGAGAGAAAGGGGTATCTGTTCAGGAACTCCATAAATCTGGAAAGGACGATCATCTGTTCTTTGTAATAAACCCTGTCATTAGAAGGAGGTGAAAATCCGCAGTACCAGCCATTGCCGTAGTAGCCTCCAAACGGCCAGAGAATATTCACGCTGCCATCATCGGGATTCATTTGAATGCTGCGCAATCCATTTAGAGAGGGCATGCCGGCAGGTATGATCTCACATTTTTCCTCTTCAGCAAGCGGAGAAGCTTTGTATGCGGATTTGACGCCCTCGCCATACACCAACATCTGATCGCAACCGATCAAATTGAGAAGATCGTTTCTCTGAGTGATTCGTTTGTCGCACCATACCGCCCCATGCTGCCAGGAAATGACCCTTATGCTCTTTTTACGGCAATATTGTTTGACCGCATAGCAACCGAAATATGCGGTTGCAGCAACAAGTATTGCGCGTGGGGGTCTATCTTTAAAAGCCTTGCCTAGACGATCCATAATGGTTTGAGCAACAGGAGAGGAATAATCGCTTATGTAGGAAAAGCGATCATGCAACATCTCGGAATAATCCACGGGCATTGGAAAAAGGGCCTTCCGAAATGTCTGCCACAAATCATCGGCTCGGCTCGGCCTGCATTTTCGAGTACCTTCCGGCAGACCGTTACCTTCCAGATCGCTTCCAGCCAAAAAAAGAACCGGATATCCGTCGCGGGTCAAATGAGGCAACAAACCGGCCCATTCATAAGCCCATTTGAAAATAACTACGCCTGCCGCCTTCTTCGATGAGCACCGATTTTTTGAAATACTCCAGATGTTATTCCCGTAACCCAAATGCACGGACTGAATTACACTGTTTATTACCAGTCGACTCCGGGCCCACCGCGACAACCGCTCCTTCACATTCGATAGGCAGCAGTGAATAAGCTTTTTTCCCAGGCCATTCCCCTTGGCGTTGCCCGCAGGTTGTGTCAAGGCATGCAGCCTGAAATCCCAACCGGCTAAGGCAATAATTCTGCCCCACAATGTCTCTTTCGTAGAGAATCCAATGCCGAAACAATCCCGAGGCTGCGGAGGGGCGACATGAACAAAGACGTCGGAACCCGGATAATCGGCAAGGATCTTGCGGAGTTGAAAGGTTCGGCTCAGGAGACTATCGATTACCTGGCCGAGTTGCCATAGATGAAAGAAGAATGGTCTTATTCCCCATTCTCTCAAAAATGGATCCTCGTTCATAAGAATCGAGTCCAGCTCACGGCAACACCTCATTAACAGTTCAAACTGAGCAAGACACAACTCTTCCACTTCATCCCTGCAACAATAATCCTCCGGAGTCCTGTAGGCTATCCCGTTTGTCGAGAGGAAATGCATGGCCGACGGTCCGAGGGCAATCCATTGACCATCGGCCTGATCGGCACGTCTGTCGAGCATATGTTGAGCCTGGTAGGCGTGTTCTACAAAGAAGAGGTTCAAGCCTGCACCGGTTGATTTCAAAGAGCTTCAGCCGGACGGTGATCACACCTGCTCCGCAAAGGGAAAAAGGAGAGAAAGAAAAGAAAGAAGACCAGCCAGTAGAATATGTAATGATAGTATACGGACCAGAAAGCTATCCCGAGGAGAACCGATTTAGCTGCTACTGATGCAAAGAACAGATCCGGGTGGCATTCCTTCAGTTCAACCTCTATGCATTTCAAAGAGCGGCTGTTTGAAATGCTTTGCACAATAAGAAAGAAGATGAGCAATGCACCGGCCACACCATATTCTCCAAGCAGAGACACATAGAGATTGTGCGGCCCCGTAACGTGCTCGCCGGTTGCAATCTGCCAGTAAAAATTTTGAGTCTCTCCCCATTCCGTGCCTATCCCGAAATAATTCGGTATCCCGGGAGTGGACATATATTGGTCGATCCTGCCCGGGCCCACTCCGAAGGGAAAAGAAAAGATAAATACATCAAGCCCCCTGGTCCATGCGCCCAGACGTGCAGTCCAACTATCCATATAGCTGATAAAGTAGTCTGGTCGCACCCGTCCCTGGAATAGGCCCTTCAGGGATTCAAAACAGATTTCTATAAATTTGTTGCTGAATACAATCAATCCAAAAAGAATCCCTGTCAGGGCCGTGACCGTGCGCCTCAAATAACCCCCGAATAGCAGAAAACTACCTAGAATCAGAACGCCGGCCGCCATCGGGGTCCTTTGATAGGTGTTGACAATTGGAATAAAGAAAAGAGGGATGGCCAAGGAAAGCAGGGGCTTTTTTTTGGCAAATATGAAATACAGAGTGAATCCTATGGAAGAAAAACAAATCACTGTGAGAGTAACGTAGTCCGCAAAAAAAAAGCCGTTAAAACGACCCGACTCATGGATTACTCGTTGGGCAAAAGGTAAAGGCAGCTTAAGAAACAAATACAGGACCGCTTCCAAGGCCAATTCCATACCTGAGAGGATTACAATCGTAAAGATCCTTTCAATATGCTCCATCCGATCGATAAAGTTTACTGAACCATAAAGAAACGCCACGCCATACAGCAGAGGACAAGACCAAGCAAGTTCCTCGGGCAAAACTTCTGTCCCGAGAGCACTGCCGAACAACTGCCTGCCTGCACTGAGAAAAAAAACCAGCACTGCAATAACTGAAACCAGCCCGCAAAATTTCTTTAGATTCCGTGATATCTTTGTTTCGAAGCTGTCCGCCTGAATGACTCGTAAACAAATGGACATGGCTGCGATACTGAGAAAAATGGCTGACAGCGAAACTCGCGCCGATTCTTCCACTTGTACTATCCCGAAATTATTGCCGCTCTTGGGAAAAAACAGGAAAAGCAGCAGGAATCCGTACAAAGTGTATTCCGGTTTTCGGGAAATGCTCCCGAAATAATAAAGATAGATCAATGCGAATAATAATATGAAGGCCCAACTGCTTCCGGATGGAACAATTAAGACCATCATGTAGAAGAAATTAAAGGCTAATATGAGTAATAAGATAAAGATCATTCCAGCCCAGGAGTCTGTCGGACTTAGGGGATCGTCACGAGGAGGTGGAGGAACGAGACCAAATATTCACGAATTTGCGGCGCATAGTGTTGCTATGCAACGAAAATTCGGGGATATTTGGGCCGTTCCCTCCACTTCCGCAGTAGATCATCCTAGGTCCGACAGGCTCCTAGAACCGCTCCTTTATTCTGGACAGAGCCTTTCCATCTCTAAAGGGATCCAAGCCATTCAAGTCGTTGGCTATTGTATTGCTGAAAGAACCGCGGTCTTCCAAAGCTTGTTCGAAAAGGGTTCTGAACTCACTGAAATTCTTGGCCACAAGACCGGGAATTCTCCTGAAAGCCTGTCCGCCGTACTTGAGCTCGTTGTAATATACAGTCCTCTTGCCCATCAGTAATCCTTCCGTCCCAGGGGTGGTGAAGCCCACAGCAATGATTATATCTGATGAACGCAAAAGATCTGTGTATTCATGGCGCAATCTGTCCGGAAACTTGAGATTGCCTCTTGTCTGCGCATAGAGATCCATCACCCGCTCGTCAGACATCAGAATTGCCGTGTAAGCCGGTTCTTTACTCTTGACTGCAAAGCTGATCTCCGGATGTGCTATGGCCAGCTTTAGGCAATTCTTCATGAACGACAGGGCATAGTCCAGGCTGTAATGGTGCCTGGCACTAATGTCGGAAGGAAAAACGCAAGCGATCAAACCCGATCTGTTTTGCTTCTCGATTCGTTCCTCTTGCAGCAAGGTATCAAGATAGATGCATCCAACTATTACTACTTCTCTGATAAATCTGGTCCCGGATCCGAGCATTTCGTACCAGTTCTTGCCCCATGCGAGATACAAATCAAAGCAGTCGAAGCTGTATTCGTAGTTTCTTGAGTGAATGGCCCGGGTCTGGCAGCCTATGCTCCTGATGTTATTCTTTCTGCAAAGCCCTGTCACGATGCCGCTGTTGAATCTCAAACCGCTGTGCCCGTTTGGGAATGTCAGGTACACGAGATTATCAATATTACAATGGGCAAACAGGGGCAGGAAATCCAGATACTCTGACCATGCCTTCAAGAAGAGCCTGCCCAACAAGAAGTTACCTTTCATGAGGTGCTTCGAAAGACCGAGAACCACCCCTGACAGTTCTTTAAAGAACGTAATCGGAAAGGAAAACTCCTCCAGGCGCACAAGTCTATAGCCTTTTGATTCCATCAGATCATCTATTTCATGCCTGGTGTATCCGAGGCTTTCAAGTAATCTCTCTTGCTCCCGGGAAAGGAAAAAAAGGATATCACTGGCCTGTATTGTATGCCCATCAACCCAGTAATCCGCGTCGTGAGCAGTATTATGCATTCTTCTGGGATCGATAAATTCCGTGACCACCTTGTAACGTGCTTTGGTCACCTCTCGGAAAAAAAATCCCCGACTCAATACATAGCTTATTGTCGTGGCTGCAATTCTGAGCGGGAGGAGAACTCCACAAAAAAGATCGCGCATAAACAGGTACCATCTGGGCCAAACGAAAAATCTTAATTCGGGACGTTCCAGTTTGCGCCCGACGATGCCTAACCATGATCCCGGCCAGTAAAAATCCAGAATAACAAGACTTCTCTCCCCACTGCTTCCATTTGCATACCAGGCCGCAACGGGTACCAACTCATGAAACAGTTTGAGACCAATTTGCTTCAGCGCATAAGAGATTGCCGGTTTCGTTCCTATCAATGCTGCTAAATGGGAGATCCAAATGCTGCCTTCCAGAACCGGAATGAGATCTTCGAGCATGTCGGAAACCTGTTCCTGCATTCTCAAATGCAGATCCCCATATCCGGGTACTCCGTCCCCATGCTCCACTTTTTTGATCTGAAAACCTGTAAGCTCCGAAAGTCCCGCCACGATGGTCGCTTGGGAAACGTGCAGAAAGCGCACCAATCCGCGCAAGTAGCGCGGCAAAGTGTCGTAATATACAATCGTGGAATCTTTTCTCTGCGAAAGGCGCACCGCGAGTATGGCAAGAACGGACAGTACAGGTATGCAGACATGCAAGGCGGCTTCAGGATTGCAATCGTTTCTTCGCGCTCGCATTAGACTCTGTCAATGCCTGTATACCAGCCTCTTGATATTCCGGATCTAATAAGACCGTATGCAGGAATTGGCAATAAAGCCAGAATGGTCCAGCCCCCCATTAAAGACAAGCCGGCCAAGTCCTTCAAAAACACCCCCGTGTTTTCGAGAGATCCGTACCCTTTTTGAAGTATGAAAAGTGTCCAGGCAGCCGCCGCGGTCACGGACAGGATAATCTCTATTAAATCTTGTGTCCGCCAAAGACCCTTGCCTACAGCAATCACCATGTAACAAAAATAAAGAAAATACCCTGTGAGCGTCGAATACGCGACACTTTCAATAGTTCTGCTGCCGAAAAGGAACCAGGGAATGCTCAGAGCCGAAAGCATGAATAAGAGTCCTGCCATGCTTGCCACACCTCTGGCTGCCAGTTTCTTTTCCAGTATCCACGGATTGGTAAGCCCGCTGTTCAATACATAAAAAAACCCGCAAATGAGGAGAATTATTGTGGCTTGATTTGATCCGGAATATTTTGGTATGAAGAGCTTTACAACAAATGGCGCCAGGACCCCGGCAACCCAGGACAACAGGGGCACCGCAACGAATAGTTGAAAGAAGAGGAACTGCTTCAGTTGGGCCGAAACAACATCCTTTCCCACCCCGAGTCCGTTCTGATGCAGGTACCGCATCGAATATACAGTGCCGACTTTCGTCCCTATGTCCGTAAGCTGTGAGAAGAAGCTACGGGCCAGCGAAAATAGAGCCAGATCCTGTATGCTCATGAACCTGGTAACCCAGAGCAGGCTTGCCATGTGCAATAGAGCGTTGGGGTAGTCGACAAGCCTCAGAAAGAAGCCGAACGAAAGCAAACGCTTAAGCGTGCCTAAAGAAAAACCACGTCCTGCACTTTGTCCCATTTTTCGGCCGGCGAGTACCGCAATCCCGCAAATCAAACAGGCCGTAATCACGGTCGCTGCCATAACCCCGGGAAGCCCCCACACATAGGCAAAAATCGGCAGACAAAGCCCGTCGACTATCGACCCAAGCACTAACATCTTGCTCAAGACGACAAAAGCCTGGGCCGTGGAGATAAAGGTACTGTATACCATCTGAAATGTTCCGATCACAAGCACGGCAGCCGCAACGCATGTTGCCATTGACTGTTCAAGACTGTAGTGCTCGTGTTTCCACCACACATAAAGGATGATCCCTGCTCCGATTAGAACATTCTGCACCAGCGTAAACCATAAAGTGGTGGAACGAATTCTTTTCGGTTCCTCGGCTTCCGCCCTCCCGTGCATCATCGCCAACTCGCGGCCCGCCCCGGAAATACATCCAAGATCAAACGTCCCTGCCAAACCCGAAAGCGCCACCATCAAATTCATGAACCCCATTATCTCCGGCGGGAGAATCCTTCTTACAATGAACCCCTTTATCAGGGTCAAGAACTGGCCGAGAAAATTGGAGCCGCTATACGCGAGGGCGTTTTTCGCAAAACTGTCGTCGGGAGGCGCCTTCTGCATCACTCGCTTACCGTCCCCTGAATCGGGCCGGCTAAGCCCCGCCGATCCTCAACAGGCCTATTCCCGGGTCGTTTTCCAGGATCGGCCCGCCGCCCGAAGTAGAACACCCCCGGCCTCAACGCGCCGAATTCCTTTGCTAAATCATCATCAAATAGTTCCAGCCCGGCATTAGTCATGTAGGATTCCCAGGTCGATCTCTTTAAATTCCACTGCATTTGGGCTACGAGCTCACCAGGAACAGGTCTTTCCTCATACCAGCCCTCGTCTTCGCGATCGGTCCGGTCGATACCAAGCGTGGGAATCATCACCAGGAGTATCCCGTTTCTTTTCAGAACCCGGGCCGCTTCTCGCAGCCCGGCCTGGGGTTGCGAAAAATGCTCATAACATCCGTAGCCTACCAGGCAATCCTGACTGCAGTCATCGAGACTTGTCCTGGTTCCATCTTCCAGGAGCAAAACAAGATCCGGATATGCGGCCCGCCCATATCTGATGGCCTCTTCAGCAAAATCTATTCCCGTCAGTCTGGTAATTCCGAGTGTCTGACGTATGACGTTCAAGAAAAAACCTGTGCCGCAGCCAATATCTACGAGTTTTGCACTCGAAACATCGGGAAGGTTATCGTTTGCCTTCTGCAGGAAGAATTGCAGGACCTTGTGCAAGACATCTTTGCCAGGAGCGCTCTCCCAGGATCTTCTTACTCCCTCGATAGAATAAGCTTTATTATAAAAACTGCTTCTTCCTTTGGAATCTCGTTGCACTGCCTTACAGCCCCTTTGCCAGCCAGCCGCCATCCACAACCAGATCTATCCCTGTTATGTAGGCCGAAGCATCCGAGGCCAGAAAAAGACACGGCCCAACCAGGTCTTCCGGAAGCCCCCATCGCCTAAGCATTGTTCTCCTGCTCCTTTCCTCTTTAAGCTCTGGGTCGGTATAGCTTCCAGCCGTCATAGCGGTCATCATGTAGCCGGGACACACGTTGTTCACTCTTATGCCGTATTTGGCCAAATCAAGGGCCATGGCCTTGCCAAGCTGCTTTAACCCACCCTTGGAAGCAACATAGGAAGGGTTGTTTGAGAAGCCAAGCTCTGCGCCCAGGCTGGTTATATTGATTATGGCCCCGCCCTGCTTCTGGATCATCATGACCCCGGATACCAGCCGGCTCAACCGGAATGCCGCTTTGAGATTAATTTCCATAGTTCTGTCCCATGATTCTTCTTCATATGGATCATCCCGCTGGATGGATATGCCCGCATTATTAATCAGCACATCTATTCGCTTGCTCTTTTCCACTATCCTCCGTACCAGATCTTCTACCAATACCCGGTCGGTAAGATCACAAACCAGGGAGTGAGCTTTTGCGTTCTCATATGAGTCAACCAGGCCCTCCACTTCCTTCAGGACATCCACAAAATAGACCTCGGCCCCGTTATTCATGAATCCTTCTGCAATAGCCCGACCATTACCCCGGGCTGCTCCGGTAACGATTACAACTCTGTCCCGTACAGAGAACAGGTTTTGCATCTCCAAAACTCCAACAACAGGTATCTCCACACGAAAAAGAACCACCCCTTCACTTCCACGAGTCGGTCGGACTTAGGGGATCGTCCTCCACTTCCTCGCTACGATCCCCTAAGTCCGACAGACTCCTAGCTCGTCTTGAAGGAATATGGTGTAGGTCCTGAAGGTCCATTCGATTTCCGTTCGGCATCCCATTGCTTTATCTGGGCCTCGATATCCACTTCCACATTCTCACTCCATTTGTCCAAAAGCCGGCGTGTGACGGGACCCATCTTTCCTTCCCCCACAACGACACCGTTAAGAGAGGTTACCGGCAGCATACAGAAGGGAGTTCCAGTCATGAATGCCTCGCCGGCCGTCATGACGTCATAGGGCTCGATATTCTTTTCCACACATCCCAGCCCAAGCTCTCCGGCCAGTTCAAAAATGTAACCTCGGCTTATGCCGCGCAGGATGTTACGGGGTTCTGGCGTAATTATGACTTGATCCTTCACAATAAACAAATTATCTCCCGTTCCCTCGGCAATGAATCCGTCGGGGTCAAGCAGGAGCGCCCAGTTGTTCTCTCCGGCGTAGTTGGAGACTTCAATATTGGCCATCAGATAATGCAGGCGACTCCGGTGTTTGACTTTTGGTTCCAGCAACAATGCCGGTATGGCCCTCTGAGAGGGAATAACCGCGTTTATCCCGGTATCGAAAAGCTTCCCCATTCCTGCCACGGTCCAGCGTAAGGGAAAATCCGCAATAATCACGTTAGGCCCTTTCCGGACATCAACTGCATCCTGATAAATCGAAAGAAGCCCCCGCGTGACATCTATCATCACCCGATGCTCATCATCTGGAGAAAAAAATGGTTCATTGGCTTCTATGGTTTCGCCGACGTGGCGCTCCATTTCTTCCATTGGCATTCCCAGGGGAATACGAACATATTTTATAGATGCATAGAGCCTTTCCAGGTGTTCTCGCAGTTTAAATTGCCTTTTCCGGAAGGATCGCGTCATCTCAAAGACCGTGTCTCCGAACATGAGCGCGGAATCGTAGATGCTAAGACGCGCTTCATTCTCCGGGACAAACTCCCCGTTAAAATAGACCACACGACCGCTATTCATACCTGCCCCAAACCTGATGGATTCGTTAAAAGTCGTCACTCCGGTGAAAACCGGAGCCCAGGCTCTTTGTAACTACTTGAATAGACTGGCTTCCGGCTGGAGTTTACCCCGTGCTTGATACGGGGCCGGAATGACAGAAAGCAGCTCTTTCCGACCCTCAACGAGACCATCAAACCTACTCCTCGCGGAAATACCTTAGAGTCTTTTGCCTTTTGAGTTCACCATCAACTAGATACTTATTACCGTTACCCATTACCGTACTTACCATTCTCGCGTCCCTTACCAGAAGCTCAAGACCCCGTCGTTCAAGGGATGCCGCCTGGTCTGAACCATACATGGCACGGTCCAAAGTGATATGCCTCTCGATCGCCGTAGCTCCCTGTGCTACTGCCAGCACAGAAGGCAACAGCCCCACTTCATGTCCGCTGTATCCTGCATCACACCCATATCTCTCTTTCAAGTTCCTGATCATGCTTACGTTGCAATCCTCATCCGCACACGGATATGTGGACACGCAATGCATAAGAGTGAAAGGACAGGCGGCATCCCGGAAAACGCCAACTGCCCTGTCGATGTGCTCATAAGTGCTCATCCCTGTCGACATAAACGTATGTTTCCCCTCTTCTGCAACCATTCTCAATAAGGGGATATGGGTTAGCATGGCTGAGGCTATCTTGTTGTGTGTAGACTTGTATTGCCGTAAGAACACCTGGCTTTGCGTATCCCATGCCGACGCGAACCAGTCTATGTCCTTTTCTCTGCAATATGAATCTATTTGGTCATAATCGTCCTTGCCTAGTTCAAGCCCTTCTTTCTGCTCTCGTTGTGTACTCCCCCACGGGCTCTGCCGGGGACACGCCAGGAACTCGGGCGAGTATACGACATCTATTGCACGTTTTTGAAACTTGACCGCGTCGCATCCGCAATCTTTAGCCATATCTATCAAAAGCTTCGCCAGTCGAATATCGCCGTTATGATTGATCCCGATTTCGGCAATAACAAAGACTCCCATTTCCATACTCCGTTTCTTCAGCCTTCTGCCAGCAATGCAGGAGATGTCTTTCGAAATAATACTTGCAGGTTTCCAATTCCTCCGGAGTATCGATTTCGTACGACTTCCAGAACGGCATCTCATACGTTGAAATTTTTCCGCCGAGCCGATTCCGGTGCTCTCTCAATATCTTGGGACGAAAGACATAGATCGATCCATTCTCGAGGTAGAGAGGTTCACGGTCCTGTCGTCTCACCCGATTATTAGGATCGAAAGACAAACCCTTAAGCCGCCCTCCTTCCCGATGCCACAAGCAAAAGTCATTCAGTACTGCCGCAGAAAACAGAGAATCCGAATCTGTTTCAACCAACCTTCCCACAGCACAGTCAATGTCCCCGGGCTCCCTTAGTGGAGATGTTGCTTGCAGGAAAACCACGAGGCTGAAATTTGTTTCGTCCGTTTTTTCTATCTCGTCTAAGGCATGAATGAGCGCGCTTTCCGATGAGGCTTCATCGGTGGCCAGTTCTTCCGGCCTCAGTATCCCCGCGGCGCCATAACGCTTGGCAGTTTCCAGAATCTCCCGGTCGTCGGAAGACACGTAAACTGCTTCAATATTTTGGGCAGCGCCGGCCTGCAAAATGCTCCAGGCCAAAAGCGGCCTGCCGCAGAACTCCATAAGGTTCTTGCGTTGAATACCCTTGGAGCCTCCTCGGGCAGGTATGACGGCAATGGCTCTCTCCATAATACCTATCCGTTACCGAGCAATCTGGTTCTGATGCAATTCAGCCTGGAACTAAGGGCTTGCTCAGAAATAAACCGGCATTTTAGGCGCTCAGATTTAGGTCGGATTTGTTCGATCCGAGGCTGCAAAACCAGAGGAGCCTGTCGGACTTACGAGGATCTACTGCGGAAAGTGGGATGACGGCCCAAATATCCCCGAAGTTTCGTTGCATAGCAACACTATGCGCCTCAAATTCGTGAATATTTGGGCTCGTCCTCCACTTCCCTCGCTACAATCCCCTAAGTCCGACAGGCTCCTTGGAATAGTCGTTCTATTTCGAGGATTTTGCAGTTGAGGATCGGACGAAGCTGACCTGAAGCTGTGATGCATAAAGAGCCGAGTTATTTCTGAGCAAGCCCTAACTCTGAGACTTCGAGAAGAGCTTTGATATTCCGAATTGGTCACCGAGCGTCAGCAGCTTCGATTGGATCCCGGGATCGGAAAATGCTTTCTTCAGGTGCTCCATAATCAATGCGGCAATAAGAGAAAACATGGCTGCCGTAAAGCCGGCCACTAATACCATTCGGGTCCGGTTTGGCCGCTCCCTTTTCTCCGGCGGCACAGCTTTGTCCATAACCTGAATAATGGCGGCATCTCTAGATTCATCCAGCCTTGCCAGCTCATACTGCTTTATAAGGATTTCGTAAAGCGTCTCGTTATATTTCAGCTCCCGCATTCTTCGGAGATAGTCGGCGCCAACCGAGGGCAGTTTCCCAGCCGGCATCAGAGTATCAGGATTTACCCCTCCTCGGGCCTCCAATTTTCTCAACTCAGCTCCTAATCCTTTGAGACCCTCTTCTGCTTCCTGAAGATCCGGATTTGCCTGCGTCGCATAAGTCCTCATTACTCGCACTTGTACCTCTCTTGCCGCAATCTCAGCACGAAGGTGGGCTATTCCCTGGATTAGAGCTTTGGCCTGCTCGTCGACCTTAATCGCTCCGGTTCTTTCCTGGAAACCTTGAAGGGCTTGCTCCGCCTTTAAGAGAGATTTCCGCACGGATTCCAACTGCTCTTCAAAGAAAAGTCGCCGTTGACCCGCCTCCGTGACAGCCAGACTCCGACTAAGGTTCTTCAATTCTTCGACAAAGGCGTCAGCGATTTTCGCAGCTTTTTTCGGGTCCTCATTCTCTACCGAAATCGTAACAGTTCCATCCTTCGTTCCCGCTCTGATATAAACTCCGGCAGCAAGGCGCTGTCTGACAGTTTCTCGGAATTTAGACTCGTACAATTGCATCAGGCCAAATCGGTCTATGATTCGGTCAGAAATCGTCCGACTCTTTAACAGCGTTACATAAAGCTCAGTCGGAGTCCTCATGCCCACGGCATCAGCCGCCACTCCTGCGGATCCTCCAAACTGAGCCAGAATTTGCGCGGCCACTCCAGAATTGCCCTGCTGAGGAGGCAAAATTGTTGTGGTAGCTTTGTATACTGGCGGCATAAGGACGCTGTATACTGCGGTTACCAGAGCTGCAGTCAAAGTGATGCCAATAATAAGCCTCTTATGCCCGGCGAGGATAACCAAATAATCCAAAAAATGCATTTTGTTATCGGCCATGTATCACTCTCGCGACCGTTTCGCCGCCAACGCCGGCGTTATCGGGCCGCCTTCGGGGCGGTCCTCTTGTAAACTGCTTCCGGTAGCGGTTCTATCCTTTTTCGACACGGATTATCGCCTCAGAACCGCTGAATGCAAGCGGCGAGTCTATTTTACGCCGCTTCGTTACAAAGCGGCGTGGTCTATAGACTTTCAGATAATGTTTTTGGGAAGGCAGCAGGGAGGGGATAGTACCTGTTCGTACATCCCCGACCGATAAGGGTCTGTCACGGAATAACTTGAGCATTCTGAGCGCCGATCCATCCCGTCCGGCTGCGTTGCTCG
>JAZDGK010000183.1:0-21710 GCA_043806955.1 Pseudomonadota bacterium | reverse complement strand
ACACCGGTCCGGACGCTTCAGATGAGCGAGTCTTCCGGAACATACAGTGTGGTATGGGACGGGAAAGACAATGCCGGGAATGTGGTCAGCCAAGGGTCGTATTCTGTTCAGGTATGGAACCGGGACTGCGGTAAGAGGTATATCCCATCTGCCAGTGTCACCGTAAACGTACCCTTAACCATTTCGGTATCTAACAATCCATTCATTCCGTCAGGTTGCAATGTGAATCCTGTGGTAATCACGGTAACAGGACCTCCGGGGCAGTCGGGTCTGAAATACTCGATCTATGACAAGAGTTCCAATTGTCTCCATTATCGACAGCCACTGGTGGAGACCACCTCCGGAACATACACAGCTTCCTGGGATGGAACCGGCACGTATAGCAACGTCGGAATCATTTGTCCGGACGGTGCATACACCATCTACATTTATGACGCGAACGGGACTCAGTTTCCGGTTACCGGTAGCTTCAGTATCAAAGGGGTATCGTCAATTGGACTGACAACGCCTTCGTTTTCTCCGGGGAGCGGAGAAACTTTAAGCATAAACGCCCAAGCCGGGACCGGTCTTAGTCTGGACACTCGAGTCTACAAAACCGGCTCTCTGGTCAGAATAATGCAAATGACTGGAGAGTCGGGAACGTACAACGCGGTTTGGGATGGGCGGGACAGCTCAGGCAACCTGGTGCCGCCAGGTGCTTACGATATCCAGATATGGAACCGGGATTGCGGTAGACGGTATTACCCCACTGCAAGCGTTTCTGTTACTCTTTCGTTCACTATTTCATGTTCTCCGGACCCGTTCTTGCCTACCGGTTGCGATGCAAATCCGCTGACCGTTACAGTTCAGGGGCCTTCAGGACAAACAGGTCTCAGCTATTCAGTCAGCAAGGGATCGGACTGTGTTCATTGCCGGCAATCCCTGACTGAATCCAGTCCAGGATCATACCATGCATCCTGGAACGGGATTGCTACCTCGTGGTCGAACGGTGTAATCCCCTCGGACGGCGGTTATACAATCAATATCTTTGATGCGAATGGTTTCCAGTTCTCAAACGCAGCCAATTTCAATCTGATCGGTGTGGCCTCTGTGGAGTGCACGCCCAAGTCTTTCACTCCAAGCGGGTCGAACGCAGTAACTCTCAAAGCTGTGGCAGGTGGCGGATTTCTGCTGGACGCTGCCATATATAACAAGACTGTCCTCACGCGGCGTGTACCGATGACAGAAGCCAGTGGAACGTACACTGCTCAATGGGATGGACGGGATCAATACGGCAACTTCGCCGGCCAGGGAAGTTATACGCTTCGCGTTCTGAGTAGAGAGTGCCCCAAACAGTACTACCCGTCTGCCAATCTCAATGTGAACCCAGGCGTCTTTTCAATCAGTGCATCGCCGAATCCCTTTACGGCGACAGGTGCAAATAAGGCCACAATTACTCTGCGAGGTGATCCTGGGCAAACCGGTTTGGTTGTCAAAATATCCCATCCTGATGGCCAGTCCGCCACCCTGCCCCTCACCGAAACCGGGACTGAAGGAACGTATGTGGCCGAGTGGAATGGCAAGTTCGGCGAGCCGTTGTCCCCCAGAGGGACCTGTAGCATTATCGTGTATAGCGGGCAGGGAATTCCTTTTGAAACCACAGGGAGTATTACGGTTACAACTGTGAGCTCCTTTGCTGTCGCGCCGAATCCATTTGAGCCCGGAGAGGGACGAACGTGCACTGTTACCGCAGAAGTGCCTTCTGGTGACAACCTGAATCTGGAAGCCCGTATCGGTCCGTATAAGACGCTTGCACTTACGAACGATGGATCAGGTAAATACGCGGCAGTCTGGGATGGTTTGACCAATAGCGGATGGATACCCGCCGGCATTCATACCATCAATTTGTACAATTCGGATACCGGTGAATTATATGACATATCTACAACGCTTATAGTCGCCGATCACATTGCACCTCAGACCGTGCTGACCGAGGCTCCGGGGGAGCTTGCACTAGTAGGCCCGGTCGTGAGCTTTGCCTGGACGGGCACTGACAACATAACCTCTATTCCCAATCTGGTCTATTCTCATCGTGCAGACGGGGAAACATGGTTGGCCTATGACGGCCTGACATCCATTACCATGAGACTGGGAGACGGTAATCACACGTTCGAGGTTAAAGCCAAAGACGGATCAGGAAACGAAGACGCTACTCCGGCAACAATAACCTTCAAAGTCGATGCTATATCGCCAGTCATCTCAAACGTGACTGCCCCAGCCCAGCAAATCAGCGCATCGTCTGCTGCAATATTCTGGGATACGAATGAACCGGCTACATCGCAGGTCGAGTACTGGACCGGTGCGGAACCGCATAAACGATCCACCCTCGATCCTACTCTAAGGACCAATCACGAGGTAATCCTTTTAGGTTTACGCCCAAATACAACTTATACGGGCGTTATTTGGTCAAAAGACGCTGTAGGCAACGAGGCTTCAAATGAAAGCCATCCGATTGCTTTTACTACGACAAAAGATGCTGTTCCTCCAGAAAATGTGGCTTCGCTCTGGGTCCAGTGCTTTGCCGACCGGCTCGTGTTCTGCTGGAGCAAATCTCCGGATACCCAAAAAGACTTGGCCGGTTACAAAGTCTATTTTAATGGTGTTACGGACGGTATAGCAATCGATCCCAGTCGGAACAGCTACGAAGTCGCGGGCCTGAACCCGGCTTCTGGTTACAGTTTCAAGATTACCGCTTTTGACACCAGCGGAAATGAGAGTGTCGCGATATCAACCGTCGGCATTACCCTGCTCAACAATCCTGTGGCCGTGACCGCGACAGGATACAGTGGCAAGATAAATGTGAGCTGGTCTGGTATTCAATCAGCCCAATACCTGAAGCACTATGCTGTCTATGTAAGCGAAGGGAATTTCACCAGCGTTGAAGGTATGTATCCAAAAGTGACTACCACCTCCAACTCGGCCAGTATTGCAGGGTTGAAAAATGGTACCAAATACTACCTTGCGGTGACTTCGTTCAATCTTTCGGGATGCGAATACAAATCTGTCAATACGGTCTCAGCTACAACCGAGGCGGACACCCAGGGTCCCCAAATAAGTGACTTAAAGGTGAACGGCCTGCTTCTCGCAACCGGAGTCGAGCTGCATGATTTGGCAACTTTCACGCTCAGTGCTTCCGATCCCTCAGGTGTCAGCCGGGTAGAGTTTTACCTGGACGGTGTCCTTTTCCGCACGGATACCAATGGGTCTTCCCGGTATTCCTGTTCATGGGATATCTCTTCCGTGCAGGACGGCAACCATAATCTCGTCATCTCTGCATATGATACGTTCGGCAACAAGACCAGCGCGTCCTATGATCTCATCGTGAAACTGGCTCCTCCTTCCGCGCCTGTAATTTCGCAGCCTTTGAGTGGGTCTGTCGTCAGCAGGCCGGAGATAACCATATCAGGACGCGCCTCCAAGAATACAGAGGTCATCCTTCTAGTGAACGGTCAGCAAACCGGAAATTGGACTCCGGTCGATACCAATGCCAACTTTTCGATACCGCTCACTCTGGCGGAAAGGGAAAACAGAATCCAGGCCGCCGCACGAAACCGGGCAGGAACGGGGCCCTTCAGCTCGGAAACGCTGGTAATACTTGATACCAGCATACCCGAGATGCCCACACATTTGTCGGCACAGCCAAACCCGGGCGGAATAATCCGGCTTGCCTGGGACAAGCCTCTGTCTAATTCTACAACGAGCCCTTTAAAAGGATACAATCTGTACCGGGCCGGTAGTAGCTTTAGCTCTTCAAGCCAGGCAGTTAGAGTAAACACGAATTTAGTTACCGGCATGACATTTGACGATCTGACACCCTCGGATCAGGTCTACTACTACCGTGTTGCTGCAGTGAATTATGCCGGAACCGAAGGTACCCTTTCCAATGAAGTCTCGGCCAAATCGGATCGAATTCAGCCCAAGGCTTCGATCCAGTATGCGCCATCCGGCAAATACGATCCACAAAGCGGGAGAGTGGGGCCAGGCAAGGTTGATGTTCGACTCTTGTCCAGTGAACTGCTTCAGACAATTCCGTTCCTTAGCATTACCCCGCATAACGGTGTTCCGATCTCGATTGAGTTGGCCAAAGTATCGGACCTGGAGTTTTCCGGCTCTTTTGTGATTTCGGAAAGCATGCCGGGAGGCACAGCTTATGCCGTTTTTTCCGGAAGAGATCTGGTTGGAAACCGGGGAACCGAAATTGAATCCGGAGCTTCTATTGAGATCGATACTCAGGGCCCCATAATCGAGCAGATTTCTATCGAGCCCCACGAGCCTATAAAGAACGATAAAAATAACCCCGTGCCAATCACCGTTATTTTCGGGCTAAATGAGCCTGTAAAACCAGGAACACTGCCGGATCTCTCTTATCAGCTTTCCGGGGCAGGCCGCGATCCAATTCCCATCGGGCCGCCATTGCTGTTGGATACGCTATCCGGACATACGCAGACCTGGCAGGCTATATTTACGCTTCCGTACGATGCCGGACTGGCCGGAGCGGAGACGCTCCGTTTCATGTACAAAGGCGTAGACGATCTGGATAATCCGAGTGAAAAAGTGCTCTGCAAGAATTCATTCCAGGTGTACCAGGGAAATCTTCCTCCGCTCGAAGCACCGGAAGGACTCAAGGGAGAATCACTTCCGGCCGGGAGGATCAGGCTTTCCTGGAATGAGGTCGAAGGTGCGGCCGAATATGCACTCTATCGGAAATCTCCCGGCGAAGCGGAACTGGTTTCCTATCAGCGACTTGGCCCGGAGCTTGTTTACGAGGACGCCCCACCGCAGGACGGTCAATATGCGTACGCCGTAGCCAGCATTCGTGAGGAAAACGGAGAGGAATCAACCAGCGGAATGAGCAATCAAGCCGAAGTGGCATCGGATTCTATTCCTCCGCTTCCCCCTTACAGCCTGGCCCTGGAACTATGTGCACAGGGCATCAAAGCTTCATGGGAATGGGCCGTAACAGAACAAGTCAGTTACTCTTTATACCGGGCCAGTTCCCTTGAAATTACCTCCGTTGACGGCCTGACCCCGGTACTGACCGGCGTACAGAGCACGTCCGCGGTCGATACCCGCCCGTCTCCTACGGACCACACTTACGTGGTAACGGCTGTGGATGAAGCCGGCAACGAGTCACAACCTTCAAATTCGGTTTATCTCAATTTCAAGCTGCTCCCGGTTTCAAGCCTGAAAATTAAACAAGCTGAAAACGATCCGCCGGTGATTTCCTGGACTCATCAGGGCGGAGATGTACGAGGCTACGATATTACACTACAGGCGCACGGCCAAACTATTAAGCTCAACCAAGGACTGCTGTCCGACACGTTCTTCGTTGATACCGGATATACGGGAGATGAAAGGCAGTATACGGTAACAGCCGTGGATAGCTCTGGAATGGAGAGTCTGGGACGGAGCATTTCTCTTCCTGAGCTGCAAGCTTCCTTAAATGGAGATGAGGATATAAAACGCGGGATCATGAACCGCCTGGAGTATGTCGTCCAAAATAGTTCATCGAGCAAGCAGGAGCATGTTCATCTGCAGGTTGGAGTGGGTACTCATAATTCCATCTCTGAAGAATTCAGTATTGATGCCGGGATGAGGCAAATCGTACCTGTAGTCGTGGCGGGCCATTCCGATCTCGCTGATTTGGAGACGCTCACGACAACTCTCGTGATAAAACCGCACGAGAACGAAACGGTCGAAATCGTCCACAGCACGCCGGTCGAAATTGGCAACGGCATGCTGGCGCTTGAACTGCAAAATGAGGAATTCACCAGAGGTGGTTCGGGAAAGGTTCAGTTCATTCTAAGAAATACAGGAGAAGAGGAGATCGAGATTGTTACGGCGACAGGTACCGGTACATCCGGTTCAGATGAGATCATCTACTATCTGCTTGATCCTGATGAGAACGTGCTTGCTTCCAAGGAATACAAGCAGTATCTCGGCGAAAATGTCATAACCCTGCCGAACGGAAGTACCGTGGCCCGCATACCGGCTGGGGGTATTTTTACCTCGGAGCCCCTTGAAATTCCCGTACCCGTTAACGCCCCGGATGAGCTGATTCTGCAACTAATCATTCCAAATCTCTATTATCATCTCGGGAGACCGGAGGAAATCTCCATGCAGGGACTGGAGACTACACGCAGAGTCTCCCTGGTAGATACCTCGTATTACGGTGAGGTACTCTCGGTCACCCCTGAGAACTCTACAGGAGACCAGGATATAGAGATGACTGGGCGGGCTGTGGACCGGAATACCGGCTCACCTCTTGCTGCCGTATACCTCAACCTGGTAGTCTCGAACAATGGATTCGAAAGGACCTTTAAGGTATTCACAAGCGCCGAGGGCACCTTTGTTTTTGCCTTCTCGCCACTCACAGGAGAATCGGGCACATATACGGTCTGCGCAGTTCACCCTGACCTTCTCGACCGGCCGGTTCAGGGCCGTTTTGTCATAAGCCGTGTGGCTGTTAGTCCTTCTGCGCTGAGCCTTAGTATTCCCCAGAATTACGAACAAAATATAGACGTTCAGGTTACAGCCGGCGAGAGTACAACCGCACATAACGTCCGCCTAGTGTATCAGGAAGCTGATCAACCGGAAGGTGTCCTGCCTCAGGGCATACATGTTGAGCTTGATCCTCCTATTGCTGTGCTTGCGTCCAAGCAGTCCGCGGCACTGACTTGTACTTTATGGGGCGATACCACCGCCGCAAGAACTCAAACGGTTGTCCTGAAGGTGAAGAGTGACGAGACAGAGGAACGCGTCTGGGGTTCAGTCGTTATAAATATAGCCCTCTCTGAAGCCCGCCCGGTCCTACGATCCTCGCCGTCATACGTAGAAACCGGGACCGAGCTGGGCAAATCCGTTACTGAGACCGTGGTCCTGGAAAACCGGGGGACGGCGGATTTGGAAGAGATCTACCTTGCTCTCGTGGACAAAGATGGGAGTCTTGCCCCAGATTGGATCCGACTAAATGCAACCGCGTATCAGGGTACGCTTAAAGTAGGCGATAGGCGTGAAATCAGCATTTCATTCAGCCCCGAAGCGGGCAAAGTGCAAGAAGGCCTGTACGTCTTTTATTTGCAAGTAGATAGCGCAAACTCTCCGGCCAAGGACATAGGCCTGTACATATCGGTAACCCAATCCGGAATCGGAAGCGCACTCTTCAAAGTAATGGACATCTATACAGGGACTATTGATAAGAATACCAATCAGCCCATACAGGGCCTGTCCGGAGCCCAAATCAGGGTGCAAAACGAAGACGTCAGGACCATTGAAAAAACAGGGGTTACGGATGCTCTCGGAGAGACCTTGTTCTCCGATTTGCCCGCGGGGAGATACAAATACCGGGTCACGGCCAATAACCACCAGGAGTATATCGGCAGACTCTGGATTAAACCGGGCGTAGCTGCGAATGAAGAAGTGTTTCTAGACTATAATCTCGTGACCGTGGAGTGGGAGGTGGTGGAAACCACGGTTCAGGATAAGTACGAGACGGTTTTGAAGACAACATACGAAACGGATGTACCGGCCCCAGTGCTTGTGGCCGAGCCTGCCTCGATCAGTTTGCCCCATATGAAAGCGGGAGATGTATATCGAGGCGAATTCACTCTTACCAACTATGGACTGATTCGCGCGGAGAACCTGGAAATAAAGCTTCCACAAAGTGACGAGAATTTTAAGTACGAGCTTATTGGGGGTATTCCGGACAGTCTGGATGCAAAGCAGCGGATGACCATTGCGTACAAGATAACCTGCTTGAGATCTCTCAGTCAAGAAGACGCCCAAGCGGGCGGAGGGGAATCCGGATGCTATACTGTATGTTTTTATAAGTGCTATTTGTGCCAATGTATGAATGTCCGTACAGGCGAATACCTCGAGCCCCGGCTATGTTGTACCCTGTTGTACTGTATCACTTTTGGGCAATGCCTTCCCGGCAAGCCTGGCAAGCCTGGCAAGCCTGACCCCTATGGGCCTCCGCCCGACGGCCCATTTGGAGACGTAACGCCAGGGTGGCCTGATGGGATTTTCGATGACATCATATGCTGGCCTATAGCTGAACTGTGCGAAGGTTGGCTTATCTTCGGAGAAGGAAGTCTGCTGGATGCCAACAAGAGAGTTGGATGTTTTGTGAATTGTGTGTCCCGCGAATACTATGATGAGGCACTTGACATATCTGTAAAGGTTCCGGGCGGGAAAATATCGGTCCAGAGACTTTTCTATCAAAATGCATGGCATTGGGAGCACGCGCGCAACAATTTGCGCTTCGGGACATTACATACAGCAGGTTACGGAACTGGAACAAATGCAAAATTCCGTACCCATTGGGATTACATTGATAAAGGCGGAGTCATATACAGACCGGGATCAGATCCCGAGTCCTATGTATACTTCAATGAAACTTATACAATTACTCAGTTAAAAACCGGTCCCTTGAGTCATTTGGAGTCGGACTATTTGTGGGAGGATAAATCAGGAAACTGGAAGTATTTTGATCATGAAGGAAGAATGAAGGAGTTTGGATCTAGAAACGGCACTTTGGGGAAAGTGCTTTACGAAGGCGGTCATCCTGCCGGCATAGCAGACGGAAATGGCCTTCAGGTGATTTGGCTTGAGTACGACGCTAGCGGCCGCCTTTCAGCCGTTCGTGACTCGATTGATCGGCGGGTAGAGTATTCCTACTGCAACAACCGCCTGTGCAGCGTGACGGATCTCCTGGGCAATCAGACCACCTATGAATATGACGGAAACGGCCGACTGATCAAGGTTACGGATGCTGCAGGCCGGCCCACTTTTATTGGCTATAATTCGCATGGTGACGTAACTCAGGTTGTGGACAGGCAGGGTCACGGGCATTTCTTCCGGTTCGACTATGATGAAGGCAAGCAGGAGTACTATGCCCAGACAAAGACCTCATCGGGAAAAGTGGAAGAGGTCTGGTACGACCGCAAAGGAAAAGCTAAACGGGTAGATGTTAACGGCAGAACTATTCGGAAGATAGAAAAAGACGGCCGAAACCTGATTATTACCGACGGAAATGGCAGGGTCACACGGAAAGGATTCGACGAATGGGATAATGTAACAAACATCGTCTATCCGGACAGCTCGTCGATTTCATTCGAGTATGAGCATGAGTTCAACAACGTCACTCGCTTTGTTGATGCCAGGGGATATATAACCCTCTATGAGTATGACGAGCGAGGTAACCTGACAAGAAGAACCGAGGCCCTTGGAACCGATTCGGAACGGAATACCACGTACAGCTACGGTCTATATGACCAGCTCTTGACCAGTACAGTTGCACGGGATGAGCATACACAGGGTGCCACTACCACATTCACTTACGACGAAAAGGGAAATGTGCTTTCTATTAGAGATCCGGAAGGGAATACAACCGAGTTCCTGCAATATGACGCCATGGGAAATGCTTTGCAGGTGAAAGATGCCCGGAATCATACGACGTTGTTCAATTACGACGATATGGGCAGGCTCACTTCAAATGTCGATCCGGAAAACTTCCGCAAGATTTACGCGTATGACGGGGCGAACAATCTCATCAGCATCACCGAAAAGCGAGATATGTCTCAGGAACAAATGCATGATGCGCCATGCGCCCCCGGAGTATGTGAAAGAAGATTTGTTTTTACGTATGATGACCACAATAACTTAACCAGGATAGATGACCCAGAGGGGAAGTCAAAGTGTTTTGAATATAATACAGACGATTTGCTGGTTAGAACAGAGGATGAAAATGGGAAGCAGGAGAACTTGCAATATGATAACGAAGGCAACCTGTTGAAGCATATTGATGGTGCCGGGAATGAGACTGTGTATGAATACAGTATTTATAACTGGAAGCCGGGCTGGTATTTTGCACCGTCTCTGTACCGTTCTGATAAACCATTATTGATCCACTATCCAAGTTTTACTAAAGAGCTTGGGTACGATCAGCGCGGTCGGCCGGTATTTGAAAAGACGCCTTCAGGTACGAGACAGTATGCTTATGATCCGGCCGGCAATATCGTCTCGGTAACAGACGAGGAAGGGCTGACTACTCTTTACAGTTATGATGCTTTGAACAGGCTCATCAGAACAACGGACCCCAAAGGAGGTGTCATAGAACAGAGTTATAATGCCAAAGGGAAGCTAATTATGTTGAAGGATCAGAACGGCAATGTCACTAGATATGAGTATGACAGGAATGGTAATCTCACGAAGGTCATCAGGCCTATGGGAGAAGAGACAGTTTATGAGCACGATGCCGTAGGAAACACTATTGCTCTCCTGGACCCAAAAGGCCAGAAAATTACCTATGAATATGATGCTTCGAATCGGCTGACTCGTTTGAGGTATTTTTCCGCAGGCGATCATCTCAACTCTGGCAAAACTGTGGATCTCTTCTATGATGCCTGGGGGAATCTCAGCGGATATAATGACGGGGTCACATCGGCAACCTACACCTACGACCGAGTGCATAGGCGAACCGGCGAAACATTGAATTACGGGCCGTTCACTCTCAATCACGCCTATATGTATTATCCAAATGGCTTGAAAAAAAGCTTTACTGGTCCGAATGGATTAACCTACGAGTATTTGTACGACAGCAATAATGCCCTGAGCAGTATCGTAATACCCGGACAGGGTCAAATCACTTATCGAACGTACAAATGGAATAAACCGGCCGAGATTGTTTTCCCCGGAGGCATGACCCGGAAAAACTCTTACGAGCCACTTATGCGGACAGAATCCATTGGAGTCAACGATCCGGGAGGGAATTCTCTTGCTTATCACGAATATACGTACACACCTGCGGGCAATATCTCAACACAAAAGATTGATGGAAGAGATTTCTCGTACCGGTACGATAACCTGCACCACCTAACACAGGTGGCGGGAACTGACGGCTCAAATGAGTCCTATGCTTATGATCGTGTTGGCAATCGAACTAGTGCTGCCGGAGTGGATGGTGCCTGGGTCTACAACAATAACAATGAACTGGTGAGTTACTCCAAGATTTCTTTTGAGTACGATGAAAACGGAGATCTGAGTCGCAGGACAATGCCCGTTATTGGGGATCTCAATTATGTCTATGACGTCGAAGGCCGTCTAGTGCGTGTCGAAGCGGAAAACGGCACTGCAAAGGCACGGTATTACTACGATCCGTTCGGCAGGAGGCTTTGGAAAGAGACCGAGTCGGGCAAGACTTATTATTACTACTCGGACGAAGGCCTGGTTGGCGAATATGATGAAACCGGTCATGAAATAAGAGCTTATGGGTATGCTCCAGGTTCTGCTTGGATGACCAATCCCATATTCCAGAAAGTCGGAGAGACCTATTACTGGTACCAGAATGATCAACTTGGGACACCGCAGAAGCTTATCGATACAAGCGGCCGAGTAGTCTGGGAGGGGGTATATGATTCTTTTGGTAACTGCGCGATCCGTACGAATGAAATAGAGAATAACCTGCGTTTTCCCGGACAGTATTATGATGCGGAAACAGGCTTCCTTTATAATTGGCACCGCTATTACGATCCAAAGGCAGGCAGGTATATAAGTATAGATCCTCTCAAGGCTGATGCTAATTTGTACTCTTATTGCTTCAATAATCCTCTGAGATTTTGGGACCCACTCGGTCTCTGTCCGAGTCCGCATGATTACCAACGGTATGGGCACGTTTTGGAAGGTTTGAAACACTACCACCACGGACTAGGATTCCTCGGAACATCCCTTTGGTTTTTGGGCTTATATGGGGATGAATGCGGTCCGTGGGAAAAAGTGGGCAAGGGTATAGGGGGAATTCTGGGGGCTGGCCTCGGAGAGGCATCGGGACCTTTTGCACCTGTTGTGGTGCCAGTGCTTGGAGAGACCCTTTCAGCGAGTTTTGGGCGAATCGGGAGTTGGATTGATGACCCGAATAACATATATAAACAGTCCCCTGGGGAAGCTGAGGCCTGGAGTCAAGCATTCAATTCGCTCCCCCCATTTGTGTGGAACGATATGATTTATGAATCGTATGCATATGGTGGCGGACTGGATCCGATAACATTCCCCCAAGTTGATCCTAACCTGTACCGAGATTTTTTGACTCAGCCCTGATTTGGGGGGCATCAAAATGCTGAATGCGAAGCTACTGGGTATATCGGCCTGCTCCCGAATAAGTTGGCTTATGAACACCAAAGTAGACAAACGCAACAAACGGAATCTGGAGAAACGGCATCGTTTTGGCTGGAAAAGACTTGTACATTAGGCCACCCTATATTCATGAATAATCGAATCGTACTCTATATTCCCTTGCTTCTTGCCTCCATTTTACACGCATCGGGCTGGTGCGGGGCTGTTTACGCTCAAGATGAATCGCGTGGCCAAAATTTTCATTTTGGTACCGTTTCGACCGGACCGGAGGTATCCCATACCTTCGATATCCCAAATATGACTGAAGATTTCCTGAGGCTCAAGAATGCCACTTCATCCTGTGACTCTGTTCATGTCCTTGCATATTCTGAGGTCATCCATCCGCATGGAACCGGCCATATTGAATTAAGGGTGAATACCTTCAAGCCACAAGCTGTGGATTGTGAGATCGTCGTTGAATTTGATGATCCAAAAGACAAAAGGACCTATCGAGTAAGAGGCACAATAGAAGGGCAAGCGATCGCGAACCATCGCGAACTGTCGGAGCTCCCCGGGCAATTATTTACCAGAAAGCTGAAGAGACGAGATTCAATCTTATATATCACCCCCGAATCGCTCATGCGAAAACTGAAGAAGAAAGAAGATCTGGCACTTGTGGATGTCCGTTCAGCGCAGGAATTCAACAGATGCACCATACTCGATTCGATTAATATTCCCTTGTTTGGCATAAAAACGAAACAACTCCTCAAGCCGAAGACTCTCGTTCTATTTGATGAAGGACATGGCTACAGGGATCTCGAACGGGAAGCAGAAGAGATGAAGCAAGCTGGTTTCACGCTGTTCATCCTTGATGGCGGTCTTTATCTATGGAAAAAGAAAGGCGGAGAAATTTCGGGTGGTGTTTTTGCCCACGAGAAGCTTAAGTGGGTTTCTCCAAATACCTTTTTCATCGAAAAGGACTACGAGCACTGGCTGGTGGTGGATGTCGATCAGACGCAAGACTCGCCCGGACGGTTCCTCATCCCCCATGCACTGCACTTGTCTTTATCTGACAGGCAAAGGTTTATTTCTGAAATAAAAGCGCAGATAAAAAAAGAAGGCGGAAGGGACCAGTACCTTAGTGTTCTCATTATTGCCAACAATGAAAAGGACTATAGAGAGACTGACAAACTGGTTCAGGAAGCCGGTATCGACCGAGTTTTCTATTTGCAGGGCGGCATGAATGGATATGCGAGCTTCTTGCTGCAACAGGCTGCAATCTGGAAGGCTCAGAGTACAGCAAACCGCAAGGTAATTACGACTTCGAAAGGCTGTCCCACATGCCCTCATTAAGCTACAAGTCGAAAAACAGAAGCTCTATCGGGGATAGATGGAGAGCCCCGGCCTTCAGTTTGCTTCTTGTTTTGCTGGCTTCATGCGGAATGCGACCTCGATCCGATTCGAATGTACCTCAGGCCGCGGGAGATATCACCAGAGAGGTTCAGTACAGCTTCACGCTCCGAAATAAGACGAACCGGTTACTGCGTGACGCGAGGTTATGGGCCTATGCCCCGGCCAAGAGAACCTCGGCCCAGGATTGCGAAAAGGTCGAAACATCTCATCCCTATGACCTGATCACAGATGAATTAGGAAATCAAATCCTGCATTTCAATTTAGAAGAGTTGCCTCCGTACTCCGCCAAGCACATAACCATACAAGCCAGGCTGAAACTCAGGGATATCCCACAGGCAGTGATGATGCAGGACCTACAGGCATTTCTCAGACCGGAGAAATACATCGAATCCGGTGAACCTGAGATCTGTGAGCTTGCCAAGCGCCTTTCCGGCCGGAACGGCATGGAGACCGCAAGAAACATCAACGACTGGGTCTTTCAAAACCTCAAATATGAGGGATATCTGAGGGGAGATCGCGGAGCGCTTTACGCGCTAAGAAACAGACGCGGAGACTGTACCGAGTTTATGTACCTTTTCTGCGCGCTATGCAGAGCCAACGGCATTCCCGCACGCGGGATCGGCGGTTACATCTGCAGGGAGAATACGATCCTGAAGCCCCAGCAATACCATAACTGGGCGGAATTCTATGTGGATGGGGCGTGGCAAATTTGCGACCCGCAAAAGAATGTGTTCGGACAGGATGAATCGACTTATGTGGCCCTCAATATAATAGGAGAATCCAGCAAGAATAGCCCAATGAGAGGTTTTCATCGCTTTCGATTTCAAGGAGACGGATTGGATGTGGGTATGAATAGTGAATGAGGAAATAAATCAAAACAAATTCTTGAATCAGGAAAGCAGGAAAGCAGGAAGAAAGCCCCTCACCCTGCCCTCTCCCCGCGCACGGGGCGAGGGTGTTCTGTGATGTGAGTTTTTTCCTGAGTTCCTGAGTTCCAGATTGAATAATCTTTTTTGTTCTTTTGCTTTTGCGATTGCGAGTTTGGATGCTCGAGGTGGGTAGAGTCCGCCCTACGGAGATGGATATGGGTAGAATGCGTGCGGGGAGTTCGGTATCGAGGTCGTTGTTTCTGCTATTGGCGGTGTTGTCGGTGTGGATGGCGGCTCCATCGAGGTCGTCGGAGGCCGACGACTCGTTGTGCGCTAAAGTCAAAATCGAAATCAGCCAGGAATTGACACTTGAACGACAGGCCTTTGATGCCCATATGCGGATCAATAACGGCCTTTCTCATATCACACTTGAAGACGTCAAAATTGACGTAAGTTTTTCAGACGAGGACGGGAATGGTGTTCAGGCTACTTCCGATCCGGATGATACCAATGCCATTTTTTTCATACGCCTTGACCGCATGGATGGAATAGGGGCAGTGGATGGCACGGGCACTGTTCAACCTTCCTCCAGCGCGGATATCCACTGGCTAATTATTCCGGCTCCGGGCGCTTCCAACGGATTGGCCCAGGGCACCCTTTATTACGTCGGAGCAACTCTTTCTTATACGATGGGCGGAGAAGATCACGTAACCGAAGTAACTCCTGACTACATTTTCGTCAAGCCAATGCCGGAGATGGTGCTGGACTATTTTTTGCCCGACCAGGTTTACGGGGACGACCCTTTCACTCCGGAAATCGAACCGGAGATTCCCTTCTCTCTCGGAGTAAGGGTCAGGAATAACGGTCATGGCGTTGCTAGACATCTAAGGATAGACTCCGCCCAACCGAAGATTGTGGAGAATGAGCTGGGACTTTTGATCGGCTTTGCCATTAAGGGTTCGGAAGTCAACGGGAAGCTTGCTACGGAAAGTCTGCTTGTAAATTTTGGAGATATAGAATCGAATGCTGCGGCTGTTGCGCGCTGGATAATGACCTGTTCGCTCTCCGGCCGGTTTGTCGAATTCGCGGCCGAGTATTCCCATTCAGACGAGCTGGGTGGGGAACTGACATCGTTGATCGAAGCGGTGAACACGCATTTTCTGGTGCATGATGTCTTGGTCGATTTGCCCGGCCGGGATGGGATTAAAGACTTTCTGGCTAAGGACGGAGACGTCTATCGAGTTTATGAATCGGATAATGTGGATACCGCTGTTCCAGATCAATCGTCCTTCGCAAGTCTCCATTTTGACCGGCAGTCGGGCACTGAAACTCGATACACTCTTTCTGCCCCGATTACCGCAGGTTTTGTATACTTAGAGCTTCCCGATCCTTGTAATGGCAGCAAAATACTGAAACAGGTAATCCGGTCTGACGGTAAACTGATCAAACCTGAAAATTCTTGGCTTTCCAAGACCCGGGAGGGGAGTGATCCCTGGCGACACTTTTACAATATCTTCGACGCAAATAGTACAGGGTCTTATACGGTGATATTCGACGATCCATCGTCTATGCCTGATCCGCCTGCATTGCAGTTTATTCCCGATCGAAAAGGGACTGAAGGCCAACAGCTCTCTTTTATCGTTGAGGCCAGCGATCCGGACGGAACCGTGCCATCCCTTTCGGCAAAACCGCTTCCGGCAGGGGCCCGCTTTACCGATCAGGGAAACGGAAAGGGCATTTTCGACTGGACGCCGGCAATGGGCCAGTCGGGAGTCTATGGGATTACGTACACGGCATCTGACGGCGCGCTCTCTGCCTCAAGGCGGGCCGTGCTTACGATCTGCACTGCATCGGATTCGGACTGCGACGGGATGGATGATAATTGGGAACTTACCCATTTTGGCAGCCTGGATCGCGACGGGACCGGCGATTACGATGGAGACGGCATCCCCGATCTTGAAGAATTCCAGAAGAAGACGGACCCTGCGGCAGGAAACTTCCCAACGACGCCGGCGATCTACTCGCCCGAAGACTTTGCCGAAGTCGGCGACCTCCAGCCTGCACTCGTGATTACGAACAGTACCGATCTTGATGGGGATACTCTGACATATGACTTCGAGGTCTATTCCGATGAGGAAATGAACGATCTCGTAGCTGAGCAGGTCGGTTTCCCCGAAGGGGCTGGTACCACTTCGTGGCCCCTATCCAGCAGCCTGAATGATAACACCTGGTATCACTGGCGCGTTCGGGCAAATGACGGCTCGTTCTTCAGCCGGTGGGCATACGGGCGATTTTTTGTGAATACAGCCAATAATTCGCCGGGATCGTTCCAGTTGAGCAGCCCGGGGCATGAGCGCCAGATGGATAAGTTGAGCCCGGTCCTGGAGGCGACGAACAGCAGAGACATCGATGAGGACGCTGTTACATATGCGTTCGAGGTATTTCAGGATGAGGCTATGACAGTGCCGGTTGCATCCGCAATACTGCCCGAAGGTGAAGGCGGGACTACCTCGTGGGAATCAGTCCCGGCCTTGAATGACGGCGCCCGCTATTTCTGGAGAGTTACGGCCGAGGACCAGCATGGAGCAAGGACAGAGAGTCCTTCAATGTCGTTTACGATCAACACTTCGGATCGCGCTCCGTCCCTCCCGGGTATTCTCTCACCGGCTTCAGGGAGTGAGGTTGCAGAGCAGGCGATTGATCTTGCCGTGCGCAACTCTTCAGATCCCGAGGGAGATCCGGTGACATATTTCTTTGAACTGGATACCGTGGAGACCTTTGACAGCCCGGCAAAGCGCGTTTCCGGAGAAACCGGGGCGGGCACGGACAGCACTGCCTGGCACGTTTCAGGGCTCAGTGACAACACCCTCTATTTCTGGCGGGTAAGATCCGGCGATGAGGCTTCAGAAAGTGCCTGGGTAAACGGATGGTTTTTCGTCAATATGAGTAATAACGCGCCTTCTGCGCCGGCCATAAGAAACCCGGGCGGCAGGTCCTGGGTTGATACGAACGTATCGATTCTGGAAGCAAATCCTTCGTCTGACCCTGATGATGACCAGTTGGCCTATGATTTTGAAATCTATGCCGGTTCTGAATCGGGTGAACTCGTTGCTGCCGAAACATCGGAGACGCCGTCCTGGAGAGTTGAATCCGGCCTCCAGGACAAGTCCTGGTATCGCTGGCGGGCTCGATCCAGGGATGAACATGGCAGGACTAGTAACTGGACAGACCTGCAATCCTTCATCGTGCGAGATGACGGCGTAAATGATCCACCGGAGATCGGCATACTGGAACCGTCAATGGACATACTGACCCGCGAGGCTCAAGTTGGGATTACCTGGGAGGACACCGATCCCGACAGTAATGCGGACATCTCGCTCTACTATGATGCCGACAATTCCGAACAGAATGGGACTTTGATAGCAGATGGGATCAAGGAGGATCCGGAGGGCTCGGGTGATTCGTTCCTTTGGGATATCAGCGGCATGGGAGATGGAGGTTATTACATCTATGGGGTAATAACGGACGGCGCAGCATCTCTTGTGAGCTACAGCAGCGGCAGGATAGTAATCGACAGAATGCCGCCTTCTGTCACGGCCTCACCCGAAGGAGGTTTGTACACAGGCCCGCAGAATGCGACTCTGTCTTGTAATGAAGCGGCAGATCTTTATTACAGCACGGATAGGAACGATTCGATTTCGGAATTTCTGCCCTATGTTGCACCGTTAGTAATTGATAACGACACGACCCTGAGATTCTTCGCCGTCGACCGAGCCGGCAATCAGAGTGAGATTATGACTGCGAATTACGTGATACTCGCAGGCTCTGACGACGAAGATGGAGACGGCCTCAACAATGAGGAAGAGATCACGCGGCACACCGATCCATTTAACCCGGATACGGACGGAGACGGGTTCAACGATGGCGAAGAAGTGGATGGCGGGAGCGATCCTTTGAATCGGGAGAGTATCCCCGATCATGCCCCCGTGGCCGATGCCGGACGGGACCGGAACGCTGTTGCCGGGAAGGTGTTTACTCTTGATGGAAGCGGGAGCTACGATCCGGAAGGAGCCCTGATCGCATACCTGTGGGGATTCAGTCTGGTGCCGCCGGGAAGCAGCGTTACCGATTTGGCCCTTTCCGACAAAACCAGCCCCAGGCCGGTATTCACGCCTGACCGGGATGGAGTCTACAGGCTCAGCCTGTCGGTCAATGACGGGAGACTGAATAGTCCGTCGGATGAAGTGGATATTACGGCTGGAAGCGGCAATCAGGCTCCGAACGTGATTGCCGGTCCGGATCGGCCTGCCCGTACCGGGGAAATGGTTTCCCTGGACGGGAGCCGAAGCAGCGATCCGGAAGGAGGGAGCCTGAGCTTCCTCTGGAGCTTTGATCTCCTGCCGCCCGGCAGCCTGCTTTCGAACGACCTGATATTTGACAGATATCAGGCACGGGCTGCCTTTATACCGGACGCGGATGGTGTATACGGTTTGAGACTCTCGGCAAGTGACGGGGTCAGTTCTTCAGAAGACATGCTGGAGGTCAGATCGGCAAATGAGAGTCTTCCGCCCCACGCCGAGGCCGGGAGCGATATCGCTATCCAGCTCGGTCAAACTGCGGTGCTTGATGGATCGGGCAGCAGCGATCCGGACCGTGCTCCGGAAGCGCTCAGCTATTCGTGGAGATTTGTATCTGTTCCGCCGGGCAGTCGTCTTACTAGTTCGGATATTGCAGGGACGTCTACGGCCTGGCCTTACTTTGAGCCGGACGCCACGGGAGTGTACGTAATCGGGCTGATGATAGGTGACGGCCGGGCTATTGCGCGTGATAATGCCGCGGTAACGGTGACAGCGCTGAAAGGTGATTTCGACAAAGACGGCGATGTGGACAGGAACGATGTGGATGCCCTCCTGGCATTCCGGAACATGCCGGCGAGTACGCATCCGGAGTATGACCTGGATGGAGACGGCTCGATTACCGGGCTTGACGCCCGCAAGCTCGTGCTGCTTTGCACCAGACAGGAATGCGACTGCGTAAACATCCCGCCCGCAGCAACTGCAGGCGAAGACATTGAGAGTTACCAGAGCCGGATTATCAGACTTGATGGATCAGCGAGTCATGATCCGGACAACTGGCTGGAACCTTTGAAATTCGATTGGACTTTCCTTGCCGTTCCCGGAGCGAGTCTGGCCGACAATGATGACATTATGGGTCGCTATACCGCGTTCCCGTTCTTCATGCCGGACTCAGTCGGAGATTACCAGCTTCAGCTTGCGGTTGGTGACGGGTTGGCCTCGGCGACTCAGGATGTTACGGTAAGGGTCTTCTTGACGGGCGATATTGATGGAGATGGTGATGTGGACGGCCGGGACCTTGCTTCGTTTGCTGGCGCCTATGGATCGAGATCGGGGGATGCGCATTTTGATCAGAGGTGTGATATCGATGGTGATGGCGACGTGGATCAATCGGATCTGGGGCTTTTGTCCGTGACATTTGGGAAAAGCGAATAGGGCTTTCGGTAGGCAAAGCCCACCCTACGATACTTCGGCCGGAAGGAATAGGGCTATTCGGTGGGCAAAGCCCACCCTACAATATTGAATTTCGGATTTGGAATTGCGAATTGGTTTTTGTGAATCAGGAATAGAACTCATATTAGATTTTTCGGTGGGCAGAGCCAGGTTTTTGAATATCGAGGTGAGGACATGAAGAGAACTGTGATCGTATTTGCGGCTGCAATCATGCTGCTTTTCGGTGCTGAGGTCTTTGGGGCGGCTGTAAACCTAAGCTTTCAGCCGGCTATACGGACCTTCAGCTCAGGGGAGGCTTTTACCGTGGATCTGTCAATCAGCGGGCTGGGGCATTACAACGCCCCTTCACTCAGCGTCTTCGATCTGGACGTCTGCTTCGATCCTTCAGTTTTATTGTTCAGCAGCGCGGAATTCGGGCCTTTTCTCGGCGATATCAGCCAGTATGAAGCACTGGCTTGTACACTCCGGCCAAGTGACGTGAGACCGGATGGGAGCCGGATCCCTCAAGGTGTGGTGAATCTGTTTGAACTCTCGCTTCTCGATCCGGCCGAGCTGAATGAGCTTCAGCCGGGAGAATTCAACCTCGCGGTTCTAAATTTCTTGGCCCTTGGCGAGGGCGACACGGGTTCGCTTCGCGTAGCACACGTAAGCTCCCTTGGTGATGATGAGGGCGGCGATCTCACTCCCGTACCGCTTCCGGCTGCGGTAATCCAGTTTGCAGGCGGTCTGACGGGTTTGGGCGCTTTTCATAGAAAATGGCTGAGAAGAAGGTGAGATCAAAAGCCGGCATCCGAGACTTGTGCATAGACGGGTTAGACGTAGATACTGAAAAGCAGAGGGGACAACCAGGACATCATCTTAGGGTTTGCTCAGAAATAACTTGGCACTTTATGCATCACAACTTTCAGGCCGGCTTCGGCCGATTCTCAATCATGGCTATTGAGTTAACTTACCATGACACCATGTGCCATACTCCCGCCGAGCATGAACTTATCAGTGGTACCGGACATTTCGTCGATAGTTCAAAGAGACCCGCTATGGACGATTTTTGGGAAGGCCGCTTTCTGGCCCATTGCTGTTCGCACAGCACTCCACAAACAACGAATGGTGAGTTAATTCAATAGTCATGATAAAAATTGAGCGGTTTGAAAATATTGAGACATGGGAGTATATATCGCCCTGAGAATTCAAAGGTGTCTTCGAGCAGACCGGAAAAGAGACGTGCTGCTGTTCGCGGATTCACCGACTATCTCCAAGAATATGAAAAACCGCCAAATCTGACTCAGTTTGAGAAAATGCCCGCTTTGTGACGGCGGATTGACCACAGACGACGGACGACAGACCACGAAAACACATCGTCAATGGTCCGTGGTCCATGGTCAATCCACCGCCCCGTGTGCCCGAGCAAATAGGGATTTGCGGCTTCTTGAAAGTGTACAAAAGGGTTCTGCCATCCCTCTCTTGCTAACTGTAACTCGTTCATGATAGGTCTATGTGCGATTTCACCGAAGACGCACTGTACGCCGCGCACGGACGTCCCCCCGAGTTCCGTCCGAGGTCGCTTGCCGGCAGCAGATTCCTCTTTGACATCCTTGATCCGGACCTGATCTATAGACTTTCAGATAATGTTTTTGGGAAGGCAGCAGGGAGGGGATAGTACCTGTTCGTACATCCCCGACCAATAAGGGTCTGTCACGGAATAACTTGAGCATTCTGAGCGCCGATCCATCCCGTCCGGCTGCGTTGCTCG
>JAZDGK010000182.1:0-15121 GCA_043806955.1 Pseudomonadota bacterium | reverse complement strand
AGCCTGTCGGACTTAGGGGCCAACCTGCTGCGCCTTCGTCCTGAACCCTCTGACAGTCAGTATGGCAAGAACAAGTGTAGGGATGATCATACCGAAAAAGCTTTTCATAAAGACAGATGTAAAATTTGCCGGGTCCTGATGCGCCAGATACATGCTCAGGCACAGTTCCACGATGGCCAGAATATCGGCGGCCATTACGGCGATGCGTTGTTGGAGATTCATGTCCTTCTCCTTTTTGCAGCCTACATAAAGAAAATGAAACTACAGAGGGCATGGCGAACTGGTATCAGGCGTTATTCTGAATGTCTCCAACAGGAGATCCATGCCCTCAATGGTTTCATTTTCACTGTTCCCCCCCTGCAAATGCGGGATCGCCTCTGGCATGAACGCCGGCCAAAAGGCGATCCCCGCTCCGAAGGTGTCATTTTTTGTAAATATCCGTCTTGCTTATGTTCATAAACCTGGCAGCCACTCCGGGTTGTTTGTAATAAATCCGGACCTCATCACCGGCAGCCCAGGTATCATCGGGAAGCGCAAAGTACTCATCCGGCAGAGAAAAAACCGTAAATATCCTTTGCCGCTTCGAGTAGACGGTGATCGTCTTCTTGTCGCGGTCTACCACCGGAAATTTCTTCCCTTTGTCTGCGGCCTTGTCAAATACAAGGGGATCATCTTTTTCGATATTCTCCTTCTGATCAACAAGTGTATATGACACTGTCTTGAAGTTCTGCGTAGCCGTATCGAAGAAAATGATTTCCCGCTTCTTCGTGTCGAGCTTCATCCGCTTTCCCGCTACAGGCTCCGGACCCATCTCGGCCGGATCCTTCGGCACCACATACTGATACGGCGGCAAATGGCTGTAGTCCGGGTTTTTCGGGTCGGCCTTCATATCCCGAATCAGAATGACCGTCCCCTTATCCTTGTCATATTCGATAACCCTACCTTGGTCCACCTTGCCCAACTCCCCACACCCCAGCATAAGCGCCAGAGGCAAGATGGCCAGCAGAATCGACCAGCTAATTCTTTTTGCCATAAGATATCTCCTTCTCGACACAAGTCGTTTCACAAATAGTGCCACTCAGACCACTGCTGCTTTCTTCTTCATCGCAATCTCCTGCTTGGCGCCTTGAAGCATTCTGACGAAGATATAGATCGACATCGCGGCCACAAGACCGAGAACGAGAGCTGTTGACAGATGGTCGAAAATCGGCAATTTGTATCCCTTAGCTATCAGCTTCAATATAATGGACAGCGCACAACCGACAACCGCAAGCCCAAAGGCTATACGGATACCGTAGCCTTTGATGTATTTCGTGGCCACGGTCCCGACCTGTGCCCCCACAGACGCACCTACCAGCATGATTATTGCCGCAACAAGCTCGGTCCGGCCTTTAAAAGTGTAAGTGCCGGCGCCGTAAAGCCCGGAGATCATAACCTCGAAAAGGTCGGTCCCAACTGCGACATGGGTCGGGCAACCGATAAAATAGATCAACATCGGCATGCGGATAAGCCCGCCGCCTATACCGAGGATGCCTGCCATCCACCCGGTCAGGAAGCTGACGATGATAGGCAGCCAAGCCGAGCAATAGATCCCGGCCTCTTTGAAATGCATCATCGGAGGAATCTTTATCTTATGAAACGTTTTGTGCCATTCAATACCTGTACTCAGCTTGTCTGCTTCCTTACCCGCAGCCTTGGCCTCCGCATCCTTTCTCCTTTTCTTGGCCACGTCGGCAAAGACCATCCAGGCAATCAGGCCCAGGAGTATGAGGTACATGTAACGGACATAGACCTCGACCTTCCCGAGGCGTTCCAACCACATAACCATCTGGGCGCCCACTTCAAACCCCACAACCGTACCTATCAGCATAACCAGGCCCAGTTTGTAATCCACGTTTCCGAATTTCCCATGCCTCATGGTCGCGATCAGCGATTTTCCGGCCATGTGGGCTATATCGGTCCCGATGGCGAAAGCCATGGGAAAACCAAGTATATTGAGCCCGGGCGTCACCATCCAGGCCCCGCCCATACCAAAAAAGCCACCGATTACCCCGACGCCGATACCGAGAATGATCAGCCCGGGCCAGAATATCTCCACACCGGCAATGGGCATTAGAACGTATAACCAATCCATATGCTTGACCTCCTAAACGGATTTTTTGGACGGTATCAGTGCTCTGCCAGTTCCCGCGACTTCAAGTCGATCCCGATATGACCCATAACAAGATCCGCTACCGTACCAAAAAGCACGCCGACAACCGGAATGATGGCCACAGTGAGTAGAGTAAAATACAAATGACTCTCATTATACAGATTGGTCCACCAAGCCTCCCACCCTGTAAACTTGCGCGTATCGGCTACGATGACTATGGCGGCGGCTTTTTCTGCGGCAGCCAGCGCCAGCTCAGGGAGAAGAGCTACCAGTGCAATCAATAGGCCGATTATTCTTTTCCAGTATTTTTGCATTTCTATCTCACCCTCCTTTTCTAAACTCCACATAGTAAAAAGTTACCGAATTTGTAACCGTAACTTTCCATAGCAATCTCTCAACCACTCATAGCAATCTTGCAACCACCTCCTTCTCTGAGCCTCTGTTTTCTGTTCTTCTCTCTCACCGTATAACGGTCACAGTGCAGGAGGCAGTGGCCACCACCTTGGCGGCGGTACTGCCCATGAGGGACCGTTTGAGGCCGGTTACTCCGGTGCTGCCCATGATAATCCGGTCGAACTTGCCCTCTCCGGCCTTCCGAATTATGTTGTTCGCCGGCACCAGACCAGTCTCGAGTACGGTATCGACTTTGATATTCTTGTCCTCAAAAAGGGCCTTGGCCTGGCCCAGAGCCCTCTCAGCCTGGGCCTCCAACTTATCCTGAATACCCGGCGGCATCTCGTCGAAATCGTCTTTAGAATAATATGCAACAGACATAAGTGTTATGTTCGCCCCTTCCTTCTCTGCGAGTTCTACCGCACGCTTGACGGCCTTCATTGATTGTTCCGAGCCGTCCGTTGCAACCAGTATTTTCATATTGAGGCCTCCTTCGCATCTTGTATTTTCAGTGGAATTCGTCTCTGTGTCATAACGTATGGGCAATATCTATGCCAGCAAGATATCCTGATTTGCCTCTTCGGCCCTGGCAGACGGGGCATCGAGCGTATCAAAGCTGCATTCCGAATTTTCATATCTCCCGGCATCACCATTTGACAGCGGCCTGATCTTGCACCAAGAAAGACAGGCAAAAGCGGCTTCCCGCCCGATACTGTTCTATCCAGGAGCCGTTGGGTAAGGCTGCGAATGCGATTGCATATATGACCGGGGGTCGAGGTGCAGTCTCTTGCGGCAGAGTCGGAAATGGAAAAGTGAAACCTTTTGGTGACATTTGTGTCGCCTGCGCTATTCAGGACGAATTGAAGAATTCGCCTTGATGTTCAAGTCGTCTATTCTTTTCCTGAGTTCCTCAATCGGAATCGGCTTAATGAAGTAAGCTTCGGCGCCGTATGAAAGCGCCTTCGTGATTTGCTCCTTCTGATGATTGTACGCCCCCGCAACTATGGTGATTCCCGGGCAAAGCCGGTGAATCTTTCTCATAAGACTGAAATCTCCAGTTGACAGAATACTCATATCAGCCAGAATGAGATCGAATCCCATGTCCTTCAGCAATGCCACTGCGTCCTCTTCATTTGTCGCGTAGTAACACTTGTATTTCTTCATGGTTTCGAGAGCCCTGGCAAAAAGCTCACCGATATCTCGTTCCCGATCCAGAATGAGTACATTCATGCGGTTCATAGTTAAGCTCATCAAAGTTCAACTATTGTGCCATATTCCGAGTTACGTATCGATTTCGGATTTCGGATTGGGGATTGCGGATTGAGAAGGGATGAATTTTAAGTGGAGCCTCTTGCAAAACTCTGTTTCGTGTTCCGAGTTCCGTGTTTCGGGTTAAAAAAACTCAAGACGCGGAACCACAAAAATGAAAGCGTTTTTATGATGTTAACCCGTAACGCGCAACTCGTAACCCGCCACCTGAACATCGATTACGAGTGAGAGCACGAAGCAAAGACGGGACTTTTGCAAGAGGCTAAGTGGTCTTCTCTTTACCTGTTTTCCTGTTTTCCTGATTGATCATTCTTGTCTTTTCCTGTGTGATCTTCTCTTTTCCTGATTCCTGTTTTCTTAACTCAGAAGTCTTTTCGTCTTCATTCGTGTCATTCGCAGGTTCAGATTCCGGAGGGGAATTGAGAGTCCCGGGTACAGAGGGTTCTCGAACGGGATGTCCTTCTATGGGGAGTGATATAGTGAAGGTTGCCCCGGAATTGTCAGGATCTTCCTCCACTGTACAGCTTTCACACTCAATTGATCCCCCGTATTTCGTGATTATGCCATAGCTCACGGACAGTCCGAGACCGGTGCCCTCACCCACCTGTTTTGTAGTGAAGAATGGGTCAAATATCTTTTCCATAAATTCCTGTTTAATACCGTAGCCCGTATCTGAGAAGAATACGTCCACCTCGTCCCTTACCGGCGCAAAGCGGGTCGTCATACTGAGAATGCCCCCGCCTCTCATGGCTTGGATGGAATTGTTTATCAGATTGAGAAAGACCTGCTGGAGGGCCTTTGAATCCCCTCTAACGCGCGGCAGCCCTTCTTCCAGGTCGGTCATCAATTCGATATTGTTCATGTTCAGGGTATGCCTCACCACGGAAACAATCCCCTCAATGGCGGTATTAAGATCGCAATATTCTTCCGTCTCGTCACTTATTCTGGCAAAGCTCAACAGGCCTTGAATGATGCCCTTGCAGTGAAGGCCGTGCCGTTCAATGGTTTTCAGGTCGGTATACTCCATTGTTCCAGGCTCCATCCGTTCAAGGAGCAGCTCGCAGAAGCCCAGCATGATGCCGAGCGGATTGTTGATCTCGTGAGCTACACCCGCGGAAAGCGTTCCGAGGGACGCGAGCTTTTCAGTGTTAATGAGCTGTCTCTCCAGGCTCTTCCTGTCGGTAATGTCCCTGGCTATACCCAGAATATACCGACTCTCTTCCTTTCCTTCCGCTTTGAGCGGTATATAGTGGATATTAAACCAGAACTCCTCATTCTGGATGTGAAAAATCGTCTCTGTTCTTTGCCCTCTCCCGGAGTCGCAGACATCCCGGATCATGCTCAACTGTTCTTCAGTCTGTTCTCTGGGCAGGAAGCGATACAGGCTTTGTCCGGTCAGCTCGACGCTCTTGGATAAGCCAAACAGCCTCGACATATGCTGGTTTGCCGTTTTTATTGTCCCGTCCCTGTCCAGGGTGAATATGAGGTCTTCCGCACTTTCCACAAGAGAGCGGTACTTACCTTCCGACCGTTCCAATTCCTGGGCATAGCGCCTTATATCATCGGTTTTCAGCACTACTTCGTGCTCCAGGATCGTGGACCAGCGGAGTTCGTACAGAACGACTATGACAGCCCCGAGGAGTATGATGAAGACTATGATGCCCTGGAGCAGGATCTGCCTCTCATAAACTGCGCTGATGCTGCCCTCTATCTCATGGATCGGCGCCACTACGGCTACCGACCATATATAGCCATACGGGCTTTCTATCCGTGCCGGGGTGTAAGCGATCAGTTTCTCCATGGGTCCAACCATATCCCCGTGCCAGCCCGAAGTATATGTCCCCGTACTTTCATTCCCTCGCAGCATTTCGTCTCTCATAATGTGGTTTATCTGCAGAAACGAGAGGTTGGGGTTTCGCTTGCTGCGAATCTCAAAGGCATTTTCTCCGATAAAGGTTGTTTCGGGATGGTATAGAAAAATCCCGGAGGAATCCAGAACCCAGGCATACCCCGTCTTCCCGGATTTGATGGGCGAGACAACCTGGTTTAACAAACGGTTGACATCCAGCGTAGCCCTGAAATATCCGGCAAAGCGGTGCGATGCCCGGAGGTGGAGAGCGCTTGTTGAATCTTCATACGTGGGTGTAATAAGATCGAGCTCGATATGTCCCCTGTCTTTCGCAGCATCTTTAGGGCGGGCCCCCGTAGGGGCCGTAGCCTTTCCACGATTCCCCGTGTCCGCGGCCCATGAGAGAAAAACTCCCGCCTCCTGATGTACAAGGCCGAAATGCCTCATCCCGATCCCTTGATCATTCGCCACAAAAATAGTATTTCCGTCCCGGTCGACCCGGCGGATCTCACTGATGCAGTCCCTGCTTAACACGGGAAGGATTGATACCAGAAGGGTCTCGTAGGACTCGGGATCTGCATACTGAATCGCCGGCAGGGAATTGAGCAGCCGGAGATCGGCAATGGCATTCTGCACGGCAGTCTCTATCCTTGATGCTGCGGATTTCGCCAGCACAAGTTGTTGCTGGTTGAACTGGTCCCTGATTATTCCCTTCATCTCCCGGGCGGTGGAAATACCCAGGTAAAGCGCAATACCGAGCAGGAGTATGGTAATGACCCCAACTGTAGTCAAGACCTTTCGAAGTCGCTCTCTCTCCCTGGCATCCATAGTCTCTTACAATAAAACGACAATCGCACTAAAATCAAGCGCTATGATTGTAATGAGCGCAACTGGAAGTCAGTCATTGTTGCACCATTTCCTGGCCGGCAATTTGCATGTTGTATTATGAGGCATACAGTCTCTGAGAGAGCTCAGGGACTTAGAAGTTTCCAACATGCCATTTCAGGATTAATGTCCAATGTTGAATGCTCAATAACCAATTTCCAATGAGGAGAGGTGCCCTTGGGCATTGAACATTGAGTATTGGACATTCGATATTGGAAATTGACCTGTGCACGGTGTATTAGCATTATCCGATCCCCTTATGACCGAATAGAGCCCGTCCAAGGTCAGGATTGTTCACGTATATACCTTTCCGCCAGGTCCTGCCGGAAAGGTATATCCAAAGCAAACGCCCCAAAGCGAAACTTTTTGGTGACATTTGATGTTGTCTTAGCTTACACTGCAATCGGTAACAGAGTTTCGTAGAAAAAGAAGCCACAGATGACACAGCACGGCAAAGCCGCAACCAAAAGATTCTTAGCCACAGACACACGCAGACATTTTTGCCGGGCGACCCCGTACGACTATGCCTACAGGGCAGGCCTGCCCGCCAAAAAGGGCTATCGCTGGAGCGAAACATAAATCAGATCTCTCTTTCCCCGCAGGGCGACTCTAATTATCCATCCAGGTCGGCCGGATAATTGTCCGCGTGGGTCTGCGGCAAAACATCATGTACTGACTCGGAGGAAAAATTGGAGGACAAGGACATTCCGGAAAAAATCCTGATCATAGATGACGAAGAGGACATGCTCGCTCTGCTGAAACGCATGCTTTCCGAGGTAACACCCTGGGTTACCACTATCTCTGATCCTTTCGAAGCGCGAGATCTACTCAAAAAGAACAGTTACGACGTCGTCATTACGGACTTGAAAATGCCGAAGCTCGACGGCATCCAGCTTCTGGAACTGGTAAGGCATAGAAACTCCAGTACCGCTGTTGTCATAATGACCGCTCATGGGACCATAGAATCGGCAATTGAGGCTATCCGAAAAGGTGCTTTTGATTATGTGACAAAGCCGTTCCGAAAGGAACGCATCCTCCATGTTACCGAGCAGGCCCTGAAGTGGCAGCGTTTGGAGAGAGAAAATACTTATCTTCGAGAAAAGCTGGAGGGGAGATCTCCATTTCCAGCCCTGATCGGGAACAGTCTTCCCATGGAGAGGGTATATAATCAGATCGACCAGGTAGCCAAGACCAGCGCCACCATACTCATAACCGGCGAGAGCGGTACAGGTAAAGAACTCGTGTCCAGGGCCATTTATGTCCACAGCGCAAGAAGTGACAAGCCTTTCGTACCGATCAACTGCAGTGCCATTCCTGAAACACTGATCGAAAGCGAACTTTTCGGTCATACGAAAGGATCGTTTACGGGAGCCATAAGAGACACGAAAGGTTTGGTGGAAGAAGCGAATCATGGGACCATGTTCCTGGATGAAATCGGCGACTTAAGCCTGGTCATGCAGGTAAAGCTCCTGCGACTATTGCAGGAGGGCGAGTACAAGATTGTCGGTGACAACCACATACGAAAAGTGGACATACGCTTTATTGCCGCGACCAACCAGGTACTTCCCGAGAGAATAAAGAAAGGGGAATTTCGTGAGGACTTGTATTACCGGCTTAATGTGATCAATATTCATATCCCGGCCCTGCGTGAACGAGTGGATGATATTCCACTTCTTGCCCATCATTTTGTAAAAAAATACACGGTATTGAACAATAAGAATATTGGTAAATTCTCCAAAGAAGCTATGGATTATCTAATCCAGCGGGACTGGCCCGGAAATATTCGCGAATTGGAGAACGTCGTCGAACGTGGAGTCATCATGACCACATCCGATGTCCTGCAGACAGCGGATCTTATCCCTTCGAGACAGGAGATCATAACGCCTCCGAATTCCCTGCCCGTTGAGAATATTTTTGCCATGCCTTTTAAAGAGGCAAAAGACAAGCTCGTCGAGCAGTTTCAGGCGCAGTATATCACGAAGGCTTTGGCCAAACACGGCGGCAATGTCTCCCAGGCGGCTAAGGATTCCGGATTGAAAAGGCAATACCTGCATCGCCTGATGCGCGAGCAGAAGATGGAATCAAAAACCTTCAAGAAAACCATCTCATCTGATTCCTAGTGACCGTTGACCGTTCACTGAAAAAACGTTTTTCAGGTTCTTACGGACAACGGTGAACGGATAAGATTCCTAGCCCTACCCACCCTGATTTTATCGTAACCATTCACCGGTTCAAAGTTCCAGGTTCACGGTTATTTACTTTGCGTTTTCATATTCTTGGAGATAGTCGATGAATCCGCGAACAGCAGCACGTCTCTTTTCCGGCCTGTTCGAAGACATCTTTGAATTCTCAGGGCGATATGTACTCCCATGTCTCAATATCTTCAAGCCCCTCAATTTCTATAGACTTTCAGATAATGTTTTTGGGAAGGCAGCAGGGAGGGGATAGTACCTGTTCGTATATCCCCGACCGATAACGCACCCAAAAGCTTTATCTGGAAGTCTATATTGCTCTCTTAACCTTGAACGGTGAACCTAGGAGCCTGTCGGACTTAGGGGTGATCTACTGCGGAAGTGGGGGAACGGCCAGTACCCGTTCACCGTTGTCCGTAAGAACCTGAAAAGCATCTCTTTCGGTGAACGGTTACGATTTTATCTACCGGTAACGCCAAATCTTCATGTGAAAGAATTCCCTATCCACGTCGGATTGGCACATGTATTGCTCATTTGAAAACCGTACACAGTCTTAGATTAGCTGGCCTGGAGACGACAGCCCAGCTCAGGTCAGAAAGGGGGGATGGTTTTCAATTGCATTGGTTTTTGGGGGGGTTCTGACAGCGATCGAATCATAACTCATTTTGTAACTCACGTGGATAAAGGAGGCGATGTATGAGAGGAAGGAGATTTCTTTTTGGTGTTGTCTCGATGATGATGGCGATGTGCTGGGCGGTTCCGGCGCTCGCAGAGACTGCTCAGGATGTGGCGAATGAAGTGAAAACGCTCAAGGACAAACTTCAGACCATCGAAAAAAGGCTGGAAACTGCAGAAAACGTGACAACCAGAATAGACAAGGAAGAAGCAGCGCTGAAGGAGGACAAGAAGACCAGGGCCGTTGCCTATTACCGTGATGGCTTCTTTATCGAAACGCCGGATAAGGAATTCAGGCTTCAAATTGGCGGCGTCCTCCATTTTGACTGCAGGCAATTTCAAGCCAACCGTAGTGCGAGTGGTTTTGATATCCGCCGCGCGAGATACGACATGAGGGGCTATCAGTATCGGAGCAGCGGCATTGAGCAGTCCTTCCGCATCCAGCTCGAGATGGCCGATACCGCCTACCTCAGGAACTGCTACTGGATGTTCAAGGCCAGGCCTGAATTGGCCGTCCAGATCGGGCAATTCAAGATCCCGGCAGGCGGAGCTGATTTTTTGACCGAAGAGGCTCAGGTAAACTTTATAGAGTATGCTACAGAAACGCCGGTAAGCCCGTTCTTTGATCGGGGCATTAATGTCATAAGCAAATTCCTTGATGGAAGGATCCAGACGTGTCTGGCCGCATTCACTGGTACCGGCGTAGACGTGGATGTGAATAAAGGCGATCAGGACAACAATAGAGACTATGTCGTGCGACTTCTTCTTGTGCCTTTCAAGAACTCCGGCAGTTCATATATTAAAGGAATGCACTTGGCGGGAAGCTATCAGGACGGCATTCAGTCCATCAAGACAGTAAGGGGCGAGGCGAACAACCGTAGTGAAAACTATGAATCATCATGGTACAGATGGTCGGCAACCAATGTCGATCTGGATGAGCGCACCCGCTACGGCGGAGAGTTGCACTGGATAGTGGGACCAGGGACCTTCAGCTACGAATTCAATCGAGTCCAATGGGAGAATCTCAGGGTCTATTCCGGCACACCACCCACCCTGCAAAAGGCTTTCCCGGATGATTACCACTCCGATGTTCACCAGGTCTGGGTAAGTTATTTCCTTACCGGCGAGGAAAAGCAATTTGAGGACATCTTTTTTGCCTGGAGACAGCCCAAGCCCAAAAAGAATTTCAGCCTGAAAGAAGGAACCTGGGGGGCGTGGGAAGTCCTCGCAAGGTACGCATTCCACAATACCTCGGCTGGTCTGTTTGCGGGTAATACTACGGAGCGAATTCTCGACGGGAGCAGCCAGGGACATTCCGTCACCGGCGGCTTACGCTGGATCTGGAATCCGAAAGCGAGGCTGATGCTTGATGTTAACTACCTTAAGAGCACGGAAGGGCCAGGCATAACGATTGAAAAAGCGGAAAAAGGGAGCGCCACCAACAGAAGTTACAGGGAACAAGAGACCGCCGCTCTCTTCCGTATTGTTCTAACCCCGTAAGATCATAATATCTTCCGGTTTGCACGCTGGGGTACTGTAGCCTTAAGAGAGGCCGCCCTTTTTCGCGGCCTCTCTATTCCTCCGGTCCGGCTCTGCGTCTGTGAGAACCGTGGTCCGGTCTGTTTTTCTTTGAAATTTTCAGGGAAAACCCGTATGATTTGCCCGGGTCTCACTATGTGGAAACACTTCAAAAGGATTGTCGGCCGGAAAGAAAAGCCTGTCACTGACGTCCCCAGGGATATAAAAGCCGCTTTTAAGCTGAAGTACGCCTATTTCAAAGAACTCATTTCTTCCAATGACGAAGTGCTGGGAATAATAGCCGATCTGGAAGAAAAACTCGCCGGACATGATGTTTTCGGCATGTCCTACGTCCGTTCCAATGCCACCCGCGCCGCTTTCCATACCTTCCGAATGATAAAGAATCTCGATATCATCTCCGGACACAAATACCCGGCCTTATACACTGCTCTCGAGGGTATAAACAAGAACATCCGGGCCGATTTGAACAGAAAAAGAGCGGTGCCGGGCACAGACTTCATCCTGCCCTATACGGCTGTTGAAAAGGATATGATCGATACCGTAGGCGGAAAAAATGCCAATCTCGGCGAGATAAAAGGCAAGATCGGCGTGCGCATCCCTGACGGATTTGCCATCACTACCTATGCCTACCAGTTCTTCCTGGAACAGAATGACCTTCAGGATGAGATTAACAAGAGGAATATGCAACTGGATTTGAGCGACCCCAGGAGCATGGAAGAGGTGAGTGAGGAGATACAAAGACTGATCATCACCGCCCATGTGCCGCTGAAGATCGAAGATGCCATCTTGAAAGGATACGAAGAGCTTGCCGGCAGACTGGGATATGAGCCTCGAGTCTCGCTCAGAAGCAGCGCCATCGGGGAGGATAGCGACTACACGCACGCGGGACAATATCTTTCAGCGCTGAATGTTACACGCGAGAAGATAATTCAGACATACAAATACATTATTGCCAGCCTCTATACGCCGCGCGGAATCTTTTATCGTCTCAACAAAGGCATTCGCGAGGAAGATACGGCCATGAGCGTCGGATGTCTTGAGATGATCGACTCCGTTGTAAGTGGAGTGGCTTTTTCGCGGCATCCTTACAGTCCTATTGAAGACAGCATTGTAATCAATGCTGTCTGGGGACTGGGGCCCTATGCAGTGGACGGAAACGTCCAACCGGATGTATACGTAGTGAATAAGGACGAAAACTTCACTATAGGTGAGAGCAGGACACCGGCAAAAAAAGTTCAGTTGGTTAACGAACCGAACGGTGGCATAAGAGAGATCGCGGTTCCCGGAGAACAAGCTCAGAGACCTTGCCTGGACAACTCTGAGATACACGGCCTCGCCAAGACTATTCTTGCTCTAGAGCAACATTTTCGTGCCCCTCAGGACATCGAATGGGCCCTTGATGCGTCCCGCCGTCTAATCATCCTCCAGTCGCGATTGCTGAAGATCTCCACATACGAGAAGAGCGGCATCAAGGACCTGTATCAGAAAGTATCCGGCTACCCCGTAATAATAGAGAAGGGGTCTATCGCCTATCCGGGTGTGGGATGCGGGCCGGCCTATCATGTTCTCAGGGACGATGACATGGAGAGATTCCCGGAAGGGGCTGTCCTGATAGCCCGTTACTCCTGCCCCAAGCTGGTCAGCCTTATGAAGAAGGCAAAAGCGATCGTATCCGACGCCGGCGGAATCACAGGGCACATGGCCTCACTTGCGCGGGAGTTCAAGGTCCCCACCATTGTTGGGGCGCAAAACGCCGTAGAACTGATACCACCGGGGATGGAGGTAACGGTTGACGCCTATACTGCCCGCGTCTATCAGGGAAGAGTGCTGGAATTGCTCAATCTGGATCATGTCAAAGAGACTTACATGAAGGATACACCGGTCTACCGCACACTGGAAAGCGTCTCCGGCCACATAATCCCCCTGAGCTTGACCGATCCCCGGGGACACACGTTTGCACCCGAATACTGCGCCTCTCTGCATGATATCATTCGCTACGTCCACGAGAAATCCTTTGCAGAGATGTTTCTGATCAGCGATGTACTGTCTGAAAGGGAGGAGGTGGCCGTTCGCCTTCAGACAGAACTGCCCATAAGTCTTTTTATTATTGATTTGGGAGGCGGGCTCGATTCACAAAGGACTTATGAAAGCAGGAAGGCCGCTCTGGATGATATTACCTCAATACCGCTAAAGGCATTTCTAAGAGGTATGACTCACAAAGACATACGGTGGCGTGACCCGAAGCCGATCAGCATGTCCGGGCTTATGTCCGTACTGGGCCGGCAGATGCTGGAAGGACCGGATCTGGGACGGAGGCTGGGCGACAAGAGCTATGCAATCATTTCGGACAAATACTTGAATTTCAGCTCCCGGATAGGCTATCACTTCTGTACCGTGGATTCTTTCTGCGGCCCAAAGCCGAACGAGAACTACATAAGCTTTCGTTTCAAGGGAGGCGCGGCAGACGATACCCGCCGGTCTCGCAGGGCCAGGGCGATCGGCAAGATTCTGGAAGAGCTTGGGTTTGTGGTGACAGTAAAGGGCGACCTGATAAATGGCCGAATCAAAAAGCATACGGAGGAGATAACTCAGCAGAAGCTCGATATGCTGGGACGGCTCAACCAGTTTACAAGGCAAATGGATATGCTGATGGGAAGCGAGTCGAGCATTGAATGGACAGCCAAGGCTTTTCTGGAGGGCAACTATAATCTCGACCCGGATTTCAAACCGGCCCCCGAACCCCCGCCGCCGATTCAAGGTTGCCAAAGCTGCGAGTAGACAACGCCGAGTTTCAATCCTCACCAAGAGAGTCCATCCCTCAGTACTCAGTACTCAGTACTCAGCACTCAGCACTCAGCACTCAGCACTCAGCACTCGTACCCAATACTCAAGAAATCCTCGGCCCGTGCCGAGAAGTTCCTTGAGGAGCGTAATATGGGAAAAGAGAATCGCGCGGCCCCACGGTTCGATTTCGGTTTAAGAGTCACTCTCGCCAATACCGGCAAAGCCTATTTTACCAGAGATATCAGTGCAAAGGGATGCTTTCTCCCATCCGACCAATCCTTGAACGCCGGAGATCTCGTGGACCTGATCATAGACGTTCCCGGATTCGGCGAAGTGAATGCTGCCGGCAAAGTAGCTCACGTCAGTGATGCCGGGGCGGGGATCATGTTTTTGAAACTCTCCAATCCCCGAGGGCAAAGGGCGCTTTTGGAATTCCTGAGGGTGGTTTCCCTCTGTGAGGTTGAGTGTCGGGAAAAAGAAGTCGACTGGCTCAACTAAGGCTTCGCAAGCCTATGTACTCTCGCGGTCTCTCAGAATACCGATCACCTCTTTCATAAATGCCGGCAGATCGTCCGGCATTCGGGACGTAACCAGTTTTCCATCCGCAACCACTTCGACATCGATGAATGTGGCCCCCGCATTAATTAGATCATCTTTTATGGAAAAGAATCCCGTTACAGTCTTCCCTCGAAGGACTCCGGCCGAGGCCAGCATCCAGGCGCCATGACAGATCGCGCCGACCAGCTTTCGCTGCGCATACATGTCGGCAACAAGCTTCACCATGGCAGGATAGCGGCGCATGTGATCGGGGGCATAACCTCCCGGTATGATGATACCGTCGTATTCTTCGATGTCTACCTCCTCTGCTTCTTTGTCCACGTCCACCGGGTAGCCGAACTTGCTCGTGTAGGAAGATGAGCTCCCCGAGCCGACAATTATCACTTTTGCGGATTCCTCGCGCAGCCTGAGCACCGGGTACCAGAGCTCAAGCTCCTGATAGAGATTCTCAGCCAGCACTATTACCTTCTTCCCTTTCAGAGGCATTAACCTGCTCCTTTCTGTCTATTTTGGGTTTGATGAAAAGTTCATAATAGAATAGCTTACCGTGTGAACCGGAAAAATAGCAAGTTCGGCTTACGGGTTGCGGATTACGGGTCAAAAATATGAGGCACAGTCGCCCTCGGCTGTGGTAAATGCCTCAGCCTTAGCCTGTAAGATCGGATAATTTGTTTGTCTTGGTGTCTTCGTGGTAAGGGTCTGTCACGGAATAAGTTGCGCAATTCTGAGCGTTGAGGCGCCCGTCTGGCAAGACGCGAGGAGGGCGCATACCGTGAGTATGCAACCGACGAGCAACGCAGCCGGACGGGATGGATCGGCGCTCAG
>JAZDGK010000181.1:0-25713 GCA_043806955.1 Pseudomonadota bacterium | reverse complement strand
TTAGTGCCTTTGTGGCGCTCTCTTTCATTGAAGAATTTCTGCAATCATGACATAAGGGTCTGTCACGAAATAACTTGAGCATTCTGATCGCCGATCCATCCCGTCGGGCTGCGTTGCTCGTCGGTTGCATACTCACGGTATGCGCCCTCCTCGCGCCTTGCCAGACGGGCGCCTCAGCACTCAGAATTGCGCAACTTATTCCGTGACCGACCCTAACGCACCCCAAAGCTTTATCTGAAAGTCTATGTTGTCGTCAAGATTCCCGTTCATCAACCACTGGACCTCCGCATTCAAATCATATTCCAAATACCGAGGCAAAGGCTTCCAGGCAATCGGGGTTGAGATTTGCAGCAAGAACAGCCAGGTCCGACCCGTCTACATCGCCGTCACCATCAAGGTCGCTTCTGCAGCCATGAGAAAACTCAAAGGCCCCCATGTCTGCAATTGCTACCCCGTCAAGATTTCCGTCCAGGATTCTCGACTCGCCGTCTTTATCTTTCTCGGGAATCTCGGGGGCGTCATTCGTGCCTGCATCGATGCAGCAAGACATCCCCGTAAGGTGATAATCGTTTGCGCTGACAAACAAGGGGTCTGCATTGATATTGCCGATTCCGGAAAACGGAGTCACCCCCGGCATCATTACATCTGAATAGGTTACTTGGGGAGACCCCGTGCCGATTTCGTACGGCGGGTTGTTCCAGAGTATTGAGTTGGTAATTGTCGGCGCCGAAGGCCTGGAACCGCAGATTGCGGCGTTCAGGGAAGATGAATTGGCGGTGATCGTACAATTGGTTATTCTCGGCGAGGAAACACCGCCGCTGTAAACGGCTCCACCTGCTTGCGATGCCACATTTTCGGATACGATGCAGTTGATAAGCCTCGGGGAGGAACAATTACTGCAAAAAACCGCTCCCCCGTTAGTACCCGAATTCCCGGTCAGGGTACAATCTATGATCTGCGGTAAGGATTGGAGAACAGCATGGATTGCGCCGCCGTCCGAAGAGGCTGTATTGCCCGAAATGACGGAATTCCTGATAATCGGAGAGGTACCACAAGTGCAAAACAGCGCCCCGCCATTGGAAGCCGAATTCCCGCTTATGGCGCCATCCATAACCTTCAGGGCAGATGACGAAACAGTGTAGAATGCACCGCCGGACTGGGAAGCCGTATTCTGTTCGATCATACATCCGGTTATCGCCGGTGAAGAGACATTTTCACAAAAGACTGCCCCGCCGTTCAGAGCCGAATTCCCGCGAATGTTACAGGAAGTGAATTGCGGCGAAGATGAAAGACAGCAGTAAGCCCCTCCACCGCTCTCAGAACAGGTATTATTCTCAATACTGCATCCGCTCAGGATCGGCGCCGCCACGTTCGAGCAAGCTATACCGCCGCCGCGAGATGCTGAATTTCCCGCAATGACGCAATCCACAATGGTTGGTGAGGCCGGACCTCCGCAGAATATTGCGCCGCCATGGTCGCCTGAATTGCCACGTACTACGCAATTATCGATCCCCGGTGAGGTCGGACCGTTACAGTATATACCTCCGCCCAACTGAGCATTCCCGTTACAAATCGTGAATCCGCTCAGTATGGAACCTGCGCCTTCAAGAGAGACAAAACTCACCACACTTCCCGAACCGTCACCGTCAATGATGGTGGCGGCCACTGTGTCCGGGTCGGTTGGATTCGTACTCCGCACCGTAACGGCCTTGCCCATGAAATTGATTCTTTCGACGTAAGTATCGGGTTCGACAATAATTACATCACCTTCTTTGGCGGCTTGAATTGCACCCTGTATGGCAGGGTAGTCGCCGGGCACATTCAAGTCCGCTGCCCCGGCCTGGGAAACGCACATCAGAAATGCTGCCACAGCCGTAATAATGGATAATCTTTTCATTCCTAACTCCTTTCAAGATTCTTCATCCCACCACAGAGAATACAGAGCGGCAGAGCCGCAAACAAAACATTTTTAGCCACAGACGCACGCAGACGCACGCAGACGTTTTTTGCCGGGCGACCCCGTACGACGATGTCTACAGGGCATGCCTGCCCGGCAAAAAGGGCTATCGCTGGCACGAAACATGAATCGACTCTCTCTTTGCCCTCAGGGCTGACTCCAATTATCCGGCCAACCTGGCCGGATAATTGTCCGCGTCTGTCGGCGTAGGTCTGCGGCAAAAAAACTGATGTACTCACAGACTTCGTCATAAAAATTGAAACAACCAGCTCACGACGATTTCGGAGGTATATTGCCGTAGAAAGCAATATTCATGCCTCATTTCTTCCAAACAAATAGTCCTGTGATCCAGAATAGTTGGCGAAAACTGGGATTTTGACTACTGGTGCCGAAGAGAAATAAATTTCCACCTGAGTGGAATAAAATGCCATTGTGAGTGGAAGTTTCTTCCACATCTGCCGGCATTTGACGTTTCAACCGGAAACCGGAACCGCATCTGTCTGCGCGGGCCTGCAGCAAAAGAAACAGGAGGGACAGAACTACGAATATGCGCGAATTTACACGAATCTTTTTTAAAGAAAAGCCATTCGCCCCCATTCGTGGTTTCAAAGAAATTCTTCCTGATTTCGTGAGTTCCAGATTACCTGTTCTTTATAGGTAGTTTTTTGTGCCTTTGTGGTGGCATCTCTTGAATTCTTCCTCGAAAACCAATAGGCCGGCCCCACTATTTTCCTATACTTATAGTCCTATTTTTTAATGTTGATCCAGCAGGATTTTCCTGCTATAGGGAATGAAACAGTACTCATTGAGAACCATAAGGAGGTACATTTTCATGTTGAAACGGTTGGGCCTACTGCTCATTTTCACGCTCACGCTCACGGGTTCCGCATTCGGATTCGGGATGATCGATTCCGCTCAGACCTATGCCAGAATGGAGCTTGATCCCGCTAAGAGTCTCTATATTGCCTATTTAATTGATACTAGAACGCCGGAAGAATGGTCTGGCGATCCCTATACTATTGGTAGTACTTCGGGTGATACCCCGGGACATCCGGTTGTGGCTGGCAATGCTGTTCATAATGAACGTGTTTTTAATGTTCCGTGGATGTTATTTGACGGGACAGGTAAGCGACAGGACAATCCCGATTTCGAGGCTGATCTGCTGGGATTAGGCCTGGATATGTCCCAGCCATTTGCGCTCCTCTGCCACAGCGGCACGCGTAGCTACAAAGCGGCCAAGGCCCTGGAGGCGTCAAGCTCAAACGAAGGCTGGAAGATATTCAACGTGGTAGGGGGCTTTGAAGGTCGCGCCTATAAGGCAGACGACTATTACGACTCCCCCGCAAACACAGAACGCTACTGTCCTTTGCTGTTTTATACCGGTTACACCAGTAATGACGAATGCCCTGGCTGGATGGACTATGATCTGCCACCCACGGAGAACTGGCAGGGGGCTTATAATCACGTTCCCATTCCCGGTGCTCTCTGGCTGCTGGGGTCCGGTTTGGCGGCATGCGGTGCCTTAAGGCGCAGGTTCAGAAAATAGCAGGCCCATTTAGATGAAAAAAGGCAGAGCCAAACGCTCTGCCTTTTTTGGTTTATGTCCGAAAGGGCTATCTATTCCTTTTCCTGAGCGCGACAAGACCTACCAGTCCTGAACCAAGAAGCAAGAATGCTCCCGGGAGAGGTGTGGCCTGGACACCGGCAGTGATATAACCCGAATTATCGGAGTTGTTGCTGTCCCAATACAAAAGGTATAGCCGGCCGCTGTCGTTCACCGTCTGGTCATAAGACGTACCCACAAAGAAGTAAGCATTGCTGCCGATCTGCCCGATGAGCGATCCATACCGGAATGATTGTCCGGCGTATGAGTATTCAGGGAAGTTGTACAAACCGTTGGCGTTTGACGTTCTTGGATCCGGACCTGCACTCCAGGTGTCATTCGGATCGGCCCAGATCGTCAACCTGTTGCCCGCTTGAAGATCAACGCCTGTGTCCAGCGGAGTCCCTCCGCAAAGGCTGTTGCCCGCAGCATAAATATCGTGTTCGCTCGGTAAAGGTCCTTCCACCATCGAAGCTTCGGTTGCTGTTTGTAAAGCAAGCAGGAGATACACGATTAGAAAGGACACCAGAACTATCGATCGCTTCCCCCTATTCATATGCGTGAACATTGTAAACCCTCCTTTTTCTATAGTCAGCACTGTCAAGACTTTTGCCACAGAGGGCACAGAGAACACAGAGGTATCAGTAGGTTAGGCCAGAATCTGCTTCCTCCCCTTCCCGCCTCTCCAACGTTGTCGCTTGTCTCTCCAAAATGCCGCAGGTACAGCCTTGGAGAGTACGGAATTCCCATGAATCCCCGGAAAACTGTCTTTTTGTTAACTGCGCTTTCTTTTGATTTCTTGAAATCATCTATAGACTTTCAGATAATGTTTTTGGGAAGGCAGCAGGGAGGGGATAGTACCTGTTCGTACATCCCCGACCGATAACGCACCAAAAAGCTTTATCTGGAAGTCTATAATTTTCTCTGTGCCATCTGTGCGCTCCGTGGCTAACGTGAATTACTCCGTATTATATTCAAACTCCATGCCAGGCTCACGCGGGCAGTTTATGTAAAAATATCAAGGAAAGTAACTCACTTGCGTCTGCCGGCTGGCGGCTTCGTATACGTCTGAGAAATGCGGTGGTAATAGTTTGCCATATTTGGGAAACCTTTTTACCTATATTGGGATAGCCTTTTTCAGCTTTTCTCCTACGGCGCGTGCAACACGCGCACGAGGTTAGGACAGGACTTTTGCAGGAGGCTCACAAGAAAGCAGTTTTGTTTTTGTATACTTCAAAGTATTATACTTTAAAGTATACTTATTGAGAGACTCCAAGCATGTTCATCAATCGCGAAAAAGAACTCGTCTTTCTAAAAAAGGCACATGCTGAAAGAAAGCCTCAATTCATTGTCATCTATGGAAAAAGGCGTGTCGGAAAAACAGAGCTTGTTAAGCAGTTTTTTACGGATATTCCGCATGTTTATTACCTCTCGGACAAAGCTTCTGAAAAGGAACAGCTTCGACTCTTGTCTGAAAAAGTTGGGATATTTTCGGGAGATGAGTTCTTGATGTCGAGGGGATTTGGAAACTGGTACGAGTTTTTCCAGTACATCAAGGCTAAGGGCAGGGTGGTAGTCGCGATAGATGAATTTCCTTTTTTGATTGAGTCGAATAAGGCGATCCCCTCAATCTTCCAAAAGGGATGGGACGAATACCTGAAGGATTCAGATGTGTTTCTTGTATTGCTCGGGTCCAGCATAGCCATGATGGAAACCGAGGTCCTTGGATACAAATCTCCACTTTTTGGGAGAAGGACCGGGCAATTGCTGGTGGAGCGCCTCAGTTTCTGGGACGCAAAGAGTTTCTTCCCCGAGAAAGACGTTGCTGAGTTCATGTACATATTCTCCGTGCTCGGGGGCACGCCCGCATATCTGCTTCAATTCGATCCTTCAAAGGACCTCTGGACCAATATTGAAGAGAAAATACTTCTGCCGGAGGCTTACCTTTACAGCGAACCCGAGTTCATACTGAGAGAAGAACTTCGCGAACCAAGGAACTACTTCTCCATTCTAAAAGCAATCGCCATGGGCAAAACCCGCATGAGCGAGATTATTAATGAAACGGGTTTTGAAAAGAATGTCGTAGGTAAATATCTGTCAGTCCTGACAGATCTTAAGATTGTACGGCGAGATGTGCCGGTGACGGAAAGATCGTATGAAAAGAGCAAGAAGGGCATATACCTGCTGGATGATGACTTTTTCCGATTCTGGTTCAATTTTGTCTATCCCAACAAGAGTTTCATAGAGGAGGGAGAAATCAGTTATGTGGTTGAAAACAAAATCAAGCCCCGACTGGACATATTCACGTCTCACGCGTTTGAAAATGTGTGCCGGTCGTATGTGAAAAGAGGATGCGTTGCGGGATTGAAATTCAGCGCCGTTGGCCGCTGGTGGTCAAAAGATGCTGAGGTTGACGTATTGGCAGTTAATGATGATGAGAATGCGATCCTCTTTGGAGAGGCGAAGTGGAGCACCAGAAGAGTTGGAATGGATATACTCGCCGGCTTAAAGCAAAAAACGGCGTTGGTTGACTGGGGCAAGAAGGACAGGAAAGAGTATTTCGCATTGTTCAGCAGAAGCGGCTTTTCCCAGGAAGTAGAGACACTGGCAGAAAAAGAACAAATATTCTTGATAGATGCTGAGAAGATCTCACTCGTGCAGAAGAGACCTGAAAACGCATGAAGACCTCGTTTTTTGCCGCAGACGCACGCGGACAGACGCGGACAATTGAAAAGACCGAAGGTGAGAAGTTGAGCAAAAAACGAAAATCGCACACCCTCTCACCTTCTCACCCTCGATCTTTACCACGAACCATGAACCATGAACCAATTCGGTGAACGGTGAACGTTTACATTACGTTCCGGCTATCTTCCGCTTTCCTGCAGCAACCCGAACAACTCTTCCGCCGAAATCCTGCCGCTCATGTCGCTGCCTTCAAGCAGGCTGTCGGCCAGATCCCGCTTCTTGCCGTGCAGCTCCACGATCTTCTCCTCGATAGTGCCCTTGGTCACCAGCCGGTAGATCGTAACCGCCCGGTCCTGCCCGATACGGTGTGCCCGGTCCGAGGCCTGATCCTCTACAGCGGGATTCCACCAGGGATCCATGTGGATCACATAGTCCGCGGCAGTCAGATTCAGGCCGAAACCGCCGGCCTTCAGGCTGATAAGGAAGACGTCCCCTTGGCCGGATTGGAAGGCATCTACCCTTTTCTTCCTTTCAGCCATCGGCGTGCTGCCGTCGAGGTACTGGTATGCTGTCCCCCGTGCATCAAGAAGCCCGCGCAAGATCGTCAGGTGATCGACAAACTGGCTGAAGACCAGAACCTTGTGCTGGTTTTGCTGCAAGTCATCAAGGATTTCTGCAAAGGCAGCCAGTTTCGTGCTGGGAATGGTTGTTTCCGGCGCCACCAGGAGCGGATTGCAGCAGCAACGCCGCAGTTTCATCAGCTCGGCCAGTATCCGGAGATGCTTTTGCCCGGCCGGCCCTTCGACACCGGCGATTGTGGCCAGGGCTCTACGTCTGAGCGCCTCGTACAGGGCGCTTTCTTCGGGACTCATCTCGATCTTAAGGGCAATTTCCGTGCGCGGCGGCAACTGCTCCATCACCTGGTTCTTGGTGCGCCGCAGGATAAAGGGCTGAATCAGTCTTTTCAATTTGCTCCGCGCCTTCTTGTCCTGCTCTTTTTCTATGGGAAGGGCGAATTTTTCGTTGAAACTCTTGATGGATCCGAGGAGGCCGGGAGTCGTAAACCTCAGTATATTCCAGATCTCGCCCAGATGGTTTTCGATGGGTGTTCCGGTGGTAGCCATCTTAAACCGGCCCTGCAGGGACATGGCGGCCTGCGATCGTTTGGTCGCCATGTTTTTTTTATGGCCTGTGCTTCATCGAGCACAATGGTCTGCCAGTAGACTTCGGCCAGCATTTCCGCCTCCTGTTGGAGAAGGCTGTAGCTGCAGATCACAAGATTAAAAGGCTGCAAGCTGTCCAGCATTTGCCTCCGCTGACTGCCGCCGAAGATAACGGAGTTCAATGTCGGGGCAAAGCGCCGGACTTCACTTTCCCAGTTCATGCAAACCGAGGTAGGGGCAACTACGAGGGAAGGACCTTCCGGCGCGCGTGTCAGGATCTGTGCCAGGGCCTGAAGGGTTTTGCCCAGGCCCATATCATCGGCCAGACATGCCCCGACTCCCCAGTGCGCCAGACGGGCAAGCCAGTTGAATCCCTCGACCTGATAATCCCGCAGTTCAGCCCGCAAAGTTGAGGGAACCTGAGGGCGAAGGTTTTGCGCCTCCTCCATCCGCTTCACGTGGTCTTTCCAGTAACCGTCCACCTTCAGATTACCGGCTGCTGCTGCGAAATCCTGCATAGCCGGCGCGGCTAGGGGGTGAAAACGAACTTGCTTTTCATGCACTTCGGCGAAAGCTCGCAATTCGTCAATGCGTTTGCGGAACTCTTCGGTCAGGGCCAGAAATTCTCCTTCTCCCAGGGAAATAAACCGGCTCCCGGTCTCTCCGGCCAGTTGCATCAGCCGCTGCATGTCCAGGACCAGGGACTCATCCACCCGGAGTTCGCCGGTGATGCTGAACCACTCTTTGGCCTGTCGAATGGAGACCTTCAATTGAGACATGGAGGCATGAGAACGGATTTTGAACCGTTCGCCTTCCGGCCATTCGGGCGCCACTTTGTCACCCAGGGCCTGCAGATCCAGAAGAAGTTCCAGGCAGTCTTCCGGGTTTTCTATCTTCCACTCGCCTGTGTCCTCGTCCAGCCCCTCCAAAATGGGGCAGGCTGAAACAGCCTGACGGGCATTTTCCCGCTCGGCATCCGCATTCCGCCGGACCTGAACACGCTCCCCGTCGAATTCAGCGATAATGGTCTCTCCTCCCATACCGGGACGGTAATAAGACCCGCGCGAGGAAAAAGGTCGCACCAGGAGCTCGACACTCAGCCCCCGGCCAAACGGCCTCAGCACCATATGGGCACGATGGTCCGCGGGAACCGTTTTCATACTGTCCTTGCCCATTCCGACATCGGAATGCACCGTAATCATAGACGAAATCGACTCAACAGCCTTGAGAACCTTATCCTTGCCCTTCAGAGGAACGCTCATACCTTCGCGCAGGATGGACGCGATCTTCAAGTGGTCCTTACTCGGCTCAATCACCTTCACCCGGGTCGCACTCTCTCTGACCAGAGATATCCCGGCGCCATCCTTAAACGCCGGGGAAAGGCGGACATCAAGTTTGTTCCCGTCCCTTGTTATTACCAGCTCCGGCTCCCCTCTTACCAATTCCAGGCGAAGGTCGGAGGCGAGATCCAGCAAAAGGAGCGGGTGTCCCACCATGGCCGGTATCGCCTTGTCAAGATCGACTTCGTAGGACTCACGCCCGTAGTAGCCGAATCGTTCCTGCTTGATGCAGGAACAGATCCGCATATCCTGATCCGTAAGAAAACCGAATGTGACGGCTTCCTCCTTCAGACGCTTGAGTGCAATCGAACGGCCTTTGCTCCATCTGCCGCCACCCGTCCGTCTTTGTTCCAGAGGTTGAACCGAAAGCGAGTCACCCCTGAGTTCAACAAGCCAGACAAGCCGGGCCTGAGGCAAGCCGGACTCCTGCTTATCTTCCGCTTTCCTAAGATGAATCAGGGCGTTCAAAACAAGTTCCCAGGATTCCTGCATGGAAACGAGGCGAACCATGCTTGTGATCCGGTTTTCCTTGTAGATTTGCCCGGCTTTCTCCGCTTCGGGGGTTATCTGGCCCAGTCCTTCCAGTATCAGTGCTGTTTCAGACGCGAGCCATTCATAGCCGGCCTGTTTCACCCTGGCCAAGAGTTGGTGGAGAAAAGGAATCCTGTTTTTCGCACTCTCCGGATCGACCCAGAACAGGACCAGCGCTTGAAAAAAAAGCGTGAGGGGGTCGGCCTGGATACGCTTCGTGCAGTCTTCCTTAATTATCTCACGGGATTTGACCTGGCCTTTCTGGACCCGTACGATCATTAATAATAACCAGTAGATGTACGAGTATTTATAGGTCTCCTTTCCCAGAATGTAGGTGATGTAGTCCTCCGCCGCATCCAAACATGCCGGATCCCCGCTTCTGAGCAGGGCCAGAATATAGAAAATACCGCTTGCATCAGCAAAAAAGATCTTTCTCTTTCCGGTGGTCTTCTTGAGAAGAGCAAGGGCAGTTTGATAATGAGCGATGGCCTTTTCATCCTCTCCGGAGAGAAAGTCCAGCCAGCCCAGGAAAGCACGACTGCGGGGCGTTTCCTGATTCTCAACCAGGGTCCTGGCCTGGGCGAATTGGCCCCGGACAATCAGTTGCCGGGCCATGAGCTCACGCAGTTCGACAGAAGGAGATGTGTCCGCCTTTCCGACAATGCCTTCCAGAAGGGCCAGCGGCGCTTCCGTTTCCTCCAGAGTTTCAAACGCACGGCTGAAGATAATCCCAAGTACATCGGTGATTAATGCCTCGGGCAGGGTGATGATCCAACCGGGATCGAACGGATTGGCACAAATCAGATAAAGGGGAGGATACTTGCTTGAGTTTTCGGGAAACTGTTCGGCACATATCTGCATCTTTCCTCGGACTGCATCGAAATCACGGCGATAAACGGCGATCCGAATGTCCCGGACGCAGTAATCATAGTTTGCGTACCGTCCATTATAATACACGGCCGTATACTTCGTAGTCTCTTCGACGGCCATGGCCATGGTCTCAAAGACGTCCCCCTCAATGGCCTTGCGGGTTGCTTCGTGCAGAAACGCAGGAAGGCATCTAACGTACTGGCCACGCTCTTCGATCAGGTTATTGGAAGCCAGCTCCCGGAAGGCCGGTTTCAATGCCCGGGGTGTGCACATGTCAAGAGAAAGGCCCTGTATTCTGTATGTTGTCAGGCAGTCCTCCAGAGTGGTTTTGGAAATACCGGCGTACACTATGGAGAGGAGTTGGAGAATGATTTTTGCCTGAGGAAGAAGTTGCGGATAGACTCTGGAGAATCCTTCGATCTGGTTGTTTTTTGCAGTCTCTGGCGGCATCTGTCACCTTGTGCATTCCGGATTTCCAGACACGTGAAGGGCAAAACGGCAAACGGCTGTCTTTTTGGTGTGTCTGAAGTAACCGTTCACCGTCGTCCGTTCACCGTCGTCCGGCGGAAAATGTCCAGATTCTTTCTGGTCCAAGGTGCACGTATTATCCATGAATCAGCCCCAGTGATTCATGAGGCTGACGAGCACATCCGACGGTGAACGGTCAACGGTCAACGGCCAACGGATACTGTCTGAATACCGGGTCGAATACTCGGTTGCCATATTACCCAACAACATACGTCACTTGCAAGCCTTAAGGGACGTAGAAATGAATAATTATCCCATCTTGCTTGTCTTTTGATTCGGCTCCTGCGTTGCACCAAGGGTTAGGATGCGTTACGAAATAAGTGTTACAAGATTGCGCCGGATTTTGGGCTGTATTCAAGACTGATGAATTCGTAAAAAGTCGTCACTCCGGTGAAAACCGGAGTCCAGCTCCTCCGTAATTGCTTGAATAGACTGGATTCCGGCTTCTGCCGGAATGACAAGAAGCAGTACTTTCCGAGTTTTTGCGAACTCATCAAGACTGCTTAAGTGGCCCGAAAAACGTGCCAAAATGGTAAAGTTGTTAAAGTCGAAAGTTCGGTTGCGGCTTCGCCACGCTATGCCCATGCCCTATGCCGCATGCCCTAATTATGGGGGATACCATAATTGCCATGCGGGGCGGTTTGCCGTATCCTACTAAAGAGGGGGGAGCTGGGAGGCTGTCCGACAACTGGCGATCTACTGCGGAAAGTGGGATGGCGCCCCAAATATCCCCGACTTTTCGGGCCAGAGGTCCACTATTGTCCCTCAAATCCGTGAATATTTGGGCCGTTCCCCCCACTTCCGCAGTAGATCATCCCTAAGTCCGACAGATCTCCTAGACTCCGGTTTTCACCGGAGTGACGACGTGTTACGAGACCATCAATGTTCAATGTCCAAGGAATTTGCTCCTGATTGGAAATTGGTTATTGAGCATTGAACATTGGACATTAATCCTAAAATGGCATGTTGGAAACTTCCAAGTCCCTAAGTCCGACAGGCTCCTGGAACCGGTGAAGCGATGCCGTTTCCATCATTGATCGTTGTTGACCCTTGTTCCGCTTTCCAAAAGCTCAATTGTGTACCTTCAGAACGTTACCTCAGAAATAGAGACCGGCATGCGACAAGAGCCTGTACTTCGAAGAATGCCGGATTTTTTGGGAGCAAACCGTGCATAAACGCAATGGTCGTTTGGAGAACTCGTCGCCATCTGCAATTCGCGGTCTGCATCTCAGCCCGAGTGTGTGAGGAGCATTTCCATGTCCGGAGAGACCCACAAAGGCTTAAAAGACAGGATCAGGGGAATCGCGGAAAAGGCTGCGAGAGTGTGGGAGATGGAAAAGGCCCTGAAGAATTGTGACGAGCGGCTCAGGGCCCAATTTGAGAGCATGCCTGTTCCGACCTATGTGTGGCAACAGGCCGGCGATGATTTCGTCCTGATAGATTGCAACAACGCGGCTGCAGAGATCACACACGGGAAGATTCACGGTCTGATCGGCAATCAAGCCGGAGAGCTCTATGCGGATCATCCTGAAGTACTGGGAGATTTCCGGCAGTGTTTTGAGAGCAGGACCGTAGTCCGGAGAGAGGCTGATTTTCGCCTGAAGACAACAGGCGAAGAAAAATCATTTTCCGTTACCTATGCCTTTGTATCCCCCGATTTGGTCCTCGTCCATACGGAGGATATTACCCTTCGCAAAGATGCTGAAGCGGCCTTGCGAAGATCCCGCAACCATCTTGAAGAACTGGTAAAGACGCGTACAGCGGAACTTGCCCAGGCCAACTGGAATCTTCAATCCGAGATCGCAGAGCGCAGGCGAACCGAGGAGGAATGTCAAAGGCAGAGAGAAGCGTATTTTGCTCTGTTCGAGTCCTCCCCCATCTCTCTGTGGGTGGAAGACTGTTCGCATATGAAGGCTTGCGTTGACGATCTCCCGACCAAAGGCGTCGAGGACATCAGGTCTTATTTCCAGGATCATCCGGAAGATGTCCTCCGTTGTTCGAAACCGATGAAAATCAAAGACGTTAACAAACAAGGTCTGAAATTATTCGAGGCATCGACCAAAGAAGATCTGATGCAAAACACTGCCCGGATCTTCGGAGAGGAAACGGCTGATTTTCGTAAAGAAAAGCTCGTTCTCATCTCCCAGGGGCGCTACATGTTCGATGCCGATACCATCACGCGCACCCTCACGGGAAAGTTGAAGAATATCCAGCTCAGATGTACCGCTGCGCCCGGATATGAAACCACTCTCGAGCGGGTATTCGTTTCAGTGCTGGACATTACCGAGCGGAAGCAAGCAGAAGAACGCCTCCGGGAATCAGAGGAGTCATATCGCACGCTGGCCGAAAACCTGCCCGGTATAGTCTACAGGGTGCATTGCCGGGAACAGAATCGCATGGAGTTCTTCAATGAGATGCTGAAACCGATGACCGGTTACATCGTAGAGGAACTTGTGGTTGCTGAAGTCTGCCGCATAGAACCTATCATTATCACTGAAGACCGGGAGTCGGTAGTTGCGGCCGTAGAGGATGCGATTCGGAATGACCGGCCTTTTCAGGTCGAATATCGCATCAGGCACAAGAATGGAGAGATTCGTCACTTTTTGGAAAGGGGAAGACCGGCGAGGGGATTGGACGGCAACCCTATGTATATTGACGGAGTGATATTCGATATTACGGACAGAAAACAGGCTGAAGAGGCCCTTGCTGAGAGCGAACAGAGATTCCGCACGATAGTGGAGACGGCACAGGAAGGGATATGGGTTTTGGATGCAGATCACAATACGAGCTATGTCAATCAAAGACTGTCAGAAATGCTCGGATACTCTCCTCAGGAGATGCTCGGCCGGCATTTACACGACTTTATGGACGAGGAAGGCGGCGAACAGGCACGGCAGTTTGAAGAGCGCCGGAGGGCCGGGATCAGGGAGATCCACGAATTCCGTTTTGTACGGAAGAACGGCTCGTCTGTCTGGACCCTCATTTCCACAAACCCCTTCTTTGACCACAAGGGCCGTTATACGGGCGCGCTTGGAATGCTTACGGATATCACTGACCGAAAACGATGGGAAGGGACCTTGCAGGAGTCCGAGTCCAAGTATGCCGCATTGGTCGAACAGGCCAGAGACGGTGTCTTCATGGTCGCAGACGAGAAAGTCAAGTTCGCCAATCAGGCCCTGGCAAAAATGTGCGGTTATGAACCGGAGGAGATTATTGAAATGCCCATGCTCAACCTGATTGCCCCCGAATGCCGGGATCAGATCACCGAGGTTTATGAACGCCGTATTGCAGGCAAGCGCCCTCCCACCATATTTGAATGCAAGGGACTTCGGAAGGACGGGACGGTAATAGATATTGAAATCTCTACCACCGGTATCGTATACAAAGGAAGGTTGACCGAGATCGGCATCGCGCGTGACATAACTGAACGAAAAAAAACGGAAGCGGAGGTCTTCAAAGTACAAAAACTGGAATCGGTAGGTATCCTGGCCGGGGGTATCGCTCACGATTTCAATGACCTCCTCGTCGCCATCCTGGGGAATATTACCCTCGCCAAGCTCAATCCGAACATTCCTCCGGAGCTGGCCCAAATGCTTCAGGAAGCGGAAAGGGCCTCGCTTCGCGCAAAGGACCTGACAGCCCAGCTCATTACCTTCGCCAGTGGGGGGGCACCCGTCAAAAAACGGGTAGATCTCTCCAGATTTCTTGAAGATATAGGCTGCTCCGCCGTAAAAGAGTCCAACGTTCGTTGCGATGTAAGAGTGTCTGGGGATCTCTGGCCGGTTGAGGTCGACGAAGGGCAAACAACTCAACTCATAAGCAGTCTGATAGTCAATGCGCAGCACGCCATGCCGCAGGGCGGGAAGATAGAAGTCAGGGCGGAAAACGAGGCAGTCGTCCCGGGAACTCCGCTGCCCCTTGCTCCGGGCAATTACGTGAAAATCTCCCTGCAGGATACAGGCATCGGAATCCCCAGGGAATTCCTGACAAGGGTATTCGATCCCTATTTCACCACCAAGCAAAGAGGAAGCGGTCTCGGCCTCACCATAGCGTACGCTATAGTGAGAAGCCATGGCGGCCACATCTACATCGAGTCCGAACTCGGGGCCGGAACGACTGTCTTCATATATCTTCCGGCAGGCCGGGAAGATTGAACCTTGGAGATTATGAGGCTTTTGCAAATCTCCGGCCCCTCAAATCGTGCATGTCCCGGCGGACCACCAGAGTTCAGAATATCGAACAAGGAATGATGAATGTCGAAGGATAGTAGAAAATACTTGATATCGAGGGTCTGATGATGGAGGCGAGGGAGAAGCAGCGGGAACTTCATAATTCAGATCTCGTAAACGCACACCTAAAAGGTGCGATTTTTTGGACATGCAACCGGTCATGTTGGGTTTCGCGTTGCTCTACCCAACCTACGAACTGCGAACTCGCCACCGAGGTTGTACAATGTAGGTTGGGTAGAACGGAGTGAAACCCAACAAATTCACTGTTTGCGATGTCCAATTCTTAAGCGAAATACAATAACATCAGCATGTTCAGACCTCGTCATTTACCTTATCCAAATGACCGCAGACATCTATATGCCGCGGGATTGCACATAAATTGGACATCAGGCCGGTCTGGGTTATAAGGTTCAAGGTTCAAGGTTAATCGCTTCGCACTTATTTCCTGACCCATTGATTCCATGGAATTAATACGATGGAGGCATCAACCTCTGAACCTCTGAACCGTGAACCTTTGAACCCAACTGCTGGGCTGGAAACGGAGCTTTTTGTCCAAAATACTACACCATAATTCGCTAATACTTACGAGGTCTGATGTTATAGCATGGTTAAAGTCTAGGTTTTACGAGGTCTGTAATTCGAAATTCCTTGTTCGATATTCGCGTCCGGAATCATCGACGACTACGACCGCGAGCACGCAGTGAAGACAGAGCCGCAGAAACCACCTGTGTTATGAATTATGCCTTCACCGCCACGAAGAAGCCGCGTAGGGTGGGCTTTGCCCACCGTCCTATCTGAGCGCCCTGGTCCCTGCGGTGAAGAAAAACGTGAATTTCTTGTTTTTCCTCCGTAAATCCTGTACAAGGAGTCTTGTCGGAGTAACTTGGCGGACCACGCCTGTGCGGGCTGCAGGACAGGCGTTCCGCCTGTCCTGTTCCACCTTTCCGGATGAAAATCATCTCCTGGGAGCCTGTCGGGAATTATTCTATGCGCGCTGTTGTGCAAAGGGTTAAAGAGGCAAGGGTCGAAGTGAACGGAAGAATTGTCGGCGAAATTGGCGCCGGACTCCTTGTCTTCCTGGGAATAGAAAAATCAGACACTATCTCCGACGTAGTGTATCTGGCCTCAAAGGTCGTATCGTTGCGGATATTTCCTGACGAGTCCGGCAAATTCGACCTGTCCCTTTTGGACACTATGGGCAAAATTCTGCTCGTATCCCAGTTTACACTGCTCGGGGATTGCCGAAAGGGCAAGCGACCCTCATTCGACCGGGCCGCCGGACCGGATCCGGCTCTGGACCTGTACAAAGCATTCATCGAAGAGGTAAAAAAACACGGGATAGATCTATCAGAAGGCGAATTTCAGGCCATGATGGACGTCTTCCTGATCAACGATGGCCCGGTCACGATGCTGCTCGACAGTAAGAAGGTTTTCTAAGTACAGCCTTACACAAGAAAGTATCCATGTGCCACGATCTCCGTGAGACCCCTGCGTAGGTTTCGGGGACAACGAGAATTGAATACCATCGATATCTTCCTTAACTTTAGGCACTTTAGTGCACTTTAGCTCACTTTAGGCGCTTTTTGAGACCACCGGACAACGGAGCAGATACTGGATACCCATTTGTGTAGAGCTGTACTAAGGAGTCTGTCGCACTTATGACATTACCCTCCGTTTTCTGCAGTAGATCATCACAAGTATGAAAGGATCCTTCAAATAAATCATTTTTCAAATATTTCAAAATGATTCAAGATTTAATTTGAAATGCCGACCTAAACAATGAGATGTTTTTGACAAATTGAAACCCGATCTTGACTTTCTACACCTCTGGCGTTATTAACTTAGGGATCATTCTTCAAAAAATATAGCCAGTGATACTCCCTGATTATCAGTTTCATTTTCGGGAACTATGAGGAACCGGAGCACCAAATGGAGTCATTGACCGAAACCCGCCAGGCCTTTCTGGAGGAGATGCTTAATATCAGCTTTGGAAGAGCAGCAGCTTCTCTCGCCGAAAGATTAAATGTCTTCGTAACTCTGGATGTGCCGAATGCCCATGAAATAGAACAAACCCAGATTTCCAGCCTGCTCGAACAACGCGTGGGCCTGGAACAGGACATCATCGTAGTTCAGCAGGTTTTCAGCGGGGATTTTAAGGGGGAAGTCTTGCTCGTTGTTGGTGCAGACCTGGTAAAGCAGGCTGTATCTATAATGTCCCAAGAAGGCGGATTTGCGCCGAACCTCCCTGTCGCTGAGCTGGAAACAGAGGTTATTCTGGAAATCGGCAATATCCTGATCGGCGCCTGCATGGGACAGTTCTCTGGTTTGCTTAGCAAATCCGTAAGATACGAGACACCGGATGTCTTGCTGGACAAGGCGTCCATAGACAACCTGCACTATACTAATCAACATACGGATAAGAAGGCTCTTATTGTAATGACCAAATTCCATCTCGGCGAGAAGGCCCTGAGCGGATACCTTTTCATCCTTTTGGATCAGCGCTGGTTTGACGCGATGTATGTAGCCGTTGATCAGTTTATAGAACAACTGGCTGCCGAATAGCCCTCCTTATGCTCGAAATCAGCATAATTGTTTTTGATTCGCCGCCCGACCCCTTTGGCCGCTAATTCTTGCCGCCGACAGACGCGGACAACTATCCGGTTTATGAAAAACAAGCCACAGAGCGCACATCGCGGCCTAGGAGTCTGTCGGACTTAGGGGATCGTCACGAGGAAGTGGAGGAACGAGACCAAATATCCACCAAGTTGAGGCGCAAGCAGAGTTTCTGGTTCCTGGTTTCTAGTTTCTAGTTTCTGGTTTTAGACCACGAACCATGAACTATGAACCATAAACCATCTTCTTGGGCCGTTCCCCCCACTTCCGCAGTAGATCATCCCTAAGTCCGACAGGCTCCTAGCCGCAACCAAAAAACAAGCGCTCACCGCCCGCTTCGCAGACACAGAGTTCGCAGAGAGACATTTTTCTTATTGCTTTCCGGTCAGAGGCCGGAAAGCACAAAACAACAGCCTTGGGGGGGGGCGGAATATGGGGCATGTCGAAACGCGAGATTTTTTCCCTTTCTGTCCTCTCAACAGAAAGGGAAAAGAACAATCTTCTCTGCGCTCTCTGCGTCTCTGCGGTGAACACTCTTTGGTTGCGGCTCGGCCGTGCCGTGTCCTCCGTGGCAATAGTTTTACAGTACTTATGTCCCTGTAAGGAGGCCGATAATGGCATTCAAAGAGATCCCCATCAGCAGAGCAAACCGGCTCATAAATCACGGGCCGGTAATCTTGGTTACCTCCCACCTCGGCGACAGAATGAATGTGATGACCGCTGCATGGCAAATGCCTGTCAGCTTTAATCCCATGCTCATCGCGGTGGCTGTTGGGACCGGAAGGTTCACCCATCACTTGATAAAGGAAAGCGGGGAATTCGTGGTAAACGTGCCCCACATCGGGATTGCCGAAAAGGTCTGGTGCTGCGGCAGTTGTTCCGGGAAGGAAACGGACAAGTTTTCGCTCTGCGGCCTGACGCCCGTAAAAGCAAAAAAGGTTGGAGCGCCACTCATCGAAGAATGCATCGGACATATCGAATGCCGGCTACATGCCGCTTACAGTGCCGGAGACCATACGATCTTTGTGGGTGAGGTACTTGCCGCCTCAGTTCAGGAGGATGTTTTTGATGAACGCCTGAAGGTGGAGCTTGACTCTGCGAAAACCATCCATCATCTCGGAGGAAAGACATTCTGCCGTCCGGGGACCGTGTCCTCCGTGGAAAAGTAATCCATCATTCACAACTCATCACTCATGAGAGCCTCTTGCAAGAGTCCCGTTCTTACTTCGTGCTCTTACTCGTAATAGATGTTCGGGTTGCGGGTTGCGGGTTACGAGTTGCGCGTTACGAGTTACGGGGTAGGAGTTGCGAGTTAACATCATAGAAACCCTTTCAGTTTTCGGTTTGAGCGTTCTGGGTTTTCTTAACTCGAAACACGGAACTCGGAACACGAAACAGAGTTTTGCAAGAGCCTCATCACTCATCACTTCTTCAAGCCACTGCGTCCTCTTCCGTCTCGCCCAAGAGCGTCGCCCCGTTTGCCTCGGGCGCTTCCTGCACATCTTTCAGCTTTCTTTCAATGGCGCGTGACCTCCTGGCCGCAGTATCTATAGTGTTGCTGGCTTCCTGGAGTTTCTTTTGAGTCTTGTCGAGTATGGCCCCGAAATTTGCAAACTCCGTCTTGACCGCCCCCAGAAGAGACCAGACATCACTGGAGCGCCTCTCGATGGCCAAGGTTCTAAAGCCCATTTGCAGGCTGTTCAGGAGTGCGGCCAGAGTCGTCGGCCCAGTGATAACCACCCGGTATTCCCTCTGAAGGGACTCAAACACGCCTGTCCGTCTTAAGACTTCCGCGTACAGCCCCTCGGTAGGCAAAAACATGACACCGAAATCAGTGGTATTAGGTGGATCAAGGTATTTCTCCTTTATCAGCCTCGCCATCTCTTTAATGGTCTTTTCCAACTGTTTGGAAGCCTCTTCGACCGGAACCGGGCTCCCCTCTTCCTGTGCTTCAACCAGCCTCAAATAATCTTCCTGAGGGAATTTGGCATCAATGGGAAGCCACACAACATTTTCCTGTTTTTCGTCCCGGCCGGGGAGCTTGATCGCAAACTCCACACGGGCGTTACTGCCTTTTTTCGTCATCACATTGGTCTCATACTGATCAGATGTAAGTATTTGTTCCAGCAGATTGCCCAACTGAATCTCTCCAAAGGTGCCCCTCGTTTTGACGTTGGTAAGAACTTTTTTAAGGTCTCCCACGCCGGAAGCCAGGGTCTGCATCTCTCCAAGCCCTTTATGAACCATTTCAAGCCGTTCGCTTACAATGCGGAAGGATTCGCCCAGGCGCTTTTCCAGTGTATCATGAAGCTTCTCATCAACCGTCGCCCGCATCTGCTCAAGCTTTCTGCCGGTATCTTCCTGTATGCTCCTGAGCCGGCCATCGACCGTCTCCCTCATTCTTTCCAGTTTCTCTTCGTTGCTTTGAGTGAGGATCCTGAACTTTTGTTCCATCGTCTCGTTGATCCTGTCCAGCTTCTGGGTATTCTGCGCGGTCAGATTTGCCAACTGGCTTGCGAAAATGTCCAACTGGGTCTTTTGAGCTGACGAAGCCTCGACAATCCGGCTTAGAACCGAATCCCCAAAAGTGCCAAAACTATTATTCAGCTCCTCCCGCGCTTGCCTGTTGTAATACATAGTCTCTTCCCGGTTTTTGGCGATTTCTTCTCGAAGAGCCCTCTCCATCCGCTCTTGACCCTTTTCCAGGGAATCAAAACAGCCTTCCAGGGCCGAAAAAGCGCCCCGATGATTTCGCAAAACCAAAAGGACCAGAAGGATTACGGACAGGCCCGACATTAAGACCAGGAAATAAACCAAAGCGCTACTCATCGCTATACCTCGCAAGACAAAAATCTTCTGCCACAGAGGGCACAGAGCACACAGAGTTTTCAAAAAGAATCGTTGATCCGCAAACCCGCAACCAAAACAAATACTTTTTTGCCGCAGACACACGCAGACGAACGCAGACAATTGTCCGGCCGACTTGGCCGGACAATTACAGTCAGCCCTTAGGGCAGGAAGAGAGCCGATTTTCTTTTCGCGCCAGCGATAGCTCTTTTGGCCGGGCAAGTCGCCCGGCCAAAATGTCTGAACTGTCTGCGTGTGTCTGCGTGTGTCTGCGGCAAAAATCATGTATTACAGAGCCGCTATCAGCCTCTGCGGACAAGGCCCACGAATTTCCCTATGATCCGGATGCGCTTTTGCTCCCTTCCCTTGAATACAAGCGGCGGATAAGCGCTGTTTTCGGCATGAAGTTCGGTCACGTTCCGCTTGCGCCGCAGAGTCTTCAGAGTGGCCTCCGGCAGAAGGCATTCAACCATTACCGCGACGACCTCCCCGCTCCGGGCTATATCCTGAGGCCGAATGACTGCGAAATCCCCGTCAATAATATGGGCGTCGACCATGGAATCTCCCTGGACACGAAGCACAAAGCATTCGTCGCACCCAAAAATCTCAGGATCGAGCGGCAGATCCTCTCCGTTGTCGGCTATGGCCTCTATCGGGGTCCCGGCGGCTATCCTGCCCAGCACAGGGATTCTTGGTTTCGCCGTGTTGGTCAGACACCACGACCTTTTCTTTCCTGCGATGGCGGTCAGATATCCCTTTGCTATCAGCACATTGAGAATCCGGTGAATACCTGCCGGCCCTCTAAGCCCTAAGTTGGCGCAAATCTCGCGCACGGACGGAGGGATCCCGAACCGTTCATGGTGATCCCGAATAAACTCAAGAACGCCTTTCTGCCGTGCTGTCAATTCCATATTACAACTCCTGTCACGAACTCAGGAAAGCAGGAACAATAGATCCTGGTCCCAAATCACGAATGCCGAAGCGCCGGGCAATACGCATCGAGTATTCGCTGGACTCTGTTCCGCAACTCTTATGTAGCACAGTCGCCCTCGGCTGTGATCTTGAACTCTTATGTGGCGCAGTCGCCCTCGGCTGTGATCCTGGTGCTCTAGACGCAGGAAACACTCTATGTCGGCAAACAATGCGCCCGATCTGTAACTCGTAACCCGCAACCCGGAACCCAGATCATGTCGGATTTGTCGGGGCGAATCTTCACTGATCCTGCTCGCGTATGTTCCGTCTGTTTTTCCTGTCGGCGAACGGTGAACGGTGAACGGTGAACTCCTCATAGCATGTCGCCCGGACTCTTCACCCCTTTCCCCCCTCTATTCAGGACATGGGTGTATATCATGGTCGTGCTCACATCCTTGTGCCCGAGCAATTCCTGAACAGTTCTTATATCATATCCTGCTTCCAGCAAATGGGTGGCGAAACTATGCCGTAGACTATGGCAACTCCCGGCCATAGGAGTCTGTCGGACTTAGGGGATCGTCACGAGGAAGTGGAGGAACGAGGCCAAATATTCACGAATTTGAGGCGCATAGTGTTGCTATGTAACAAAAATTCGGGGCTATTTGGGCCGTTCCCTCCACTTTCCGCAGTAGATCACCCTAAGTCCGACAGGCTCCTAAGGGATGCCTGCCTGACGAATGGCGTTTTTTACGGCATCCTGAAGAACCGTTTCTGAAATGTGATGCCGCCGCTCGATCCGGGTTCTTGGATCCACTGATCTCTTGGAGGCCGGGAATACGTACTGCCATGCCCAACTCCGATTTGCATTGATGTACTTCTTTTCGAGAGCATAGGGCAGGTACACCGTTCCAAAACCTTCTTTCAGGTCCCGCTCGTGTATGGCCTTAACCCGATCCAAATGCCTCTTCAGGTCATTAATGACAAGATCAGGAAGTACGGTAATGCGGTCTTTGCTGCCTTTGCCATCTCTTACGGTTATCTGTTTATAATCAAAATCGATATCCTTGACCCGCGATCGAATGCACTCCATAAGACGTAACCCGGATCCATAAAGTAACTGTCCCATGAGCCACTTAGCCCCATCGAGCTGAGTAAGTACAGCCTTAACTTCGTTCTTCGTGAATACGACAGGCAGCTTTTCAGGCCGTTTGGCCCTGGCTATATTCTGTAACTGGCCCAATTCCTTCCGCAGCACTTCTTTATACAAAAACAGTATGGCGCTCAGGGCCTGGTTCTGAGTTGAACTGGCCACCTTGCCATTCACTGCAAGATGCGTAAGGAATTGGCTAATCTCACGCTCAGCCATTTCTAACGGATGACGCTTCCCGTGGAAGAAGATAAATCGCCTTATCCATCCGACGTATGCCTCCTCCGTCCTGATACTGTAATGTCTGTAACGAATAGCACCCCGAACCTCGTTTAGCAAACCCGCCTTAACTATTTGACTCTCCCCGCTATTTTATCAGCATCTTGCCGCATGGCTGACCTCGTTTCGGAAGACCATGAAACCAAGACGCAAAAAGCATTTGCGCCGGTCTCAAAAACTTGTCTGGTATCATATTTCCCCATGCACTATGTCGCGATTGCAGTTCATGAACATTTGTTCATGCCAAACTCATATACTAAAACCGCTTTTTTTATGCAAGGAAAAACTGGTCTATTTGCCTGTAATATGATAATAGACTTGGAAAGGACGGTCTAGCACCAATTAGTCTCTGATATAGCCGTCTTATTTTACGGCCAGTAGGCCGTCTACTGTATGTTCTGCCGCCTTTGGAAGTTTGGCTTAAGATGCCGTGCTGGGTATCAGGGGCTGTGAGATAGCAAATGGTCTGCTGTGGATTGGGGGCGTATTTCCGGACAGGCTGTCGGCTTCGTCCGTTCCGTTTGGCAATTTGAAACCATCTGTTAACGTTAGCAGGGGCCTGACATCGTGGCGCAAGTGGCCCAGTATACGTCGGAAGCTATGGCATTGTGATTTGTTACTTCGGGAAGCGTAATGCCCCCTTGCCAGCCAGTGGATGCGCCGCCTTACCAGCTCCATCGGTTATGAGACGTCAGTGACCAAATGTATGTTTCCCGCAACTCGCAACAATTCGCTTCCCTTTGGGACCAATGTTTTGGGGAACGAGGCCGTTCGGCCTTCTGTAGCACGGTCGGCGGTGGCTTCGGTGATTTCCGGCATAGCGAGCAGGCGGCAGAACCCGTCATTGGAGCAGACGGGCGTGGAACGGGGTTGATTTTCCCCGGAAGGCCAGTGGCCGCCCGCCGCTCAATTCCGCGTTCGGCTGAAAAGGACCAATCATGATATGTCCAAATTGTAATCTCGGCATAAGATTTGAGATCAAAATATCAAGCCCAGTATACAGTGAAGAGCATCCACAAATTGCACAATATGGTTTCGACATTGCACATGGCTTTTGTCCTGAATGCCATCAATTCATCGTATTGTTGAGACATGGGAGATACTGGTCGCACGATCTTAATGATGAAGAGTCTCGAGAATTGACTGAAATCTTGAGCGAGCAAGTTATCTTCCCTCGGGCATCATTTAAGAGAATTGACCCAGAAGTGCCTGATAGTTTACGAAGAGAATTTCAAGAAGCATGCTCCGTTTTGCAGGTCAGCCCAAGAGCCAGCGCAGCCATGAGCAGAAGGCTACTTCAAACCATCTTAAGAGAAAAGTTTGGCATTAACAAAAGAAGCCTTGCTGATGAAATAGATGAATTCCTGTCAAGCCCAGCGATTCCATCATATCTATCACAGGAGATTGACGCTATCAGAAATGTTGGCAATTTTGCATCTCACCCAATAAAGAACACCCAAACAGGAGAAATAGTCGATGTGGAACCCGGAGAAGCGGAATGGCTAATTGATGTCCTTGAGGCTCTATTCGATTTTGCATTCATACAACCAGCGAGAATGGAGAAACGAAAAAACCAATTGAATGCAAAACTTGCCACTGCCGGGAAACCTCCTATGAAATAGAAGACACAGCAAAGCCGAACCAGCGCATTAACCGGACGGCGTGTAACGTGGTTGCTTTTTCCTGGAACCCCGGTGGCCGCCGCCGGTTATGCGCAAACCGTTAGGTTTCAAAACAATCAGAAAAAATGCAATGAACATATCAAATAACATCAGCAATATTAATCACTTTCACAGAAAGGAGATAACATATGAAATGTCCTGTTTGCAGTGATGTAGACCTGGCAATGAGTGACCGGCAAGGTATAGAAATCGATTATTGTCCGAAATGCAGAGGTGTTTGGTTAGATCGTGGTGAACTAGACAAAATAATCGAACGTTCCAACTCGCCAGTAACAGAATCAGAACCCAGATATGCTGATGAGCATGGGTCAAAACAACATTCACATGGCTCAAGAGATCATGAATACTATAAAAAGAAAAAGAAAGGAGGTCTTTTGGGCGAGCTATTTGATTTCTAATTCTTTTGCAAGAACCTAACAAAGCAAATGCACTCGGACGGCAAAAAGGGCGTTCGTTCCTCACCCCCGCTTTTGCCGCCGGGGTTTGTGGGTTAGATTTGGAAGCGAAACATGCGGCTATTGATAGCCACACTGATATTCCTGCTCTTTGGAGGATCGGCCTGTGGTGCCCCGCCAGCTACATACGTTCGAGATGGCGATGTTATTTTCCATACGTCAAAATCCTATCAAAGCTTGGCGATCCAGAGAGCAACCGGTTCCCGCTATAGCCACATGGGAATTATCCTCTTTCGAAAAGGCCATCCTTATGTCTTTGAGGCTATCGGCACAGTGCAATTCACCCCTTTTGAAAAGTGGATTGCCCGAGGCGAACACGGACGTTTTGTAATCAAGCGCCTGCAAGATGCCGATCGAATCCTGACGGAAAAGGGGGTCCGGAAACTCCATTCCGTTGCGCTACAGTTCCAAGGTAAGCCATACGATACCATTTTCAACTGGTCGGATAGCCGGATTTACTGTTCTGAATTGGTATGGAAAATCTACGATCGTGCGGTCGGCGTTAAACTGGGCCATTTGCAGAAATTGCGCGAGTTCAGACTATCGGATCCTGTCGTGAGAAAGAAAATGGTGGAACGCTACGGGAGTCGCATACCTCTTGACAAGCCGGTCATTTCACCCGGCCAAATGTTCCAATGCTCAGGCCTCATTACACTTTTGGAGAACTGAACTCAATCTAATCGGGTAACCGGGGGCTTCTCTCCCCCGGTTACCACACCACCTGGCATGCGGGTCCGCACCAGGCGGTTCATGAAGCCTATCGGGCCGTGGCCGGATAATGGATTTTCACCGACAACTCTTTTAGGTGTTCATCCGGGTCGGGTACTTCAATGACGCGCCCCATAACCACTCATCCGGTCGGATTCATCGTG
>JAZDGK010000180.1:0-28798 GCA_043806955.1 Pseudomonadota bacterium | reverse complement strand
GGAGGCCAGAGCCGTGCTCTCGCGGCAGACAGCACCTTATCCAGCTTCCCAGCTTCCCAGCCTTCTAGCTACCTAGCTGATTTGGTCTCGTCCTCCGCTTTCCTCGCTACGATCCCAGTTCTCGGACAGCCTCCTAGACGTAAGACAACCAGTGCCTGTATGTGTCGGATCTGCCTGTAATTATGTCCAGAAAGACATTCCGGATCGATTGCGTTATGGACCCGGGGCAGACTGTGCCGATGGTACGGTTGTCAACTTCCCGAATCGGGGTAATCTCGGCGGCCGTACCGGTCAGAAATGCCTCGTCTGCAATATAGAGCTCGTCCCGTGTAAAGCGTTCCTCCACCAGCGGAATCCCCAAATCTTTTGCGATCGTAATTACGCACCGTCTTGTAATCCCAGGCAGTATCGATGTAAGGGGCGGTGTTTTCAGCACTCCCCGCTTCGCGATAAAAATATTCTCTCCGCTCGCTTCAGAGACATAGCCTTCGGGATCGAGGAGGACGGCCTCATCATAACCGTCACGCACAGCTTCCCTTTTGGCCAGAACGGAATTGACATAGTTCCCGCAGGCCTTGGCCTTCGTCATCATCACGTTAACATGGTGCCGGTTGTACGAGGAAATCCTGAGACGGGTCCCTTTCGCGAGCGCCTCGGCGCCAAGATAAGCCCCCCACGGCCACGTTACAATGGCCACACGTACAGGGTTATCCTGGGGGTGAACTCCCATCGCACCCTCCCCGATAAATACCAGGGGCCGGATGTAGGATTCTTTCTGCCGGTTGACTCTTAAAGTCTCTTTACATGCCTCCGCAATTTCCGACCGGGAAAACGGTATCGTCATCTGCAGGATATGGGCGGAATCGAACAGGCGCTCGACATGCTCATCAAGGCGGAATATGGCTGATGCACCGTCATGAGAGTGATAACAGCGAATTCCTTCAAAAGCGCCCACTCCATAGTGAAGGGTATGAGTCAGGATGTGAACGTTGGCGTCATCCCAGTTAACAAATTTTCCATCCAACCAGATCTTCTCGGCCTTCTGAACCATCGGTTTCCCTCTTCAATCGGTAGTATTGTCAGTATCCAGGGGCTTGTCGAAAATTATAGGGCGCCCTGATTATTCCGTCTTCGGTTATGATCGCCGTGACATACGCATTCGGGGTGACATCAAAAGCCATATTCAGTGCAGGCACCCCCTCCGGGGCAATCCGCCTTCCCGAATAATGCGTGATTTCTTCGGGTGACCTTTCCTCAATCGGGATCTGACCCCCGCCGGCCAGATTGCGATCGATAGTGGATTCAGGTGCAGCCACGTAAAAAGGAATCCCGTTCTCTTTGGCCAAAACCGCAACTGAATAGGTCCCTATCTTGTTGGCAATGTCTCCATTGCGTGCAATGCGATCGGCGCCGACTATTACTGCATTTATCCGCCCCATTCTCATCAAGGAGCCGGCGGCATTATCGCTGATCAGCGTCACCGGAATCCCGCACTTTTTGAGCTCCCAGGATGTGAGCCGTGCGCCCTGCAGAAAGGGTCTGGTTTCGTCGGCAAACACGGATATCCTCTTGCCGGTCTCATGCGCAGCCCTGATCACTCCCAGGGCCGTACCATATCCGCCGGTTGCCAGTGCCCCTGCGTTGCAATGGGTCAGCACCGTACAACCGTCAGAAAACAGAGTCTGCCCCCATGCGCCCATGCGCCTGTTGGCGGCTATATCCTCTGCCAGTATAGTCTCTGCCTCTCCCAGCAGCCGGTCCGCCAGTTCGTTCGGCTTGGCATTCGGGTAGCCGTCGGCCAGTTTCCGCATCCGCTCGATAGCCCAGAAAAGATTTACCGCAGTGGGCCGGGCCGAGGCCATCTCCCGGCACATTGCACTCCACTTCTCATTGAACTTTTGCCGGCTGCCTTTTCTCATCCCTCCGGCCCCGAGGGCGAGGCCCATTGCAGCGGCAATCCCTATGGCCGGCGCTCCGCGTATCACCATAGTCTTTATGGCCCTGATAACGGCCCTGTAATCACGGAAAGCGGTGTACACTTCCCTCTGGGGCAGCTTGCGCTGGTCAATCATTACGACGCAACCATTTTCCCATGCTATGGTTTTGATTTCGCTCATTGTTCACGACCCACTTCAGTCAGTAGTAGGGTGGGCTTTGCCCACCACAAAGGCGACCGGGATGACTCTTAACCCGCGATTGCCGTTTCGGTGGGCAGAGCCCACCCTACTAGTTCTCTTCGTGTGCTTCGGGTGAAATCCTTGGTTGCGGCCGTGCCGCGCTGCGTCCTCCGCGTGCTCTGCGGCTAGGACTCCTCGTTGCGGCGCTTTATGAAATCGCCCCATTTCACGTCATTTTAGTATTTCACCCAGGATTTCATTTACTAATTTTGGATTGGCCTTGCCTCTGGTCCGTTTCATTACCTCGCCCACAAAATATCCGAGGAGACTGGTCTTGCCCTGCCTGAACCTTTCCACCTGTTCCGGATGGTCATTAGTCACCGCTTCGACCACTTTGCGAATCTCATCCGGGTCGGAAACCTGAACCAGGCATCGCTCTTTTACAATGGCCCCCGGATCCTTTCCGGTTGCGTACATCTCCGTGAAGATTGTCTTGGCGATCTTTCCACTGATAACACCCTTGTCCATCATTCCCAGCATTTCAGCAAGCCCTTCGGGCCGGACCGGACACGCTTCGATTTCTCGATCATCACGCTTCAGCTCCCGCAGCAGCTCAGACATGATCCAGTTGCTGACGATCTTCGGGTTGTTGTAAAGACGAACCGTCGTCTCAAAATAATCAGCCAGGTCTTTTGCATCCGTGAGTACCGCAGCGTCATATTCCGGCAGTCCGTACCGGTCGACAAAACGAGTCCGTTTTGCGTCCGGAAGCTCCGGCAAAAAGGCGCGTACGCCCTCAATCCAATTCTCATCAATGACCAACGGAACGAGATCCGGGTCGGGAAAGTATCTATAGTCGTGCGCTTCTTCTTTACCCCGCATGGAAACCGTCACGTTTTTGCCGGCATCCCAGAGCCGTGTTTCCTGAACAACCGCCTTTCCGTCGAGGAGCGTCGCCGTCTGCCGGCGAATCTCATACTCCAGGGCCTTTTGAACATGCCTAAATGAATTCATGTTCTTAAGCTCCGTCCTGGTACCGAGAGTTTCCGTTCCTTCAGGCCGCAGTGAAACGTTCGCATCGCAGCGGAAGCTCCCTTCCTCCATATTGCCGTCGCAGATATCGAGATATCGCAGAATATTTCGCAGCGCCTTCAGGTATTCGACCGCCTCTTCAGGGGTCCGCATATCAGGCTCGCTCACAATCTCAATCAGCGGTACACCGGTCCGGTTGAAATCGACCAAGCTTATCGGTGCCATCTCATCGTGGATCAACTTGCCGGCGTCCTCCTCCATATGTATACGTGTAATGCCGATGCGGTTGATCCGGCCGTCTACATCGATCTCCAAATATCCGTTCTCGGCAAGAGGCAATTCATACTGGGAAATCTGGTATCCTTTAGGAAGATCGGGGTAAAAATAATTTTTCCGCGCAAGGCAACTGAGATGGGCAATTCGGCAATGGGTGGCCAAGGCCATCCGCATCGCATATTCCACCACTTTCTTATTTAAGACCGGCAGACTCCCAGGCATGCCCAGACAGACTTCGCAGGTATGACTGTTTGGCGGGGCGCCAAAGACCGTGGAGCAGCCGCAGAAAATCTTGCTTTTCGTAACGAGCTGCGCATGCACCTCCAAGCCGATCACTGATTCGAATTGAGACATAGCACGCCTGATCCCTTGACACCAAGAGCCTGTCGGACTTAGGGACTTAGAAGTTTCAATCATACCATTTTAGGATCAATTTCCAATGTTCAATGCTCAATAACCAATTTCCAATCAGGAGAGGATCCGTTGGACGTTCGATATTGGGAATTGACGTATTCATCCCTGAGTCCGGCGAACTCCCAGCATAAAGTAAAAAAAATTAACATGAAGAAGCCAATACTTCAATGAGAAATTTCCCGCAAGTTTAGCACCTTCGCTGAATCAGCATTTATGAAAATCCTCGATGATGTCGAATACTGTGACAAGACCCCCTTAAAGAGAGGTTTGATATGCCCGAACTTCGAAAAGACATAGTAACCCGCGAATGGGTGATTATTTCCAAAGAAAGGGCCAAACGGCCGCATGATTTCTGCAAAACCAAAAACATGCTGGATGAAATGCCCGAACACGACAAGAGCTGTCCGTTTTGCACCACCAACGAGGACAAGACTCCGCCTGAGGTCCTGGCTTATCGTCCGGCCAATTCCGGCCCCGATTCACCCGGATGGCTCCTGCGGGTTACTCCCAACAAGTTCCAGGCCTTAGTCAGTACGGAAGAATTGAACCGGGAAAACTATTACATATACGATCATATGAACGGATTCGGCGCCCATGAAGTGGTGGTTGAATGCCCGGAGCACAATCAAACCCTCGCCACCATGCATGACAAGCAGGTGGAGCGCGTGGTGTGGTCTTACATAGACCGCTATAATGCCCTGCGGGAAGACAAGCGGCTTCAGTATTTTCTGGTCTTCAGGAATCATGGCCAGACGGCCGGCTGTTCGCTTGTACATCCTCATTCCCAGATCGTGGCCACTCCCATCATTCCGCAAAAGGTATGGGGAAAAATCCGGGGTGTTAATCAATACCGCGAATACCGGAACAAATGTGTCTATTGCGATATAATAGAGACTGAAACCGCGTTGGCCGAGCGGGTGGTCTGCGAAAACGGCAGTTTTGTGGCGATCAGCCCTTTTGCCTCCCGTTCGCCGTTTGAAACCTGGATACTCCCCAAAAACCATCGCGCCTGTTTCGCCAGGATGAGCCGTTTTGAAGTGGAACAGTTTTCCGCAATTTTGAAGGACGTGCTCGGCAGGCTCTATCGGTGCCTCAATAACCCCCCTTACAACTATATGATGATCACCTCGCCGAACGATACTGATTCACTCGATACGTTCCACTGGTACCTCGAAATAACTCCGCGTCTCACCACCCCGGCAGGATTTGAGATAGGAACAAGTATTTATATAAACATAATCCCACCTGAAGACGCCGCCCGCTATTTGAGAGAGGCTACGGGCGATTCAGAGTCTTCCCGTGAAGCACAAACCGAAGAGGCTCACTGTAAGTAACCGTTCACCGTTATCCGTAAGAACCTGAAAAGCGTCTTTTGGCAAAGAGTCATAGGTGATTGCGTATTCCGTCTGCTTCTTACTGCTTACTCTTTTGGTCTCTAGGAGCCTGTCCGAGAACTGATGATCTACTGCGGAAAGCGGGATGACGGCCCAAATATCCCCGGATTTTCGGGCTATAGGTTCACTATTATACCTCAACTCCGTGTATATTTGGTCTCGTCCTCCGCTTTCCTCGCTACGATCCCAGCTCTCGGACAGCCTCCTAGCATCCAGCATCTAATGATCGTTCACCGAAGGAATGCTTTTGGGGGGGGTTACGGACAACGGTGAACGGATAACGGTGAACGTTTACAAACCTTGAACCCGCCTGTGCAATTTCCGCGTAACCGCCAATAACTGCATATAACGGTCCATTCTGATTCTGTCAAATGAAATAGGATATTCCACCGCAACGATCGCAACGTTCTGCAACGAAAGAATTTCAGAAAAGATTTGCACGGGTTTGCCATCTTGAGTTATTCTCCCTCAAACGGCCCACACTAGGAGCCTGTCGGACTTAGGGGATCGTCACGAGGAGGTGGAGGAACGAGACCAAATATTCACGAATTTGAGGCGCATAGTGTTGCTATGTAACGAACATTCGGGGATATTTGGGCCGTTTCCTCCACTTTCCGCAGTGGATCATCCTAAGTCCGACAGGCTCCTAAGCACCAGACAAAGCGGGTTGAGAGTGTTTCTCTCCGCGAGCCTTGTGCACGCCTTGGCGTCATGCCACCGGCAGATCCCGCACAGGGGGACGAAACCACTGCCGGAGCGGAAATCTGCGTAACGCCCGGTCGTTGCGGCGAATCCTTTTTCGGGATGGAGAAAGAATCATGATGAACTTTGTCTACAAAAATCCTACAGAAATACTCTTTGGAAAGGGGATGATTGCCGAGATTGCATCCCGGGTCCCAGGAGACGTGCCGGTCCTTTTCCTTTACGGCGGCGGTTCGATCAAGCGTAATTCCGTGTACAATCAGGTCAAGGCCGCTCTGCAAAATCACCATCTCATTGAATTCGCCGGAATCGAACCGAATCCGCTCTATGAAACGTGCACGAAGGCCGTCGAGGTCGTAAAAAGGGAGGGTGTACGTTTCATACTGGCGGTTGGGGGCGGCTCGGTGCTGGATGCGGGCAAGTTTATTGCGGCGGCGGCACTTTATGAAGGGAGTGATCCGTGGGAAATATTGCGCACCCATGGCGCCGATATTACATCCGCCCTGCCGGTAGGCACGGTATTGACTCTGCCGGCCACAGGATCCGAATCAAACGGCAACTCGGTAATCTCGCGAAAGGCGACGTCGGAAAAACTGCACTTTACGTCTCAGCTCGTCTTTCCGGTCTTCTCGGTGCTTGATCCTGAAGCTACATTCTCCCTGCCGAGAAAGCAGGTGCGAAATGGCATCGTGGACTCATTTGTTCACGTTATGGAGCAGTACATGGCCGGCCCCGTTGTCGCACCTCTCCAGGATCGCATCTCCGAATCCGTGCTTCAGACACTGGTGGAGGTCGGGCCGTGCACGCTGGAGCGACCTGATGACTATGATGCCCGGGCCGCCTTCATGTGGTGCGCGACAATCGCGTTGAACACTCAGTTGGGCTGCGGCGTTCCGCAGGACTGGAGCACGCATATGATCGGCCACGAGGTCACCGCTTTCTACGGGCTGGACCATGCAGAGACACTGGCCGTTGTTCTTCCGGGCGTATGGAGACATAAGCTTGACCGTAAACGGGCCAAACTGAAGCAATACGGGCACCGGATCTGGGGTGGTGCGACGGAGGAGGAGTCGATTGCGAAAACGGAGACGTTCTTTCACAGTATCGGCATGCCCACGCATCTCTCAGACTACTCGATCTCTGCCGATGAGGCAGCAGCCCTGATCGAGGCGCGTTTCAATAAGCGTAAAGTCGCCTTCGGTGAAGATCTCGACATAAACGGGGCTGCTGCCGCGGCCATTTTGCGCTTGCGCAAGTGAGGCGTCGAGCTTACAGCTACGTTGACCGCTCACCGTGTCACCTTTAGAACGTAACAGACTTCCTTCGGTGAACGGTGAACGGTCAACAGTGAACGGTTATCAGTTATTGCCCGTTTTCGAACCGGTCGCATCCCGGTCCGCGTTTTCCGCTGGCTTCCCTTATTTTGCCCTTGATTTCCCTGGCAAACTTCTTCTGGAAAACCACATACTTCGCCTGCTGCTCAACCGTGAGAATCTTCCTCATTTCTTCTCTTTCCTGCTGATTCAGATCATGCAGGTCTCTTTGGACCTGGTCAAGTTTGTCCAGAATAGCCTTCATCTGGGTCTCATTCTTTTCCTTGAGGAACCGCTTCAACTCTCTCATCGCATCCTTCAGCGCAGACCTCATTTCGGTTTTCTTTTCCCGATACCTTTCCAGCAATGGAGCAAGCCGGGCCCAGGTCTTCTCGTCCAAGCCGAGGTAATCCCTGAGCTTTTCCATCCGCATTTCACAAATCTTATCTCTAACCCTTGCCATTTTTTCACCTCTGGCAGGTCTGCCGGAATCCGGCTGAGCAAAGGAATAACCGGTTAGTCCGGCCGCCAAGAAAAGCGTGGTCAGAACGATGACTGATAATCTTTTCATAATCCATGTCCTCCTGTCTTGTTTTCGTTACTGTCAGGGCTGAAAAGAAAGAATTCCTTCCTTCGTGCCTTCGTGTCCTTGTGGCTCTTCTAAGGGTCTGTCATGAATAGGTTGTGCAATTCTGAGTGCTGAGGCACCCGTCTAGCAAGGCGAGAGAAGGGCGCATACCCGTGAGTATGCAACCGACGAGCAACGCAGCCGGACGGGATGGATCGGCGCTCAGAATGCTCAAGTTATTTCGTGACAGGCCCTAACATGGCAGAGAGTGTGTCCAGCTCTTTCATGTCCAGAAGCGCCAGCTCCGCTGAGCAATCCTCCAAGTCGTCTTCCGAACCATTCGTGTCCTCTGACAGCTCCTCTGCAATTTCGACGATTTCCTCGTCTCCGTTGAGATTTACCTCTAAAGCCGGTTCTGAGCGCGAGCCGACCTGATCGGTCGTCGTTTTTGAATAGAAAAGCACTGCCACTGCAAAGAATGATGCCACGAGAGCTATCGGCAGGGGCTGGAGAAACCAGTTTCGCGGTCTCGAACGGGCGGCTTCACCCGCATGCACCCCTATTCTGCGGGAGAGCGTATCCCAAAACAGAGTGCCGGGATCCTGCGCCTCAACCCCCAGGAGATCTGACAACAGCGCCAGTTCATGAGTGCAATCCCGGCATCCCGCAACGTGTTTTTCGATCTCAACCCGAACCTCATCCGGCAGAGCGCCTTTCAGGTAATCCGGCAGAGTATCCTTAATTTCTTCATGCACCATCACTCTTCTCCTGCAAGAGGTTCCGAAGGCGTTTCACTGCGTGGTGATAATGGGCCTTTACTGCGCCTTCAGAGCACCCCATCACGTGAGCCGTTTCACTAATGCTGAGGCCATCATAGACCCGTAGAATGACAGCAAGCCTTTGCCTTTCCGGTAACTCATGCACCGCTTTCCTGAGGCGTTCTTTCCTTTCTTCTCCCGCCAGTTTTGAAACAACATCGGAATCACTGTCGGCTATTGTTTCATTCAATTCCGCTCTTGGATATCTCTTCTGCTCGCCTATTTGATCGAGGCTTGTATTCACGGCTATCCGGTACAGCCAGGTTTTGAAACAGGACTCATTCCTGAACTTCGTGATGGCTCTTACAGCCTTCAGAAACGTCTTCTGAGTCAAATCTTTAGATTCCTCAAGGTCGTTTGTGAGCCTGTAAATCAGGTAGTAGATTTGCCTCTGGTACCTGACAACCAGTTCCTCGATGGACCGGCTGTCTCCTGAGAGATATTCCTCTACAAGCTGAGAATCGTCTTTCATTACTCACTTAGACGTGCATGGACGGGAAAAGGTTTAAAAATAATTTAAGCAACGCGTTCATCCCCAAGTATATCGATGCTGCTGTCTTCTGCAAGGAGAGAAAATTTGAAAAGAAGGGCAGTCGCCGCAAAAACGCAGAGAGCGCAAACAAAAGTTGTATCTTCTTTGCGTGCTTTGCGCCTTTGCGGTGAACCTCTTCAAGCCCCGGCCCGAAAAGGCCGATAGTATAATCAATCGGTTACGAATCTTCAGGTGGTGGCTTATGAAAGTGGAAGAATCTAACATCCTGATGACCTCAGTAAGAAATCTTTCAGAAAAAAGCGAGACTCGGAGTGAAATGCACGCCTGGGCCGACCGGCCCCAGGAATCTGAACTCCTGGGGTACCAGGTCGATATCCGGCAAAGCATGGAATCATGTGTCGAGACTGCGGAGTTCAACGCGGACGTAGTTGAAATTGAATCCAGACTTAAGCACGAAATAACGCTGGAAAGACTTTTGGCCGAGATATTATCCGGCAGAAAAGTCAAATTGCTCGATGTTTCAGAACACCGGGGGGACGAGGCGATTGCGTCTGAAGAATATGCATGCGTTGAAGGAACCGATGCTCAACAGGAGGGATGGGGGTTTCAGTTCAACTGGAATGAGACTGTATCCGAAGAAGAACATGTCGAGTTTGTTGCAGCCGGCGTCATCCGAACGGCCGACAAGCAGGAAATTGAATTCTCCCTCCGGCTCGATATGAGCAGGCAATTCATCTCCCAAAGCAGTCTGAATATCAGGGCAGGAGATGCCTTAAAGGATCCTTTGGTCGTGAATTTCGAAGGCAGCGCGGCTGAACTCACCAATCTGCAATTCAGCTTCGATCTCGATATGGACGGAATAGATGAAGATCTGCCCGCTCTTGGTCCGGGCAGCGGCTTCCTTTTTGTCGATCTCAATGGTGATAAGACTGCAAATAACGGCGCCGAGCTCTTTGGTCCCCGCACCGGGAAAGGCTTTGCCGAGCTTTCGCAATACGATGCAGACGGAAACTCCTGGATAGATGAGAACGACCCTGTCTATGAACGGCTCTTCCTGTGGATGATGGACGATCAAGGGGTTTCGTCCTCTCCCACACTAGAAGACAGGCAGGTGGGAGCGATTTATCTGGGAAGCCTCGCTTCGAAATTCGATATCAAAAACAACACGAACCAGCTTATGGCACGCCTCAGAAACACGAGTGTATTCCTGACAGAAGAAGGCGCCCCCGGGACGATCCAACAGTTGGACCTGGCGGTATAGTCACGTACCCAAAGTGCGCTCCGGGCGCATTGTCCGGCTTCATACGACAGAAAAGGCGGGCATAACCCCGCCTTTTCTGGTTTAGGACCACGAATCTTAGTTACCTGTTAATGCGGGCAACGATTCCAGCAGTATCGGTCACATCGGCAACCGGGATGCTGAGATAGAAAGGAATGGCATCGTTTTCATCAATGCCCTGCGGATACTTGGGTGGATTCGTCCCTGCCGGGTCTGTCGTCAAAATCTGCCCGAGCTGAGGCCCGTCGTTGGCGTCTTTTACGTAGACTATCTTATAACCGAGGTCGTGCCCATGACGAGTCGCGCTAACTGAGCAGTACTGGGTCATGAAGCCGGTGATGATCACGGTATCAATGCCACGAAGCACTAATCTGCCTACCACCGGTCTTGTGAAGGAACTGAATATCGACTTTTCGGCATAAAAATAGTTGTCGCCGTCTGCGTTCAGAATATTCTTTATATCTTGAACACGCGCATCAAACTCAGAGAAAATCAGATCTCTTCTCCAGAGATTCCACGCCTTCGGAAAGCCCAATCCCCCCAGCGGATCGAAGTCACAAAGCCGGCCGCAATTGCATCCATCAGGCTCATACACGTGTCTGATGAGAAAAACAGGGATGTTCTTTGCTGCGCAAGCCCTTACAATTGACGTAACGTTCGCCATGGCTGCATCGAAATTCTCGCAGTGCAGAGGGCTTTTGCCAAGAGCCAATTCCGCGGGATCAATAGTAAACGGTGCGGAATAGACTATTTGCGGGTCAATAACAAACAAGGCGGTTTTAGCCGGGTTAATTGCATAAGGTGGAGTGGTTTCAACATAAGGTACTACAGGCCCCCCCGCGGCGGATCCGGATGGTAGCAGATCAATCTGTCTTGCCTGAACCATTGCCGGTACTGATAATGCCAGAATCAGGGCCAACACTAGAATCTTTTTCATTGGATGTTCCTCCTGCGATTTGGTCGATTTCTCTCTTTGTAATTCTCCGTCACAAAAACCAATTTCAGAAGCGAGCCGTGGAATACCGAGAATAATCTTGACAGCAAATACTCACCCCCCTTTCTCCTGACTTTCCGCAGCTCTCTGCGTGCCAGAATGCCAGAAGTGCGTCGAAACACAAGCCGGAAAGAATTGGGGAGAAATACGGTAAAATCTCCCGTAGTCCCAAGAGCTCAAAAACCGGGGTGACCACAAAAACACTAAGAACTCGGGAAATTGTAGTAACAAAAGAGGAACAATTTCAGGGAATACTGCGATTTTGAGCGTGTGATGGGGCTTAATCCCTGGTTTTCACCCGCTTGGGTGGCTACGAGTCTGCATTGAGAAAAAAAACAGGCAAGGTTTTCATGCCTTGCCTATTTTTGTCGGTACACACTGAATCTATTTTTTGGTCTTTTTCCGTGCGGCTTTTTCCTCTTCAGGGCTTTTTACAATCTCAACCAGAGAAATCGGGGCTGCATCTCCCAGTCTCATACCCACTTTTACTATACGTGTATAGCCCCCATCCCGATTAACGAATCTTTCGCGCATTTCATCGAAGAGCTTCTTCACAACTTTCCTGTCACGAAACACCGCAAGAGCCTGACGCCTCGCATGCATATCTCCCCGCTTTGCCAGGGTAACCATCTTATCCGCCACTCCCCGCAACTCTTTGGCTTTGGCATCAGTCGTCCTTATTCTCTCATGCGCAAACAGGGATGTCACCATATTGCGCAACATTGCCTCACGATGTGCCGTAGTACGGCTCAGTCTTCTTCCAGCCTTCCTATGTCGCATTGTCCTGTTCTCCCCTTCTTTTCTCAAGCTCCCCTGGCGGAGGCGGCCAATTGTCCAGGTTCATACCCAGGCTCAACCCCATCTCACTCAGGATCTCCTTGATTTCGTTCAGCGACTTGCGACCGAAATTCTTGGTCCTGAGCATCTCTCCCTCGCTTCTCTGCACCAGATCACCTATAAAATGAATATTTGCATTTTTCAAGCAATTCGCTGATCGCACTGATAACTCGAGCTCATCTACACTTCTATAAATATTCTCGTTCGGTATCGCTCTTTCGTCTCTCGCCTCTTCGGATGACTCCGCTTCCAGATACTCCTCAAAATTGATAAATACCGAAAACTGGTCTTTCAATATCTTTGCCGCATAGGCCACCGCATCCTCGGGGGAAACACTTCCATCAGTCCACACTTCCAATATCAGTTTGTCATAGTCTGTAATCTGGCCGACACGGGCATGGGCCACGGAATAGTTCACCTTCTTAATCGGACTGAAAATGGCGTCAATCGGTATTACCCCGATGACCACATCTTCTTCCTCCTTGTTCTTTTCGGCCGGGACGTATCCCTTACCCCACTTTACTACCATTTCCATCCGGAGTGCGCCATCACCGGTCAGAGTGGCAACGGGAGCATCAGGAGTCAGTATTTCGACCTGGCCGTCAGTGATTATGCTGCCCGCAGTAACAAGCCCTTTCTTACTGGCATCCAGACGCACTGTCCGAGGCGAGTCGGTGTGTACACGAAAACGAATGCTCTTTACGTTGAGTATAATATCCGTAACATCTTCTATTACTCCGGGTATGGTAGAGAACTCATGCAGAACCCCGTCTATCCTGATGGAAACGACCGCGGCACCCTGCAGCGAAGACAGCAGGACCCTCCGCAAGGCATTCCCCAAGGTGATTCCAAAGCCTCTTTCCAGCGGCTCGCAAATAAACTTGCCATATGTATTTGTATGATCTTCGGACTCGATCTCCACCTTTTTGGGTTTGATCAATTCGCGCCAGTTTTTTACTAACAAAGTGGTCATTTCTCTCGACATACCACCACTTCCTTTTATCTTGAGTATAGTTCTACTATAAGCTGTTCCTGAATGGGCATCGTCAGGTCTTCGCGTCGCGGATAGGCTTTCACGGTACCTTTGAAAGCGGCCGTATCCACTTCCAGCCATTGTGGTACACCTCGTCTCACAACTGCTTCCAAAGAATCCTTTATGGGCAACATCGCTCGGCTTGCTTCCTTCACTTCTATTACGTCTCCCTCCCGTACGAAATAGGACGGGATGGTTACTTTCTTTCCGTTTATCAGGAAATGACTGTGAGTTATCAATTGCCTCGCTTGGGTCCTGGATGAGGCAAAACCCATGCGATACATTACATTGTCCAGTCTCCGTTCCAGCAGGACGAGCAAATTCGTACCTGTTATCCCTTTCTGACTCTCAGCTTTTTCAAAATAGTTGTGAAATTGCCGTTCGTACAGTCCGTACGTTCTCTTCACCCTTTGCTTCTCGCGTAACTGGAGACCATAGTTTGAGACCTTACCTCTGCTTTGACCGTGCTGTCCGGGAGCATAGCTCCGTCTCTCGACAGCACACCTGTCGGAATAGCATCTATCGCCTTTCAGGAAAAGTTTCATATTTTCCCTCCGGCACAAACGGCATGCGGGACCCAAATAATTAGCCAAAACCGAACCTCCTTTTGGTTGAACTCTTTATTTTATAGCAGGGGCTTCCCCGGTCTATATAGCCCCTGCGATTTATCGCCTGCACACGAGGCAACCGCAATTAGAAAATAACCGCTTCTCCCCTTCTCCGCGTCTCTATTTCGCAATCCGAAATCTCAAATCTGAAATCCGAAATCTCTTAGACTCTCCTCCTCTTCGGAGGGCGGCACCCATTGTGGGGAATGGGTGTAACATCGCGGATAAAAATAATATTGAATCCGGCAACCTGCAACGCCCTGAGTGCAGCTTCACGGCCGGACCCCGGTCCATTCACATACACTTCAAGAGTACGCATACCATAGTCCTGGGCCTTCTTCGCCGCATCCGATGCGGCCATCTGTGCGGCAAAAGGAGTCCCCTTACGAGACCCCTTGAATCCCTGACATCCTGCACTGGACCAGGATAGAACATTACCCGTTTTATCCGCAATAGTGACTATAGTATTATTAAAGGTCGATTGGATATGAGCTACGCCCTCTGGAATATTCTTCTTTTCCTTCTTCTTTCGAACCGACCTCTTAACCTGAGCCATGTCTCCTCCTACTTCGCTGATTTCTTCCGGCTAAGCAAAGACCTTCTCGGGCCTTTGCGCGTTCTGGCATTTGTGTGTGTACGCTGTCCTCTAACCGGCAAAGATTTTCTGTGCCTTAGCCCACGATAACAACCCAAATCCATGAGTCTTTTTATATTCATGGAAATATCACGGCGGAGATCACCTTCGACTTTGTATTCCGCATCAATGACTTTCCTGATCTTATTGATGTCTTCATCTGTTACGGCATCGCTCTTCGTATTCCAGTCTACACCCGCCTTGGTCAAAATGTCCTGTGCAGAATGTCGGCCGATGCCGTGAATATAAGTCAAAGCTATTTCCATCCGCTTCTTATTCGGCAAATCTACTCCTGCAATTCTAGCCAAACCGTACCTCCTTTTTCGTGTTGCGGGTTACGAGTTTCGAGTTCATACTTTCTTAACCCGCAACACGCAACTCGTAACTCGTAACTCTAAATCATCCCTGCCTCTGCTTATGTTTTGGATTCTCGCAAATTATCCGGACTACACCCCTGCGCCGAATAATACGACATTTATTGCACATTTTCTTTACTGAAGGTTTGACCTTCATGTACGCTTACCCCCCCTGTAAATGATCCTCCCCCGGGTCAGGTCATAGGGCGACAGTTCCACCGTCACTTTATCTCCGGGCAATATTTTAATAAAATGCATCCTCATTTTTCCTGATATGTGTGCCAGTATTCTATGCCCGTTTTCCAGCTCAACGCGAAACATAGCGTTCGGCAATGTTTCAATAACCGTTCCTTCTACTTGGACGGCATCTTCTTTCGGCATGCTATCGCCTCTCCTTTGGTGTATTGAGCCGACTTAGGACTCGCGGGCCATTTTCCGTAATAGCCACACAATGCTCAAAATGGGCGGAAAGATTTCCGTCTTTGGTCACGGCTGTCCAACCATCACTCAGGATTCTTACTTCATATCCTCCGGCATTAACCATTGGTTCTATAGCTAGAACCATACCTGCCTGCAGCCTTATACCTTGGCCTGCCTGACCATAGTTAGGCACTTCCGGGCCTTCATGAAGTGAAGCCCCGATGCCGTGTCCTACAAACTGCCTTACTACAGAAAAACCTTCTCTTTCCGCACACCCCTGTATAGCATGCGAGATATCAAATAACCTGTTTCCAACAGTTGCCTTCTCTATTCCTGAATAAAGCGCCTCTTCCGTGGTCCTGACCAATACGCCGGCCGCTTCAGATACGTTGCCGACCGGCAAGGTTATGGCGGCATCCCCATAATAACCGTCTCGAATCACCCCAAAATCCAGGCTGACGATATCCCCCTCTTTTAGAATGCGCTCCTTTGAAGGCATCCCATGGACAACCTCTTCATTCACCGATACGCAAAGGCTGAATGGGTAACCCCTATACCCCAGAAAGGCAGGCTCTGCATTCCTTTGTCTTGTCAACTTCACTGCAAGTTCATCCAGCTCTATCGTAGCTACGCCCGGCCTGACTCTCTCCCGCAGGGTTTGAAGGACCTCAGCCACGATCTCATTACTGACCCTCACCTTTTCAATCTCCCACGGAGATTTCAAGATGATTTTTTGCCGGCCGGTATTTGATATCAATTACTCAACATCTCTACTATTTTATTAAAAATGGAGTCGATGCTCCCGATTCCCGAGAAGGACTTCAACAGTCTTCTGCCGGCGTAATATTCGATCAGCGGTTTTGTCTGATAATCATACACCTCCAGCCTGTTTACGACCGTGCTTTCCGTATCATCATCCCTTTGATACAATTCCCCGTTGCATTTGTCGCACATGTCCCTGTTTACAGGCGGATTGAAAATTGTGTGATACATGGCGCCGCATTTTCTACAAGTCCGGCGGCCGGTCAACCTCTTGACCAGCTCTTTTTTCTCGACGTCGATGCTTATTACGAAGTCAATTCTCGACTCCACTCTTGCCAGAGCTTTATCAAGGGCTTCAGCCTGAGCCACAGTTCGAGGAAAGCCGTCCAGAATATATCCTTTTTTGGTATCGTCCTGCTTTAACCGTTCCTCCACCAGGCCGATTACAATCTCATCAGGCACAAGCTGACCTTTGTCCATATACCCTTTAGCCTTGAGGCCCAAGGGCGTCTTATCGCGCAGGGCAGCCCGGAACATGTCACCGGTAGATATTTGAGGGATCTTATATTTTTCGATCAGCATCTTGGCCTGCGTGCCCTTACCGGCGCCAGGCGGTCCAAGCATTACGATATTCATGCCCCCTCCGATCCCGAAAACGGGGAAAAACAATTTCCCGGCTCAGCGACGTCCTCTGATCCGCACCGATTTCATAAACCCTTCATAGTGCCTGGCAACCATGTGTGTCTCGATCTGTGCTATCGTATCCATGGCTACCCCGACAACAATCAGGAGAGCCGTCCCGCCGAAATAAAACGGCACGTTAAGTTGAGAAGCCAGTATACTCGGCAAGACACAGACGGCTGCCACATACAATGCCCCGACGAGCGTTATTCGTGTAAGCACACGGTCTATAAAATCCGAAGTTCTCTTTCCAGGCCTGATGCCTGGAATATATCCGCCGTACTTTTTCATGTTCTCAGCCACATCGACGGGATTGAAACTGACGGCAGTATAGAAATAACTGAAAAAAATGATTAGCATCACCAACAGGGTATCATATACGACCGGCCTGGTCATGAACTGTGTCGCTTGCTGCACCCAGGCTATATCTATGAAATTACCTATGGTCGCTGGAAACATTAGTATCGAAGATGCAAAGATCGGCGGTATGACTCCTGCCGTATTTATCTTCAGAGGCAGATGAGTACTCTGTCCGCCGTACATCCTCCTCCCGACCACTCGTTTTGCATACTGCACAGGTATTCTGCGCTGGCCTCTTTCCATGAATACTATGCAGCCTATAACCGCCAGCATGAAGGCCACTAGAAAGACCATGATAATCACGCCGATGATACCGCCGGGTATAGCCCCGGTGCCCATGAGATTCACGGTATTTATTATCGCAGAAGGCATCCTGGCTACAATACCGGCGAAAATAATCAGCGATATTCCGTTACCGATTCCCCGCTCGGTTATTTTCTCGCCCATCCACATGATAAACGCCGTTCCGGAAGTGAGCGTAAGGACCGTCATCAACCGGAACCCCCATCCAGGCGACATTACAACTGCTTCGCCCCCGGGTCCGGCCATGTTTTCTAAACCCACACTGATTCCTATCCCCTGAATGATGCTCAGAACAACAGTCCCGTAACGGGTATACTGCGTAATCTTTTTTCGGCCGCTCTCCCCTTCCTTGGATAACCGTTCCAGGTGCGGAATGACGACTGTCAGCAACTGAAGAATAATGGAAGCGCTGATATACGGCATTATGCCCAAGGCAAATATCGAGAATCTCTCCAGCGCCCCGCCTGAAAACATGTCAAAAAGGCCGAAAATCGTCCCCTGCTTCGCAGCGAAAAAGGCTGCCAGGGCCTCGGTATTAATGCCAGGTGTTGGAATCTGTATCCCGATCCGGAAAACGGCCAGCATCATCAGGGAAAAGAAAATGCGTTTCCTTAGCTCCGGAATCCCCGCTATGTTTTGGAATCCGCCTATCATCCGGCTATTACCTCTACTTTCCCGCCTGCCTTTTGGATTTTATCGAGAGCTGCTTTGCTTATTTTGTGTGCGGAAAGACTGACAGCCTTGTCTATCTCTCCCACTCCCAGAACTTTTACGAGCTTATCATTTTTTTTAATCAATCCGGCCTGTTTCATCTCCTCAGGGCTGATCTCTGAGACTTCACACCGGGCCAAATCGCGGATGTTAACTATTGCGTATTCTTTGCGAAATATATTCTTAAACCCGCGCTTCGGCAAACGTCTCTGCAGAGGCATCTGACCGCCTTCAAAACCGGGCGCCACATTTCCGCCTGATCGTGCTTTCTGTCCCTTGGACCCCTTTCCGGCAGTTTTCCCCTGACCCGAGCTCTCGCCGCGTCCGATCCGCTTCCTATTCTTCTTTGCGCCTTTGGCGGGCCGCAAATCGTTTAATGATATGGCCATGATTCACTCCTGCACTACTATCAAATGTGTAATCTTGTTGATCATTCCTCGAATCTCCGGAGTGTCTTTGCGCACCACGGTTCTTCCGAGTTTTCTTAAGCCGAGGCCCCTCAATATTTCCCGCTGTTTTCCAGGTCTCCCTATGGCGCTTTTAACCAGGGTAATTCTAAGAGCTTTATCCATTTCTCCTCACACCGTAACAGTTTAGCCTTTTGAAAAGTTGGCTAAACTTGAATTCAAAATGCAAAATTCAAAGTGCAAAATTCAAAATTTTGAAAGCTTTTGTCTGAATTTTAACATTTTGCATTTTCCATTTTGGATTTTGCAATGAGATTTAGCGCGTTTTTTCAAAGCGCTAAATTGTTACCTCACACCCAATTAGCTTTATTACAAAACCTGTCTCTAGGCAGAAATCTCTTCGACCGTCTTACCCCTGCGCCGAGCCACAGCAGCAGCATCTCGCAAGCCTTCCAGTGCATTCAGGGTCGCCTTTACCACATTATGTGGATTGCTCGATCCCAGACTTTTGGTCAGAATATTCTGGATTCCGGCAGCCTCAACAACAGCTCTCACAGCACCACCGGCAATAACCCCTGTGCCTTCCGATGTGGGTATGAGAATCACACGCCCGGCACCGTACTTGCCGATGACTTCATGCGGGATAGTCGTATTTCTGATGGGGACCGTAATCATGGTCTTTTTGGCCCGCTCCGTAGCCTTCTTTATGGCCTCCGGGACTTCTTTCGCCTTTCCCAGTCCGTAGCCGACCTTCCCTTGACCGTCACCGACCACAACGATAGCCGCAAAGCTGAAACGCCGGCCACCTTTGACAACTTTTGCCACTCGATTAATATAGACAATCTTGTCTATTAACTTAGTCTGATCAAATCCTGATTCTTCGAGTACCAATTAGATTCCTCCCTTAAAAATCTAGTCCGCCTTCTCGTGCGCCGGCCGACAATGCTTTGACCCGTCCATGATACAAGAATCCGTTTCGATCAAAAACAACCTTTCTTATTCCTTTAGCTGTTGCCTTTGATGCGATCAGCTTTCCAACTTCAAACGAAGCTGCGACCTTTCCCTTTATCTTTTCCGTTTTATCTCGAATCTCTTTGCTCAGGGTAGAGGCAGCAACCAGCGTCTGGCTTGTATCATCATTAATAATCTGTGCGTATATGTGGCTTGTGCTGCGAAAGACAGTCAAGCGCAGCCGCTCATCCGTACCGGACAGCTTCGCACGGATACTTTTTTTCCTTTTCAGTCTCATCTCTGTTTTTAAGTTCTTTTCTGCCATGTAAACACCCTTTTCATCTCTGAGGCCACGTGAATTGCATCCACATATTAGCCTGTAGACCTGACTTCATCCCCGTCCGGATACTATTTTGAGCCCGTCTTTCCAGCCTTCTTCCGTACCTTCTCCTTTGCGTAGCGAACGCCTTTACCCTTATAGGGCTCGGGCGGTCTCAGGCGTCTTATCCTGTCGCAAGTCAACCCAAGGAGTTCCTTATCAATACCCTCGAGGATCAATCTGGTCTGCTTTTCGATCTTTGAGGATATTCCTTCCGGAAGCGCGAAATTGACTGGATGAGAGTACCCCAAATTGAAAACCAGTTGGTTCCCCTGCTGCTCCACGCGATAGCCAACACCCACAATTTCCATGTCAACAGTGAATCCCGCGCTGACACCTTTAACCATATTAGCCAGCAAGGCACGGGTTAACCCCTGGAGGGCATCGGTTCTCGAAGAATCGTCCTTCTTCTTTATCACAAGGTCCCCGTCTTCAATAATCGTCTCCACCAAAGAATGCACCGGCCTCGCAAGAGCGCCCCTGGGTCCCCGAATAGTGATAGATCCGTCAGCCATTTCCACCTTGACATCTTTTGGTATGGGGATTGGCTTCTTTCCGATCCGAGACATTTTTACCTCCAATAAAGCCTTTCAAGTTAGACCCGACCGGCAGGGTCTGTCACGGAATAAGTTGTGCAATTCTGAGTGCTGAGGCACCCGTCTGGCAAGGCGCGAGGAGGGCGCAGACCCGGTGAGTATGCAACCGACGAGCAACGCAGCCGGACAGGATGGATCGGCGATCAGAATGCTCAAGTTATTTCGTGACAGACCCTTACCACACCTGGCAAAGCAGTTCGCCGCCAACGGCCGCTTCACGAGCCGCCCTATCCGCCATAACTCCTTTGGAAGTGGAAACAATGGCGATGCCAAGCCCCTGTCGTATTTTTGGGATCTCATCCTTACGAACATAAATGCGCCGACTTGGTTTGCTAATCCTTTTAATTTCCTTTATGACACTTTTACTGCCTTCATATTTCAAATAAATCCGAATAGCGGTCTGCCCCATTTCTTTGATGATTTTGTAATTCTTAACGAATCCTTCATCTTTCAGTATCTTGACAATACTGACTTTCACATTGGAAAAAGGGACATCGACCTTCTCGAACCGAGCCATACCCGCATTTCTCAAACGAGTAAGCATATCGCTCAATGGATCAGTCATTGACATAACAAACACCTCTCATCTCAGAGTTACCAACTGGATTTTATTACCCCGGGAATCTCTCCCCGTAAGGACATTAGCCGAAAGCATATTCGGCAAATACCAAAGCGGCGGATAAAAGCCCTCGGCCGCCCACAAATCGGGCATCGGTTGTAGTCTCTTACCCCAAACTTGTGAGGCCTGCTCGCCTTTGCAATTAGTGATTTCTTAGCCAATTCATCCTCCTTAGCTAACTTCTGAGTAACTTCTCAATAAGTATGGGTAGATAGTAATTTCAATAAGTTACGAGTAGCCGCTTTTAGTCTTTTTGTAGTGAAAGACCTCTCTGTAATGAAGCTCGCAGAGTGTAACCTGTTGATAATGCGACGGAGCACTTTGGCATACGTGTTGTCGACAAGACATGGTGAGGCCACGTAACATATTGATTTATCCCTTACCCCGACTTATTGGGAAGTTACACTTCTGAATGGCATTCCCAATAGCCTCAAGAGATAGCGCCCTTCGGCGTCGGTTTTGGCCGAAGTCACTATGGTTACATTTAGACCGCGCACCTTTTCCACCTTGTTATAGTCTATTTCCGGAAATATGATCTGTTCTTTTATCCCAAGGGTATAATTCCCTCGTGCATCGAACGCTTTTTCCGAAACGCCTCTAAAATCCCGAACGCGTGGCAACGCCACTTGAACGAGTTTCGTCAGGAAATCGTACATCCGGCCCCCGCGCAGAGTAACCATGCACCCGATCGACATTCCCGTCCGGAGTTTGAATGAGGCTATCGATTTCCGGGCCTTTGTTATTACAGGATGCTGCCCTGCGATAAGGGCCATTTCTTCGGTCGCTGATTCCAGGACTTTCGCATTCTGAATGGCCTCTCCCAGGCCCATATTAAGCACGATCTTTACCAGCTTTGGTACCTGCATCCTGTTTTTATAACCAAACTCCTTCATAAGGAGAGGCACGCATTCATTTTCGTAAAATTCTTTCATTGGTGCCATACGGCAAAGCCTCCACAAACCTACTTCGCTTTACTTTCAATTAGTTCGCCGCATTTGTGGCAAACCCGTATTTTCTTCCCGTCCTCTAGGGACTTAACGCGCACTCGTACCGCATCCGTACATTTTGGGCAGACCACCATAAGATTGGACAAATGCACCGGAGCCTCTTTTTCAATGATACCGCCCTGCTTGGAAACAGTCCCTGGTCGTGTATGTCTCTTGACAATATTAATCCTCTCCACAATGGCTCGGCCCTTCTTCGGGATGACGTTCAACACCTTGCCGATCTTTCCTCTATCTTTTCCCACCATGACCATAACACGGTCATTCTTCCTTATATGGGTTCGCAAATAAGCCATATCTATAGTACCTCTGGCGCTAAGGATATAATCTTCATAAACTTCTTTGCTCGTAATTCTCTCGCAACCGGCCCAAAAATTCGCGTGCCGATGGGTTCTCCCTGGGGACTTATGAGCACTGCTGAATTATCGTCAAAGCGTATATAGCTGCCATCCGGTCGAGGCGTTTCCTTCGTCGTTCTGACCACTACCGCGCGCATTACATCGCCCTTTTTGACTTTGGAGTTGGGAAGAGCTTCCTTGACCGACACTATGATTATGTCACCGACGCGGGCATATCTTCTCCGTGTACCACCCAGGACGCGAATACACCCCACGCGTTTTGCCCCCGAATTATCGGCTACCGTTAGAACAGTTTGCGTCTGAATCATTCCATTTTCCTCCAGTAATCTTCTGGATTCATTTAAACAGCTTTCTGCACGATCTCCCGGACACGCCATCTCTTGTCACGACTTAGCGGACGGGATTCTTCAATAAGCACCCTATCGCCTATCTTGCAGAGGTTTCCTTCGTCGTGAGCCTTAAACTTTGCCCTTCTGCGGACATATTTTTTGTACACAGGATGTTTTACCAGACGCTCGACCTGTACGACCACGGTCTTATCCATCTTGTCGCCAACTACGACGCCGACCCTGGTTTTTCGCAGTCCTTTTGTTTCTTGACGTTCTTGTTCCATATCCTTACCTTCGCTTTAATGAGATCGTTCCGAGTCTCGAATAACGGTTTCGATGCGGGCTATATCATGCCTCACGATGCGCAGCCTGGCGGTATTCTCCAACTGATGCGCTGAGTGCTGGAATCGCAGCCTGAAGAGTTCTTCCGCGCTGTCCGACAGTTTTTTCTTTAACTCATCGATGCTTAGGGACCGCAGGTCCTTTGCTTTCATGCTATCTGACTCCTTGACACGACTTGGGTACTGATCGGCAGTTTATGAGCAGCCAGCCTCAGAGCTTCCATAGCCACATCTTCGCTGACCCCTTCCATCTCGTAAAGGATAAGACCCGGTCTGATCACCGCCACCCAGTTTTCCGGTGCTCCTTTTCCTTTTCCCATACGGGTTTCCGCGGGTTTCTTCGTAATGGGTTTGTCGGGAAATATCCTTATCCAGACCTTTCCACCGCGTTTTACGTAACGTGTAATGGCGATTCGGGCCGCCTCGATCTGTTGAGCGGTCAAGCGACCGCAGGTTGTGGCCTGCAATCCATAATCTCCAAAGGAAAGGCTGCTTCCTCTGCTGGCCATACCCCTCATTCGACCCTTCATCTGCTTCCTATATTTAACTCTCTTAGGACTGAGCATACTAACCTCACAACTATATGATCAAACTCTCTTTCTTTTCTGCATCCCGCGCGTAGTCACTCAGTGCTCAGCACTCAGTACTTTCAACTAGGCCTTCTCTGTTTCGGGAAACACCTCGCCCTTAAAGATCCATACTTTGACGCCTATTATCCCGTAAGTCGTCCTTGCCTCGGCCATGCCGTAGTCTATGTCCGCTCGTAAGGTATGAAGTGGTACGCGACCCTCCCGATACCATTCGCGCCTCGCCATTTCTGCTCCCCCAAGCCTTCCGGCACACGCCACGCGCACGCCTTTGGCACCGAGTCTCAAGGAAGTGAAGACGGCCTTCTTCATCGCGCGGCGGAACGACACCCTCCGTTCCAACTGCGTGGCGATACTCTCCGCTACCAGTTGAGCATCCATTTCCGGTTTGCGGACTTCATGTATATCGAGAATAACCGGCCGGCCGATCTCTTTTTCTAGCTCGGCTTTAAGGTGTTCTATTTCTGTTCCTTTTTTGCCGATAACGATACCCGGGCGTGCCGTGTGAATCTTTACCTTTAGTTTATCTGCCGCCCTTTCGACCTCGATCTTTGCTATGCCGGCGTGATGGAGCTTTCCCTTTATGGACCTCCTGATCATCTTGTCCTCATAGACAAAACGTCCAAAATCTTTGGTCGCAAACCAGCGAGAATCCCATGTCTTTATGACGCCAAGACGGAACCCGATAGGATTTACTTTCTGACCCAAGTTTTTCCTCCCTTAATCCTAGCTTTCATCAAGTATGACTGTTATGTGACTCGTACGTTTTATTATTCGGTTAGCCCTGCCCATCGATCTGGCCCGCCATCGCTTCTGCCGCGGCCCGTCATCAACAAAAATCCGCTTGATAAAGAGGGTATCAACATCAATTTTCGAATTCTGTGAGGCGTTGGCCAATGCCGAATAGATTACTTTGCCGACTATGCGGGCCGCCCTTTTTGGCACGAATTTAAGCATGTTCAAGGCGTCGTTCACCGTCTTTCCGCTTACCGGGCCCGTAACCGTTCTGACCTTTGTGGGCGATATACGGACATATCTAGCTATTGCCCTTGCTTCCATATCAATAACACTCCTGTTATAATCTCATCCTGTCCAGAGCAATTCCGCGCAGGAACAAATCAACCTTTCTTCCCCTTGACCTTTGTCTTGCGATCACCGGAATGCGCATGAAATGTGCGCGTAGGCGCAAACTCCCCCAGCTTGTGTCCGACCATGTTTTCGGTCACAAATACCGGGATAAACTTTTTGCCGTTATGCACCGCAAATGTCAATCCGACCATTTCCGGTGTTACCGTTGAACGCCTCGACCAGGTCTTGATTACTTTCCTGCTTTGCGTCTGACGGGCCTCTTCCACCTTTCCCATCAGATGACCATCTACAAAAGGACCCTTTTTAATAGATCTTGGCACTTGATTCCCCTCAGTAAATTATTCCAGTCCGCCGTTTGAAATAATTGGCCGGACCTCAATGAGTTCGTGTACTAGGACTCTGTCGGACTTAGGACGACCTACTGCGGAAAGCGGGGGGGGACGGTCCCCTAAGTCCGACAGACTCTTAGGAACGTCTCTTGGTAATAAACTTATCACTTTGCTTCCGACGTCGTGTCTTATACCCTTTTGTCGGTACGCCCCAAGGGGTACAGGGCTGCCTTCCGCCTGAGCTCTTGCCCTCCCCTCCACCCATCGGGTGATCGACCGGATTCATGGCCACTCCGCGTACCCGTGGTCTTTTCCCTATCCACCTTGACCGGCCGGCTTTACCCAACGAAACGTTCTCTTGCTCAAGGTTCCCAACCTGGCCGATGGTGGCAACACAATTGATATGGAACTGTCTTACTTCACCGGATGGCAGTTTAAGCTGCGCATACTGGCCCTCTCTGGCCATAAGCTGTGCATAGGACCCGGCACTCCGCACAATCTGACCGCCTTTTCCGGGCCTCAGTTCAACATTGTGAAGATGTGTTCCGAGTGGAATCTTATGGAGCGGCAATGCATTCCCCGGTTTTATGTCTGCACTTTCGCCGGCTATTACCTTATCGCCGACGGTAAGACCAACGGGGGCAATAATATAACGTTTTTCGCCGTCAACATAATGAAGTAAGGCGATGCGGGCCGATCGATTGGGATCATATTCGATACTGGCGACCTTAGCTTCGATGCCCGTCTTATCACGCCTGAAATCAATAAGCCGGTATTGCCTCTTGTGACCGCCACCCCTGTGTCGTGCCGTCATACGCCCGGAGTTGTTCCGCCCGCCGGCACTCTTCATCGGCGCCAAAAGACTTTTTTCCGGATCGACTTGCGACAGGTTTTCACCCACAACCCTGGTTTGAGACCGTCTACCCGGTGAAGTTGGTTTATAACTCTTAATAGGCATAATTCCCCTCAGTCTGCTTTTCCTAACCTGTTCCTCGAACGAATGAAGCTTGGGGCAGAAGTCATAAATTCCAGGAGGCTAAACTCCTTCAAAAAACTCAATCCGCTCCCCCGGTTCCAATGTGACGACAGCCTTTTTCCAGTCGCTGTCGTATCCTGTATTGCGGCCCACCCGCCGCCTCTTACCGGTATTCATCACCGTATGAACATCCTTTACCTTGGCCTTAAAGATCTGTTCTACAGCTTCCTTTATCTCTATCTTATTCGCCCGGCGATCCACCACAAAGACAACCTTATTGAACGCGTCCTTTTGGATATTGCTCTTTTCCGTAACCCACGGGCCCTTTACTATTTGGTATTTGTCTTTCATGATCGAAGGGACTCCTCAATCTTTGCGATACACCCTCTGTTCAGAATCAGGCTTTCGTGCAGCAGTATATCGTACACATTTATTGCGACGGACGGAATAACGTCGACTCCGGGAATATTACGCGCCGATTTTTCCAAATTATCCTGTCGTCCGTCCGTGACGATCAGAACATGTCTTGTGCCTAGTGTATCCAAGACTTCAAGCAGTTTCTTGGTCTTGATCTCGCTCACAGAGAATTCCTCGACTATGAGGAACTGACCCGATCTTATCTTATCGCTCAAGGCCATACGAGGGGCCAGCTTTCTAACTTTTCGAGGGACCTTGTACCCGTAGTCCCGCGGCACCGGTCCAAAAGCAGCTCCACCGCGCTTGAACAGAGGTGAAGTGTTACTTCCCGACCGGGCACGGCCTGTTCCTTTTTGACGCCAGGGTTTCCGCCCGCCGCCGCTGACCTCACTTCTGCTCTTGGTAGAAGCGGTCCCGGCCCTCCGATTCGCCAATTGCATGGTTACCACTTCGTGCAGTACATCCGCTTTCACAGGGATGTCGAAAACCGCATCGCTGAGAGTAATCTCTGCAACCTTTTCCTTTTTAGTATTATGAACATCTACGATTGGCATAATATCCTCAAAAAAACATCATTTATACTCGTGGCCCGCCGTACACAAACTTTGCATCATAAACTTTATTTTCGCTCTTGACAATACCCGGCTAATATTGATGAATTCGTAAAAAGTTCGTTTTCTGACGGGTTCGTGAAAAGCTCCCGTTGCAAGGCGCGCAAATCCTGAGAAATGCGGCGTACTTACTGGTACGCCGCAGTGACGAAGGATGCAGCGCAACGCAGCAAATGGACTTTTTACGAATCCGTCAATATTAGCCTTGCCTGTGTATTATTAGCAACCCGTTCTTGCTGCCTGGTATGGCTCCCTTAATTATCAAGATATTCTCATCCGGACGGACGTCCACTATGGTCAAATTCTTAACTGTAGTTCGGGCATCCCCCATGTGGCCTGGCATGCCCTTTCCTTTGAAGACTCTCGACGGAAAAGAACTCGCTCCTATGGACCCGGGTACACGGTGAGACATAGATCCATGAGTATCTTTGCCTCCGTGGAAATTCCATCTTTTCATTACGCCTGCAAAACCTCGCCCCTTGCTGACACCTGTAACATCGACCTTCTCACCGATCTCAAATTGCTCGACCGTGATTTCCTGCCCGACCTGATAGTTCTCAAGGTCTTCTTCGTCAATGCCGACCTCCCGCAGATGCCTGAACAAGCCCGTACCGGCTTTTTTGAAACGGCCGACTTCGGGTTTGGTTAGACGGTGTTCCTTCTGGGCCAGAAAACCTATCTGAATTGAATTGTACCCGTCTTTTGCCACGGTCTTTTTCTGTATGATTGTACAAGGTCCTGCTTCGACCACGGTCACGCCTATGGATTGCCCTTCCTGTGAAAAAAGGCGGGCCATCCCTCTTTTTCGTCCCATTATTCCTCTAATCATTTTTGCATCCCATAAAGTAGAATTGCGGTTAACGTTTATCAGAGCTTTATCTCTACATCCACTCCCGCTGAGAGCTCGAGCTTCATGAGAGCGTCAATAGTCTGTTGAGTCGGCTCCAATATATCCAACAGCCTCTTATGCGTTCTGACTTCAAACTGTTCCCTGGATTTTTTATCCACATGTGGAGATCGTAGAACAGTGTATTTGTTTATCACTGTGGGCAGAGGAATCGGTCCCGCTACTCGCCCCCCGGTTCGTTTCACGGTTTCCACGATCTCGGATGTAGACTGATCCAATAATTTATGATCATATCCTTTTAAACGGATGCGAATCTTTTGGTTTTGAATCATTGTTTTCTTCCCATTTTGGTAACTATTCTATAATTTCGCTGATAACGCCGGCGCCTACCGTACGGCCGCCTTCACGAATAGCAAAGCGCAGCTCCTTCTCCATCGCTATGGGAGTTATAAGCGCCACCTCTACCGATACATTGTCCCCGGGCATCACCATCTCAACCCCCTCAGGCAACCGCAACACACCCGTCACGTCGGTTGTCCGAAAATAAAACTGCGGACGATACCCATTGAAAAACGGCGTGTGACGACCCCCCTCCTCCTTGCTCAATACATACACCTCTGCACGAAACTTCGTATGCGGGGTGATCGACCCAGGCACCGCTATCACCTGACCTCGCTCAACCTCCTCACGCTTGGTCCCCCTCAACAATACCCCAATATTGTCCCCGGCCCGACCCTCATCCAACAGCTTCCGAAACATCTCCAATCCCGTGCACACCGTCTTGAGCGACGGTCGGATCCCCACAATCTCTACCGCATCCCCCACTCGCACAATGCCCCGGTCCACCCGACC
>JAZDGK010000179.1:0-4228 GCA_043806955.1 Pseudomonadota bacterium | reverse complement strand
ATCAAGAACCCGTAATCCCTGCCTCAAACGTGCCCAGCAATTCTGTCTCACGCAAAACAGTAAAAGCAACCTCCGTGCCAAAAATACCGACACGGCTTATTCACCTAATTGTTGCGCAAATTAAGTAAGATACAAAAAGAGTGGAGGGGGTTCAAAAACAGTGTGCCCATGCGCAGAAATTCCCAAAAAGGGAAAAATAGTTCCATCTTGAGGCGAATTTTTTTCTCATTCAGGGCCAACGCATCCTAACCCGGACAAGCCGGAAATCCGAAATGCTACATCCGAAATCCGAAACAAATTCGAATGACCCAAAATGGAAAATTCAAGACGCTAGGAAACAAGACGACGACGCGTTAATGAAATTAAAGTCTTGCCATATAATGCGTTAATATTATGCCTTAGTGACCAATGTCTCAGTTTGGCTCCCGGATGCCACAGTCTCTATTTCTTCAGTCCCGTGATTCTCATGCTGTCCCACATGGGAAGGAATATGGCAAGAGCCATGAAAAGGACCATTGCTGCCAGACCTACGGTCAGTATCGGCTCTATATATGATGAAAGCCTGCTGACGGTGTAATCCACTTCCCTTTCATAATACTCGGTCACTTCCATCAGTAAATCGTCAAGGGACCCCGATTCCTCCCCGGTCGCCACCATCTGCAGTACCAGAGGAGGAAAAATCCCGCTTTCCTGAAGGGATCTGGCCAGCCCCAGTCCTTTCTTCACCTTATCGGTAATACCCTCTATCTTGAGAGCGATATACGCATTCCCCACGTTCCGGGCTGTGATGTCCAGGGCCACGTCTATCGATATGCCGGTTCGAATCAGTGTCTCGATTGTACCGCAGAATCTTGATGCATAGATCTTGACAAATATAGGACCAAGAATTGGAATTTTCATCTTGAAGTGATCGAAGTTAATCCGCCCTCTTTTGGTGCGAATATAGAGAATGAAAGATGCAACGAGCAGAAACAAAACCGCTATAGTAAGATAATAATATTCCTGTATACAACTGCTGAGTCCCAGAAGCATCCGCGTGGGAAGGGGGAGCTCCACTTTGGATCTGGCAAAAATGCCCGCAAATTTCGGGACAACTTTGGTAATCAGGACTAAGAACGCGCCGCAAAGGGCGAGCACCACGAAGGTCGGATACCGCAGGGCGGCTTTCAGGTTCGTGCGCGTCTTGCGATCGAATTCCAGCGAACGGACGAGCCTTGGCAATACCTCGTCCAGATTGCCCGAAGCCTCACCCATATCCACCATGCTGACGTACACTTCCTGAAAGATCTTGGGGTGTTTTGACAGAGCCGCAGAGAACTTTCTCCCATGGTCCACATCTTTTCGTATATCGGCAATAACCTGTTTCATCAGGTTGTTTTCAACCTGCTGCTCAAGTGCGGTAAGGCCCGTCAGGAGGGGCACGCCCGACTTGACGATCGCGTGCAACTGCCGGGTGAAGAAAACTATGTCGTCCAGGCGGACCCTGTCGAAGATATTAATATTCTTCTTAAGAAGGTCCCGCCTCCGCGTGACCGAGAGCGGGAAATAGCCTTTATTGTGAAGTTCCCCGGCGGCGGTGGACTCTGAGTCCGCCTCAAGACTGCCCTTAATCGGGGAACCGTCCTCGGTAACCGCTTTGTAATCAAAAGTTGGCATAAGATTCCCTCGTTCACCGTTCACCGAAAAAGACATGTTTCGCACGGGGCCGTGGCCGAACAGCGGGCTCGATACTCGGTGCTTGCCGGTTCAGGGTTCACGGTTAAATTTCGAACTGTGAACCGTGAACCAGCATCCAGTAGCAGGTCGCATAGATTCGATTCCTACGAGCTTTTACGGACAACGGTGAACTGATAACGGTGAACCATCCCTTAGTCCGTTTGTATTACGCCCGCGGCTTCCTCGATCGTTGTTAATCCCTGGAGAACCTTTTTCAGAGCATGTTTGCGCATGGTCTGCATCCCGTTCCTCTGCGCAGCTTTACCTATACTCTCCGAAGACGCCTTGGCCAAGGTGAGATCTCTGATCTCCTCATTGACCGTCAAGAGCTCGAAAACCCCTGTCCGTCCTTTATACCCCGTGTACCGGCACTGCATGCAGCCCTCGCCTTTATACAGAGTCACTTTCTCAGTTTCCGGCAGCCCCAGTTGCTGCAACAGTGAGGACGAAGCGGTATACGATGTCCGGCATTTGTCACAGATCAGCCGCATCAGACGCTGGCCCAGGACGCCCGTTATGGAAGAAGCTACAAGGAAGGGTTCCACCCCCATATCCACCAGCCGGGTAATAGCAGATGGTGCGTCGTTTGTGTGCAGAGTCGAAAAGACTATGTGACCGGTAAGCGCAGAGTGTATCGCTATGTCTGCGGTGGACTTATCCCGAATCTCGCCCACCATGATCATGTCCGGGTCCTGCCTCAGGATGGAGCGCAATCCGGACTCAAACGTAAGGCCCGCTTTCGGGTTGATCTGGGCCTGCCTTACCATATCGATCGTATACTCGATGGGGTCTTCGAGGGTGATTATATTCTTTTCCGCGGAATTGATAATGTTCAAAACGGCATAGAGAGTGGTGGTCTTTCCGGACCCCGTGGGCCCCGTGGACAGGATGAACCCGTAGGGCTTTTTGATTATCGCCTCCATGCGCCCGACATCAACTTCATCCAAGCCAAGCCTGTCCATACGATAGAGGGAGGCGGTCTTGTCCAGAAGACGCATGACGATATTCTCACCATAATAAGTGGGAAAACTCGACACACGAACGCTTACGTCCCTTCCCTCCATTACCACTTCAAAACGACCGTCCTGGGGGGCCCTCATCTTTGCAATATCCATCTCGGACATAATCTTTATGCGCGAGATAATCGAAAGCTTCATCTTCTGGGGGATCGGCGGCAGCTCGTGCAGTATGCCGTCTATTCTCATCCTTACTCTTACATTCTTTTCCGCCGGCTCGACGTGGATATCGCTGGCGGCGTCCAGAATGGCCTGGGTCAGCAGATTATTCACGAGCTTAATTACTGCCGCGCCTTCGGCAGCTCCCCGCAATTTCTCAAGATCCGCCCCCTCTTCTTCGAATGAGAAATCCTCGTCACTGATGGTCTTAAGGGTATCCTCCACCAGTGAAGTAGTGCCGAAATACCGGTCCAGCGCGTACTTCATCTCAAGCTCGGAACATATCACCAGATCCACTTCGCGCTGAGTCTTATGGATAACTTCATCTATGGCGGCAATATCGAGCGGATCCACCATGGCCAAGGTCAGAACGTTGCGGTTCTGCGCAATGGGGAGAATCTGGTAGTTTCTGGCCATATCCGCACCGATTTGATTGAGCAATTCCTCTTCAACAATGCACGAATTCAAATCGATAATCGGGACCTTAAGCTGCTCGCTTAGAGTCCGTATGAGTTCTTGTTCCTTCAGAAGGCCGATTCGGAGGATTACTTTTCCAAGCTTCTCGCCGGTCTTCGCCTGCTCTGCGAGTGCTTTTTGAAGCTCCTCCTCAGTGGTCTTTCCTGCTTCCAGCAGGATCTGCCCGAGTCTCTTTTTTACTCTGAACGCCATAAGAACCTCTATTCGGTAAGCCTCGTCGGCTGAAACCGTTTTCCAGTTTTCATCCGGGAAACTACCGTTTCCGGATTCAAGCTCTCAGCGAAAGACTAAAACAAACAACATATTAAGCTGGATGCTGACAACTGAGTGCACCATCCGGATAACCGGGGTTTCCCGATAAAAACTAACTAACTGATCGGGAAGATGGCCTCTATTCATTAGATATTAACGCAGATTTCTACCCTTTCTTATATTAGCGGGGCGGCACTGTCAATCATTTTTCAATATCAAGAAGTTAGGCATCAAGCTCCTTCCCCGCCCGCTCCCGCTGGTTGTTGGATTCCCTTTTTGCTTTCCGCACGCTGTTCTACTATAGACTTTCAGATAATGTTTTTGGGAAGGCAGCAGGGAGGGGATAGTACCTGTTCGTACATCCCCGACCGATAACGCACCCAAAAGCTTTATCTGGAAGTCTATAGGAGCCTGTCGGACTTAGGGGATCGTCACGAGGAAATGGAGGAACGAGACCAAATATTCACGAATTTGAGGCGCATAATAACCGTTCACTGTTGACCGTTGACCGTTCACCGTCGAGGTGCTTTTCAGCCTCACGAATCGCTGCGACCAATATACGTAGAATACGTGCACGGAACACCGAAAAAAATCTGTGCATATTCCGT
>JAZDGK010000178.1:0-16841 GCA_043806955.1 Pseudomonadota bacterium | reverse complement strand
GAACATTCGGGGATATTTGGGCCGTTCCCTCCACTTCCGCAGTAGATCATCCTAAGTCCGACAGGCTCCTGGGGCAAGTCTCTCCCAAAGTACATTTTTGTACCGAAAGGATGCCCACTTTTCACAAAAATGTACAAATCGCCCCGCAGGAAGCCGGCCTTTCGTTGATCCTGCCTGCCTTTTCCGGCAAAAAGAAGCTGGCATGCGTGTTGCTGGAAGATGTAACCGTTTCGTATGTGGATGGTGAAAAGAACCACCGAGTACACCGAGAGAAGACCCGAGGAATACTTATGAACAGACGAATAATCAGTAGTGTTTTGCCCGTCGTATTGTTGCTGCTGAAGGCGGAAGGCGCTTTCGGCGCAGATCGGCCTCCGATTGACAGCGGAGCCACTGCATGGATGCTCATCTCCACGGCGCTGGTCCTTCTGATGGTACCGGGGCTGGCTATGTTTTATGGCGGGCTGGTACGGAGCAAGAACGTGCTCGGGACGATGATGCACAGTTTTGTCTCCATGGGGATCATCGGAGTACTCTGGGCTGTCTGCGGCTATGCACTATGCTTCGGCAAGAATGCCCTCGGAGGCTGGATCGGATGGAATCCGGATTATCTCTTTTTGAAGGGTCTTGATGACTCGATCATCGGAGGCGTCCCCGAATACGTGATAGCCATGTTTCAGGGGAAATTTGCCATTATCACGCCCGCCCTTATCGCCGGTGCGTTTGCCGAACGTGTTCAGTTCCGCAGCTACTGCGCCTTTATCGCACTCTGGTTCCTCCTGGTCTACTGTCCGCTTTGCCATTGGGTATGGGCCGGAGATGGATTCCTGTTCAAAATGGGCGCCAGGGGATTGATCGATCTGGCCGGCGGAACAGTGATTCATGTTTCGGCCGGTGTGAGCGCCTTAGTTGCGGTACTGTACCTGGGAGCCAGACAGGGGTATCCCAAATCCACTACTAATCCTAACAGTCTGGTAATGACTCTGATCGGAGCCGGTCTTTTGTGGGTGGGCTGGTTCGGGTTTAATGCCGGCAGCACTGTGTCGAGCGGACTCGATACAGCCCGAGCTCTGACCATGACCCAAATTTCTGCGGCATCCGGTGCACTTGCCTGGGTCGGAATAGAGGCAATCCACATGAAAAAGGCGACCTCTCTGGGGTTCGTTACGGGCATCCTTTCCGGGCTGGTAGTGATTACGCCCGCAGCCGGCGTGGTTCAGCCTGTCGGTGCGCTGGCACTGGGAGCGATCTCCGCTATGGTATGCTATTCAGCCATTCTTCTTAAATACAAACTGGGATACGATGATACACTCGATGTATTTGGTGTCCACGGTGTGGGGAGCGGTACGGGAGTGCTTCTACTCTCCTTTTTCATCAGGCCGAGCTGGATGGCTGAAGCGGCACGGAAAGCGGGCGGCAATTGGACCGCCTGGGACCAGTTTATCGTCCAGGTTACCGGGATAGGGATAACCATCGTCTATGCAGCCGTCTTCACTTTAGTATTGACAGTCCTCATAAACAAGACCCTCGGCTTTCGAGTGGACGAAAAGGACGAGCTTATCGGCCTTGATCAGAGCCTTCATGGTGAGCGGGGTTACGGCAGTTCAGAAATGTACTGAAAAAACCAGGAGCCTGTCGGACTTAGGGGATTGTCACGAGGAAGTGGAGGAACGAGGCCAAATGTTCACGAATTTGAGGCGCATAGTGTTGCTATGCAACGAAAAGTCGGGGATATTTGGGCCGTTCCCCCACTTTCCGCAGTAGATCATCCTAAGTCCGACAGGCTCCCAGTCATTCAATCAGGAAATCACGAAAGCAGAAAAATCTGTTCACCTTTCACCAGGAGTGTCTCAGCATTCAGTGCCGCGCCTTTCTTTTCCCCATTCCGCAAACCGAAATCCGAAATCCGAAATGGGCGCTCCCACCTTCTCACATTCGCACCTTCCGTCCTTTTCAATTCCACAATCCGAAATCCAAGATCCGAAATCCGAAACCCGTCCGTCCCTTTCCTTTTGTTCCCGGATATAGTATTATGCACAACATTCCAATTCTCCATAAAATGTCGTGGATATTTCGATGTTTTTTCATCCGGAAATCCGACTTTTCTAAATGAACGGTGGGAGCTTGACGGGCTCAGGAGATCGTCACGAGGAAGTGGGAGAACGAGACCAAAAGCTGGCTTCCATAGACGTAGGGACGAATACCATACGTCTGTGGATCGGCCGGATTGAGCCCCGGAAGATTGTCACTCTTCACACGGAACTGGCGAACGTAAGGCTCGGGGAAGGTATTGACAGGGATGGGGCCATAGATGGGGCAACCCTGTCCAGGGCAGAAGGAGTCCTCGCAGGTTTTAGAGGCGTACTGGAAACGCACTCCATCAAAAATGCGAAGGCGATCGGTACCAGTGTATTCCGCAGGGCCGGGAACGGTAAGAGATCCGCAGGAGTCCTGTCCGGAAAAATAGGTATTGAAATAGAGATAATCTCGGGCGAAGAAGAGGTCGGGCTTTGTGCCAAAGGCGTACTGTGGGAAAAATCGGAACTTGATGCGTCAAACCTGATCGTTGATGTCGGCGGAGGGAGTACGGAGTTCATACGGGTCCGGGGTGAACGGCTGAAGGCCGTTCAAAGCCTTGATTTTGGTGCCGTTTACCTTACCGATACATATCTGAAGCACGATCCTCCTTTGCCCGAAGAGACGGAGAAAATCAGGCGCTGTATCGCATCCGAACTTTCAAAGCTAAAGAATGAGTTTGAATATTGCGCGGATGAAGGCTGCCGGATTATCGGAACAGCGGGAACGGCCACGACTTTGGCCGCAATGGATTTGGCCCTGTCTGAATATGATTCTGGCTTGATAAACGGCCACGTTTTGAAGCTCGACAAGCTCAAGGATCTCTCAAGAAGACTGGGGGCGCTAAAGGCTGAGGAAAGAATGTCCATACCGGGCCTTGATAAAGGGAGAGAGGACATCATTTTTGCCGGGCTCGCTGCATGGATAACGATCATGGAGACCTTCTCTCAGCAGGAGATGACAGTCAGCCATTACGGTATCCTGGAAGGCGCGGCGATAGATCTGTGGGAAAGACTGCAGGTTTGCCCTGCAGGAACGGCCCGCATTTAAAGTCAATGCTGTTGAATTAAGGGCTGAGGGGATAGGACGCGCATGATGATTCTTGCCACGCCGGTACACCCCCCGTCTTTGCCTTGCGGCGAATCCACCCCTCTCAAGAGGGGACTAAAGCGTCCGTCCTCGATGGACCAGTCTTAATTCCCCTCTAAAAAGAGGGGTGGCCCGCCGGAGGCGGGACGGGGTGTGTAGCGGCCGAGGATTTCACTTCCCCGACTCTTATTTCAACAGTATTGCATTTAAAGTGCAACCGTTAATTCTACGATAATATCCGGCGCGTAACCTCCAATACCGGCCGGTTATGGAAAGGAATTCAAGACCATGTTAAACGAAATAAAAGAGGGATACACTTTTGATGATTTGTTGATCATACCTCAAAACTCGTCGGTTTTGCCGAGAGATGTGGAAACCGCAACCATGTTGACCCGCGGAATCGATCTCACGATTCCTCTGATCAGTGCGGCCATGGATACGGTAACCGAGGCGAACACTGCCATAAGCATGGCAAGAGAAGGCGGAATCGGCATAATTCATAAGAATATGTCTATAGAGAGCCAGATCCTCGAAGTGGAGAAGGTAAAGAAGTCGGAAAGCGGAATGATCGTCGATCCGGTAACCGTTAGCCCCCGGCAAAAGATTCATGAAGTCCTGAACATTATGCGACAGTATCGCATCTCGGGCGTCCCGGTGGTCGAAGGCAGAAAACTGGTAGGAATAGTGACGAACCGGGACCTTCGTTTCGAAACCGGTCTGGATCAGGAAGTTGAAAAGGTCATGACCAAAGACAATCTTATAACTGCCCATGCGGGAATCACTCTTGAAGAATCCAAAGTCCTTTTGCACAAGAGCAGGATTGAAAAGCTGCTTGTTGTCGACGAGGAAGGAAATTTGAAAGGACTTATAACCATTAAAGACATTGAGAAGATCAAAAAATACCCGAACGCCTGCAAGGATGATTTCGGCAGACTAAGGGTCGGAGCTGCCATCGGCGTGGGAGAGGAGAGGATCGACTGTGCAGGCGCGCTTATCGAGGCGGAGGTGGATCTCCTGGTGATTGATTCAGCCCACGGCGATTCGGGAAACGTAATCAATGCGGTCGGGGATATCAAAAGGAATTTCCCCCGGGTTGAGCTTATTGCCGGAAACGTGGCCACTGCCGAGGGAGCTGAAAGGCTTATTCAGGCCGGGGCAACCGGGATTAAGGTCGGGGTCGGGCCCGGATCGATCTGTACGACGCGGGTCATATCCGGAGTGGGAGTACCGCAGATGACTGCTATTCATGATTGCGCGATCGTATGTGACAAGCACGGCATACCACTCATTGCCGACGGCGGGATCAAGTTTTCGGGTGACGTGACCAAAGCCATTGCGGCAGGGGCACATTCAGTCATGATAGGAAGCCTTTTCGCAGGCGCTCAGGAAACGCCGGGGGAGACCGTCCTTTTCCAGGGCCGTACTTACAAGGTCTACAGAGGCATGGGCTCGCTCGAGGCAATGAAGAGGGGAAGCAAAGATCGATATTTCCAGGACGACATTGAAAGCCTCTCCAAGCTTGTCCCTGAAGGCATCGAAGGCCGGGTTCCATATCGCGGGCCGCTCGCGGCAACAATATACCAGTTGATCGGCGGCTTGAGAGCAGGTATGGGGTATGCCGGCTGCCGGACGATTGAAGATCTCCGCAAAAAGGCGAAGTTTGTAAAGATCACGCCGGCCGGTCTCAGAGAGAGCCATGTCCATGACGTAATCATAACCAAAGAGGCCCCGAACTACAGGGTGGAGAATTAGAAACGGGTTGCGAGTTGCGATCCATTTCGGATTGCGGATTGCGGATTGCGGATTGAGAAGAAGAAGTGCTGAGTGCTGAGTACTGAGTACAGCTCAACACAAATAGGTATCCAAAAAGGACCAATGCTGTGAGTATAAGCCTCCTCTCCACCATCCTGGGGGAGAGGATCGAGGTGAGGGGGATAACATGCCGCATCAAGACCCCTCACCCACCCCTCTCCCCGAGGACGGGGCGAGGGGTGGGTGTTGCTGAGCGTTGCGCAACCTCTAAGGCAATATGGATACCTTAATATGTTGGGCTGTACTGAGTGCCGAGTAAAACCCGAGGAAGATGATCGGTTGCGAATTGAAAATGTCACTCTTTTTCCTGGGTTCCTGAGTTCCTGATTAAAGAAAAATGTATTGAGTTTTGAATCGAGATGATCATGAAAGATACGATACACGCTGAGAAAATACTGATTCTGGACTTCGGATCGCAGTACACCCAGCTTATAGCCAGGCGGATAAGGGAGAACAGGGTCTACTGCGAGATCCATCCCTTTAATGTCTCAATGGATTTCATAAAATCTTTTGCCCCGAAAGGGATCGTTCTCTCCGGAGGTCCTTCATCGGTTTACGACGAAAACGCCCCGATCGGCAGCAGGGATGTTTATGATCTGGGACCGCCTGTTCTGGGGATATGCTACGGTATGCAGTTGATGGCCCATCAACTCGGGGGACGGGTCGAACACGCTCCCAAAAGGGAATACGGGCGGGCGGAACTGAGCATCTCAGATGCGCAGGACTTGTTTTCCGGCTTGGGAGCAACCGGGCAGAGTTATCCTGTCTGGATGAGCCATGGCGATGAAGTTAAGGCATTGCCTCCCGGATTCATATCCATGGCCCGGACCCGTTCATCGATTGCGGCCATGCGGGACCAGACAAGAAGGCTATACGGGGTTCAGTTCCATCCCGAAGTGGTGCACACTTCCATAGGAAACGAAATTCTGATCAACTTCATGGAGAAGATCTGCAAAATCACACCGTCCTGGACAATGAAGTCCTTTATCGAGACCACAATCAACGCAATCAGGGAAAAGGTAGGGGACGGAAAAGTCATTTGTGCCCTGAGCGGCGGGGTCGATTCCTCGGTTGTCGCCGTCCTGATGCATAAAGCCATCGGTCGCCGGTCAACCTGCATATTTGTGAACAACGGTATGTTGCGCAAAGGCGAGCCGGAAAGCGTACGTGACGCCTTTGCCAGACATTACGACCTTGAATTGGTTTACGTTGATGCCTCCGGGCATTTTCTCGACTGCCTGAAAGGCGTAACCGACCCGGAGGTAAAACGGCGCACAATAGGGCGGGAATTCATAAAGGTCTTTGAAGAAAAGGCCCACAGCCTTGGGAATGTAGATTATCTCGCCCAGGGGACCCTCTACCCGGATGTTATAGAAAGCGTGTCCTTTAAAGGCCCTTCCGCTACCATCAAGTCGCATCATAATGTCGGCGGATTGCCCGAAGTTATGAAACTGAAACTCATCGAGCCGCTCCGGGAACTATTCAAGGATGAAGTACGCAAAGTGGGCATCGAACTCGGGATGCCCGAAGAAATCGTCTATCGCCAGCCGTTCCCCGGCCCGGGCCTCGCCATAAGAATCCTCGGCGAAATCACGCCGGAAAGGCTTGCGATACTGCGTGAAGCTGACGCCATTGTGCTCGAAGAAATGAAGAAGGCAGGGTTATACAGGCAGGTCTGGCAGTCTTTCGCCGTACTCCTGCCCATAAAAACGGTCGGCGTCATGGGAGATGAAAGGACTTACGACAACGTCGCCGCCGTTCGCATCGTCGACAGCCTTGATGCCATGACTGCGGACTGGAGCAAGGCGCCGTACGATCTGTTGGGAACGATTTCCAACCGTATCATCAACGAAGTAAAAGGTATCAACAGAGTCGTTTACGATATTTCTTCCAAACCCCCGAGCACCATAGAATGGGAATAAGGGACTTAGAAGTTTCCAATATACCGTTTTAGGATCAATGTCCAATGTTCAATGTTCAATAACCAATTTCCAATCAGGAGCAAATACCTTGGACCTTGGACATTGAGCATTGGACATTCGATATTGGACATTGACCTATGCACGGTATATTAGCATTTTCCGGCTCCCTGAGTATCGGCATTGCTGCAAGGAACTTGGGCTTTTGATCATTCATCGTCATTTGTGAGTTCATTCCCCGCATTCACTTCGTGTATAATATTATCCAGGGTCCCGTCGGACTCATAATGATCTACTCCGGGAAAACGGACGTGACTATCCCTAGAGTCCGGCCAGGCGCCCGGAACCAATTTCAGATCTCTCTTGCTGCACAATCTATAGACTTTCAGATAATGTTTTTGGGAAGGCAGCAGGGAGGGGATAGTACCTGTTCGTACATCCCCGACCAATAAGGGTCTGGCACGGAATAACTTGAGCATTCTGAGCGCCGATCCATCCCGTCCGGCTGCGTTGCTCGTCGGTTGCATACTCACGGTATGCGCCCTCCTCGCGCCTTGCCAGACGGGCGCCTCAGCACTCAGAATTCGCAACTTATTCCGTGACAGACCCTAACGCACCCAAAAGCTTTATCTGGAAGTCTATATCTTTCCAACCCGGCTTCCGAGCCACGAGGCGTTTCTGTTGTGTGTACCTTTTTATAGACTTTCAGATAATGTTTTTGGGAAGGCAGCAGGGAGGGGATAGTACCTGTTCGTACATCCCCGACCGATAACGCACCCAAAAACTTTATCTGGAAGTCTATATGTTCGAGCCTCTTGCAAAAGTCTTATGACCGGCATTCTCGTCATTCCGGCGAACCCCGGATCGGGGTCCGGGGCAGCGCCGGAATCCAGTAATTTCAAGTAGGGGCAATTCATGAATTGCCCCTACTCCTGGACACCGGTTTTCACCGGTATGACGACTTTTGCAAGATCCTCATTCAGCAGTTGATTTCTGAAATCCCAGGCTCTGATTCGAAAGGAGGGTTACATGCCGGAGGAATCGAAAGGCACTATTCTAAACGTAGATGACAGCGAGGCTGCCAGACATGCCACTGCCCGTATTCTTAAACAATCCGGATTTGAAGTAATAGAGGCGGGTACCGGCCGGGAGGCGATTCGTCTGGCAATGGAAACGCAGCCGGATCTGATCATCCTCGCTATTAATCTCCCTGATATTGATGGATTCGAGGTCGTGCAGGCACTGAGGGCCGATCCCGGGACCGCTTCCATTCCCATAGTCCATCTTTCAGCGACATATCGCGATACAAAAGCGCAGGTGCGGGGCCTGGACGGAGGTGCGGACGGGTACCTCACACAGCCCGTAGAGCCTCCGGTACTGGTTGCTACGATTGGCGCATTCCTCCGGGCACGCCGTGCTGAATCGAAGCTGACTGTCTCTGCGAGGCAATGGCAGACCGTTTTCGATGCTACAAGTGATGGAATCTGCATGGTCGACCGGGAGGGAAAAATACGGCAGTGCAACCGGGCCATGGCGGAGATGATCGGCAAGACCTGTGACGAGATGATCGGATCCGAATGCTCTGCAGTTTTCCCGGAAGAATTCCTGGGACTCTGCCGGCCGGAAGAGAACGCCGAAGTGCGGCAGAGGCGAGTCTCCGACTTATCGGCTAATGACAAATGGTTCCATATTTCAGTCGATCCCCTTCTGGATGAAAAGGGCGAACTGGTCGGTGTCATAAGTACCGTGTCGAACATTACCCAGTTGAAGCAGCTTGAGGCCGAGCGCATTAAGGCAAGCAAACTTGAGTCGATAGGCGTATTGGCCGGCGGGATCGCGCACGATTTCAACAACATTCTGACCGCCATTCTGGGGAATATTACGCTTGCAAAGCTGTATTCAAAACCAACGGATAAGATCTATGACAAGCTCGTAGATTCGGAGAGGGCCTGTCTTCGGGCGAAAGATCTGACCGGGCAACTATTTGCGTTCTCAAAAGGAGGCGGACCAGTCAAGAAAACGGTTTCAATCGACAAACTGATTAAGGATACCGCGCTGTTCGCCGTGCGAGGCTCCAACGTACAATGCCGCCTGTCCATTGAGAAGGACTTATGGCCGGTAGATGTCGACGAATCTCAAATAGCCCAGGTTATAAACAACATCGTAATCAATGCAGAGCAGGCCATGCCCGGAGGCGGGACAATTGAAGTGACCGCCGCAAATTCCGTAGTCCGGCCGGAGGACAACCTGCCGCTCAAAGACGGCCCGTACGTCAAGATATCCGTTGAGGACCATGGGACAGGTATATCGAGAGAGCACCTCTCCAGAGTCTTTGATCCATATTTTACGACGAAGCAAGAAGGGAGCGGGCTCGGCCTTACTGTCTCATATGCCATAGTCAAGAACCATAACGGGTTCATAGACGTAGAATCCGATGTCGGGGTGGGAACGACTTTCCACGTCTTTCTGCCCGCATCCGTCCAGGAGATCGAGGAAAGGATAGTCACGGAACGTGGTGAAATCGTGCGCGGCAAGGGAAAAATCCTGGTGATGGAGGATGAAGAGCTCGTCCGGGTGGTAATCGGCCATATGCTGGCTCATCTTGGCTATTCCGTGGAATATGCCGGCGATGGGAAGCAGGCCATTGAACAGTATCTCCACGCAAAGTCACAAGGGAACCCGTTCGACGCCGTAATCATGGATCTGACCATACCCGGAGGCATGGGCGGCAGGGAGGCGATCCGGAGATTGCGTGACCTTGATTCCGAGGTTAAGGCCGTTGTCTCAAGCGGGTATTCAAATGATCCCATCATGTCCGACTACGAGAATTACGGATTCAAGGCGGTAATAGCCAAACCATACAGGATAGAGGATCTGAGCCGGGTGCTTCACGAGGTTGTGGGGGAATGAGGAAGTGCGGATTGCGGAATTAAGAAGAGTGACGCGGAGATTGAGGCTGGGGATCCGAGAAGCTGGAATGCTCGCCTCCCAGCCTCCTGGCTTCCTAGCTTCCTAGCTTCCTAGCTTCCTAGCGTCTTCCTCTCCCCGCGTCTTTCCCGTGTCCGGCAGCATCATGAGCGCCAGTCTCACCATCTGGCTGGAATAGCCCCATTCGTTGTCATACCAGCTCATGACTTTGAGGAGGTCTCCGTCCACGAGTTGTGTCATTTCCAGATCGACTACCGACGCACGGGGATCTCCGATGATATCCGACGATACGACCGGATCGTCGGTTGCGCCAAAAATGCCCCTGTATCTCGGGCTTTCCGCTTCCTCTCTGAATATGCTGTTGACTTCATCCTTCGTCGTCCTGCGCTCGGTCAGCATCACGATATCGGCAATAGAACCGCACGGATTCGGAGCGCGAACACCGACTCCGTGGAATAACCCCCGGTATTGGGGCAGCACTCTTGTTGTGGCCACAGCAGCTCCCGTCGACGTGGGAACGAAATTGGCCGCTCCGGCCCTCCCTCTTCTCGGTTTCCCGCTATATTCGTCCACGATTCTCTGCGTCGAAGTGTATGCGTGCACAGTCGTCATAATCGCCTTTTTCATGCCTATTCTTCTTCCCACTATCTCCACTACAGGGGTGATACAATTGGTGGTGCAACTGGCGCACGACACTATCCTGTCATTAGGATCAGGCTTGTTCACACCCGGGACAACAGTTGGTATGTCTTCTGATTTTGATGTCGTGGAGAGAATGACGGTTTTTGCCCCGGCCTGAAGGTGTTTCCGGAGGTCTTCTCTGCCGGTGAACACCCCCGTGCATTCAAAGACGAGCTCGATTCCTTTCTCAGCCCAGCGAAGCCTCAGTGGATCTCTTTCACTCGTTACCACATACGGTTTTCCGTCGATTATCAGGTGACTGCCATCGGTATCGACCTTCTTCGCGTACCTCCCGTAAACAGTGTCGTACTTGAGCAAATATACAAGGCCATCGACCGGACTGGGATCGTTAATGGCCGCGACTTCAAGACTTGGCGTGTCCAGTAGAATCTTAAGCGTGGACCGCCCAATTCTTCCCAAACCGTTTATAGCTACTCTAGCCATAATTTCCTCCTCCTAAGAAGACTGCGCCACGACTAAGGATGCGTTATGTTCCTAATCTTTGTCTTGTAGAGAGCCAGTGTTGAAATGCGTCTTGAAGAAATTCAGGTGCAGAACGGTGAGGTTTGTTAGAATAATTATAGCACGTTTGACCAAGAAAACTCCAATCTGTTACGGACAAGACAAGAAAACCTGTGTTTCTTAGTGCCTTGGTGGTCAAGGGGGTAAGAATGAAATATCAAGAATTCCTGAAGAGGGTTAAAGGAGAGGCGGGTCTTGAATCCCTGGAGGACGCGGCACGGATTACCAGAGTAGTCATCGAGACTCTTGGCGAGCGTGTTTCGAGAACGGAGAGACATGAACTGGCCGCCCAGGTCCCGCATGAGTTGAGAGAGTATCTTTCCGGACGTTGTGAAAAAGACCGCTACATGCTGGAGGAGTTTTACGATCGTGTCACTGCTCGGGCCGACATCGGCTATCCGAATGCAGTAAGGCAGACCCTGGCCGTAATGAAGGTCTTGCAGGAAGCCGTAACCCCTGGTGAATTGCAGGATATACTGGGCGAGCTCCCCGATCAGTATGCCGAGCTTTTCGGCCGGGAACCGGAGAGCCCTTTATCCCCGACGGTCGTGCGATGAACTGATTCACCGCAAAGGCGCAAAGAGCGCAAAGAAGAAAAAGGGTTTTTTTGAAAAGCATTTCTTTGCGTGCTTTGCGCCTTTGCGGTGAGATCAATAACGGAAGAGGGCTGCTACGGCCGATTCTGCGGGCTGAGGCATTCTTTCCGGTCCGAGTACATACGCGGTTCCCCGGTTCAGAACGGTACAGATTATGGCGAGATAGATTAGATCGATGTCTCCGGGCTCTTGGTTGGGATGAAGAGAAGTCTCCATAGTCTCAGCTCTGTAAGTCCCCCACTGCTCAATCCCGCGCAGCGAAAACACGTAGTCCACCCTGCCCATGCAGGCGGCGAGAAGGATCGACTCCAAGTTGTTCGATGCATATTTGGTGCCAAAGACCTCACGATAGCGTGCCGCTGCTTTTCCACGTTCCCGATCGAAATAAGGCGCGACGATTGCCCAGGCGCCACGGTGCAAATCTTCAGGACTCAGCAGCTCAGGATTGCCGGAAATATGTTCTTCCATGAAATAATTATACGTATTGGCCTCTTTATAAAGGGGAAACAGATAATCGACCCCCGCCAGCACCAATGGCCATCGCTCATCTCGCAGCAACTCGTGCAGCCCGTCATTAACTTTATGAAAATACCGCAGCATGTTCGTCTTGTTGTCATCGATGCCGACACCGTGCCCGTGGAACATAGCTCCGCGCCGAGGTCCCCCCGGGGTACTGGTTCCGGTATGGAACTGGAGCTGCCTTTGGGGATCGTCGTACCAAAGTGTTTCTTGAAGGCTTTTCGGGAGAGTTTCGAGGGCAATCTGATGAACGCTGTAATGGGTCCCCTGAAGCAGTCGAGTTTGACCCTGGCTCAGGGCAAGGATGTAGAAGCGGCCGTCTCCCATGAAGAGTGGAAGAATCGGTTTTACATAAAACCGATCCGCTATGAGTACGAATTCTTTAAAGTCCAAAGGAAGCCTGAATACGCGATACCTTTCAGGGGATAGAAAAATTGCCAGTCCGTCGCTTTGTTGTTCCCAGAACGAGTGATCCTCCACCATCAGGGTTGGCTCTTTAAGAAGTTCTTTTGCCTCCGGGCGTCGGAGACCCTTTTGAACCAGGTTCTGTTCTGCCTCCCGGAGCAGGTCCTTCAACCTTATCCGGTCTTGCTGGATTTCCTTTCCCGCTCGATGTGCGGGCATGAAAATCGATATACAGGGCCATGAACTGTGCTTCATCAGTTCCTCGATATCCGTTTTTGTGATTAGATCCATTTCTCACCTTCGCCACAGGGGGCACAGAGATTTCTTTTCCTGATTGATGAAAACTCACAGATCGTGTCTTTTCCAAGGTTGACCAAGTTTGCCTCGGAGCCGGCGTACTTGCCGCTCCACGGCATCGAGAGCAGACCGGAGGGCCACCTCCATGGTATCGGCTGTTTCCACGGCAACTACGTTTTCGGGTCTGATATAGACCACTACTCTGGCCTCATAAATATAGGGAGTAGCAGCGTGTGCAGGCTGTCTGACGGCTACGGAGGCGCCAGTTATATCGGTATGGCCCTTTCCCAGCGCTTCCAGCCGGGAGTCCGCTTCCAATCTCAGCTCGTCGTATACATGTGGGACATCGCTGAAAAATTCTACCGGAAATACACTCGCCATATTCCCCCCCCCCATACTCCCGAAATGGACTGTGCGCATCCGTGCCTATAGAAATTGTAGCATTGGAAACGGGAGAAAGGAAACCGAGAAAACCACGAGGGTGCAAGTAGAAGTGGGACGGGGCTGATACGAATGCCTGTTGAATCAAGTCGGTATCGAGAAGACATCTGTGATTTCACAGCCGCCCTCGGCTGTGAAATCACGCCGGTTCACAGCCGAGGGCGGCTGTGCTACATGATCTTGGCTAGGAGCCTGTCGAGCTTAGGGGATCGTCGCGAGGAAGTGGAGGGACGAGACCAAATATTCCCGAATTTGAGGCGCATAGTGTTGCTATGTAACGAACATTCGGGGATATTTGGGCCGTTCCCCCCACTTCCGCAGCAGATCATCCCTAAGTCCGACAGGCTCCTATGGGTTACGTTTGGAATAGAATTGAGTCCCACTTCCACTTGCACCCAAACCACGAAGGCACAAAGTCAAGGTGTCATCGTGTTTTGGCGGCAAGCCTATTGATTTTTCTGGAATAATCCGCTAGACCTTAACAGTATCTTATTAGTGAAAGGATGATTCATATGGCTGAGAAAAAGGCTGCTGTACGAAAGATATCTCCTGCCAGCACCAAGCAGGAAATGCTCGAGGCTTATGGCTCGCTCGCAAAGGAATTGCAGGAGCGGGAAGGATCGGAGCTGGAACCGGAAAAGAAGCGCGAGGGAAAGAGGGCCCAGGAGGCGGTCCAGGTCGCGGACACACTTTCGGCGGAAGGCATTGCCGTGGGCATCAATGATTTGAAACTGGAAACAAACAGGATGCTCACGCAGCTTTCCGAAAGGCTCGATGAAGAGGTCAATAACTATCGAAGCATTCAAAAGGCTATTGAAATCAGAGACAAAGAGCTTCAGGAATTGTACGAGATTGAAAAATCAGCCTCGACACTGGCCGCGCTGATAGAAGCTCAGAATATAAAGCGGCAGGAATTCGAGAGTGAAATGGCGGCACGAAAAGAGAACCTGACCCGTGAGATCGAGACTATACGGGCTGAGTGGACCAAAGAAAAGAAAGAACAGGAAACCCTTTCCAAGTTGATGGACGCAGAGGAGAAAAAACGGCGGGAGAGGGAAAAGGAAGAATTCAAGTACACATTTGAACGTGAACGGCAATTGGCCCTGGACAAATTTGCAGATGAGAAAGCCGCCCTGGAAAAAGAAATCCTTTCAAAACGGGAGCAGATGGAAAAAGAACTCGCCGAGAGGGAAAAAGCCGTCGCTCAGAGTGAGGCGGAGTTGAATGAGCTGCGAAAGCGTGCCCAAACGTTCCCGAAAGAGCTGGAGGAGACGGTCAAGAAAACGGTGAAGGATGCCACCGATAGAATCAGCTTTGAAGCCAAGACCAAAGAGGACTTGCTGAAAAAGGAATTCGAAGGGCAGCGCAATGTGCTTACTACCCGAATCGCCGCCCTGGAAAAGACGGTCGAAGAACAGAACCGGCAGATTGCAAAGTATTCCCAGCAGTTGGAGGGGGCCTATCAAAAGGTCCAGGACATCGCTCTGAGGGCGGTAGAAGGCTCTTCAAATGCCAAAACCCTAGCCGGCCTGGAACAATTGCTCAGCGAACAGGTCAGGAAACAATCGGCAGAAAAATAAAAGGAACGCAACGGGGAAGTGGCTGAGCGTCATTCTTTCCGGAGTGCCGGTCCGATGCCGCCGGGGGCATAGCCGGTAAGTTCCACGTACCCCTGGCCTGTGAGGGATTTGCGGTGCATTCTTCCTTTGATATTTACGCTTCCTTCCCAGTAGGTAACTCGCGCGCTGTTTTCTGTAACCAGTTCCTGATCCGCGAGAGCCGGCATAATCTCCAGAAGGATTTCTTCCGATGGGACCGTAACTGTCCATCCAGCCGGATAGACGGTCCCTGAATGGGGACTCCGCCATTCTCCCTTTTTTTGGATTTTGAAATCGCCTGTTCCAAGATGCCTTGTGCGGCTGTCGGGAAAAACGAGCGTGCCGCTCGATACGGGATTCCAGCTCCCGTCTTTTTGCCTCATGACGTAAAGCATAAGTTCATGCCGGTTATCAAGTTGTAAGCCAAACCAGTCCCACCCCGCCTGGTCGCCGGTCAACTGATTGCTTCCGAACTCATGGTCCATCCAGCTCGGTCCGGTGACCTTGTGAGTTGAACCGTTATGACGGATTACCCCTTTGGTAACCATCCTGGTAAGTGAATAATAGTGGGATGCATTGCCTGTTGACTCCGCCTTTTGGCTCACGCCGTTTTCACCATGAATGACCGGCGATTTGACCGGACAGATCTCCAGGTTTATGCCCAACTGAGAATTTCCGGCGGCCAACGTGTGTTTGTTTCCGTTTTCCCGCACCTGCCAGTCATCGATCCAGACGTGATATCGGTCAGTGGCTGCACCGGCCTGGCCCAGACTTCCCCTGTTGATGCGCTCCCGGTAGAAAAAACGTCCGTTCGACTTGTCCGTAAGGGCAAGATGGGCAAGATATATACTGCTTACCGCCCAGCGGGAAGTCCTGGAAGGATCGGGGAGTGCGAGCCCGACCCGAAAGAAGGTCAGTTCATAACCAAAGCCTTTCCCATACGCCGTGTGGAGATTTCCTGTGTAATACCACCATTCCAGTTTAAAATCCGGATGGGAAAAGTGGTCTTGAGGAAAGCGGAACTTGTATCCGGGAAGCGCCTGTTTGAAATCACCCCCGGCGATCGAAGGGCAAGTGACAGAGATCGAGTGCAGAATTAGCGCACAGATGAACGGCACCCAACATTTCACAACAATTCTGGTCATGCATAAATCCCGAAATGAAAAAACTCGTAACACTTTAGCGCTTTGAAAAGATTCGGATTTCATTCTCTTTCGTGCTCGTGCGCGTAATCGTAATCGATTGTTTTGAGCAGCGCTCAGTTCTCCGATTACGATTACGAGCACCGCTCCGCTGTCGCTGCGCTGAGCACGAGCACGACGAGAAGAGTTTGTCTTGAGGTTCCGCTCGTTTTTTCGAAAAGCCAGACTATTACGAAAAACCTTGTCAATCAGGAACTCAGGGAAGACAGGAAGATACTGTTCACCGTTCACCTTTGACCGTTCACCGACCAATAGCTTGTTTTTTGCTCAGCACTCAGTACTCGGCACTCACTACTCAGCACTCATTTCCATTCCGCATTCCGCATTCCGCAATCCGCAATCCGCAATCCGCAATCCGAAATGCAACTAGTCCATTCTCATAGCTTCGACGATATTCGTTTTGGCCGCCAGGGCGGCAGGGACGAGCGATGCGGAAATCGAAACCAGAAAGGTCAACAGGAAAGCGATTATGTACACACCAACCGGGAAAACCGGCTGTATCGTCCATCCGAACGATTGTTTGTTGACCACAAAGATCAAAATCACGGAGAGTATCGTACCGCCCAGTCCACCCGGCACATAGCTGACAAACGCCATGATTCCGGATTCGGCAATTATCAGTTTGACGATATTCCGCCTGGTGGCGCCGATGGCCCGGTAGACCCCGATATCGTGCCTGCGCTCCATAATCAGAATGAGGAATGTATTTGCCATGCCCAGAGTAGCCGCGAAGAGAGCAATTATTTCAAAGACATA